>CAKOVG010000001.1 GCA_934121875.1 uncultured Clostridia bacterium
TTTTTAATGTATTTATACCATGTATTTAGGTATATTACTATTGCCATTGGAAACACTATTACCACTTTATTATTATAGCTTAATGCTGAATTAAAGTTAAAATGTAGCACTGATAAAAATGCTCTAGTCATTCCACAGTTCCAACATTCTTTTCCTAATATTAGTTTATATATACATAGGTTTTCTAATATTGAACTATTAGTTGGTATTATATATAAAACTGTTATAAGAATAATATTAACTATAATAAATAAAATAATTTTAGTCGTTTTTAATTGAGTTGCCATCTTTATCAGTAAAGCTTCCTGTTATAATCATAATAAGATCAATTAAAGTCCATATTCCACAACCACCTGCTGTAAGTAGTTGTAATATACCTGTTCCTATTTTTCCGGCATAGAATCTATGTGCTCCTAATCCTCCAAGAAATATACATAGTAATAATGTTGTCAACCAATCTTTTTCACTTTTCATTTTACACATCCTCCTTTAAAATATATTATACTTATATAATATATTTTTTGTCGGATTTTGTAAATAGTTTTTTTGTTTTTTTATTTAAAATATAATTCAGGGTTTAATTGTTTATTGTTTTTTAATATTTCAAAATGAAGATGTGCTTCATCTGAGACTTCAAAAGATGCTGAATTTCCAACTGTACCAATACTTTGTCCTTGTTTAACTTTTTCTCCTTCTACTACAAACTCTGTTGATAAAAGGTTTGAATATACTGTTTTATATCCATTTACATGTTCAATAATAATTGTTATTCCATAACGAGGGTCATTTTTTATAGACTTAACTGTTCCGTCTGCTGCTGCTTTTACTACAGTTGTTTTATCAGCTGCAATATCAATTCCATTATGTGTTGTCCAAACATCTAAGGTGCTAGAATATAGTAATTTATTATCAGCAAATTCCTTCATTATTTCCCCTGAAACTGGCATTTTAAATACTGGATCTTTAATTGGCTCTGTTTTTGTTTCAGTCTTAGTTTCTGTTTTTTTAGTTACCGTTTTAGTGTCTATTTTTTTTGTATCTGTTTTTTCGTCTGGTATAATGCTTGTATTAATTGCAATTTTCTCAGTATTTTCAATTGAATTTTGCATTTCGTCTACAGTTTTTCCATATGAAGTACTTGTTTCTTCTGTTGGCATAATTGTTCCTAAAGTATTTGAATTTATTCTACTTAGTTCATTTGTTTTATTCAACTTATTTCCATAAACAAAAAAGGTTATTACAAATGCAATTACTGCTAATGCAAGTACGGTTCCTGTAATATATAACATTTTTTTAGTATCTAGTCCATCCTCGTTTCTTCTTCTATAATCTCTTCTCATAAAATATTTCCTCCTTAATTTTTCTTTAGTATCATTATTGACCAGTTTGAGAAATTTATACAAAAAATGTTAAATATCTTGGATTTTTACATTTGTGTAAAAATGATGAATTATCTCTTCGTAATTTTTACCTTGTTTTGCTAAGCTATCTGCTCCCGTTTGGCTCATTCCAACTCCATGTCCGTATCCAATCACCTCAAATATAATATTATTTTTTTCAATTGTAAATTTGAAATTTGCAGACCTTAAGCCTAATAATGTTCTAACTTCTACTCCTGATAGTTCTAAATTTCCTATTTGTACAGTTTTAACTCTATTGCCTTCTGTATATTCTTTTATTTTTATACATTCTTTTTTAGAAAAATCTATTTTAAAATTACTGTGGACTTTTTTTATTTTTTCCTCAAATTCTTTTTTAGTAAAGGTTGCTTTTGATGAATATTGGCTATATGCGTTTTCTCCTGATGTTTCAACTGATTTTAAATATGGGTATCCGCTTCCTCCCCATACATTTAGAGGAGCTTCTGTATATCCTCCACTATTAGAATGAAAAAAAGCATTTATTGGTTTGCCATTATATGTAATCATTTTTCCTTTTGTTTCACTTACTGCTTTTACAATTTTATTCCAATATTCGGTTCTATTTTCTTCTTTCCATCTTTCTAGTCTTTTTTCCTTAGAAATCCATGCCTGACAACAGGTTGAAGAATCACAAATATTTGCATTTTCATGTTTCTTTGTTCCATTTGTAATTTTATACAAAGTATAGGTTCTGGCAACAACGGCTTGAGCTTTTAGAGCTTCTTTTTCAAAGCTTGCTGGCATTTCACTACTTACTACTCCATATAAATATTCATCTAACCCTATTTTTTCAACTTTATTGGTTGATGTATGTAATAACTTTACAGTTTTGTATTGCTTGTAGTCATAGTCTACAACTGCTTGCGGTTCTTCTTTATTTTCTGTATTATTTGCATTGATTGGCTTTGTTGTGCTTGTAAATATTATTGGAATGGAAAAACATAGTATTAGAAATATTAGAATATATGCTAAATATCTTTTCAATTTATTCTCCCTTTCTATGTGCAATTCGCCTGATAATATTAAGCATAGTAATATGAATATTAAATTGCTAATTTTACTTTCATATTTTCTAGCACTCGTTTTTCTATACGAGAAACCTGTACTTGAGTAATGCCCATAATCTTAGCAATTTCAGTTTGCGTTTTTCCTTTATAATATCTCAAAAGAATTACCTGTTTCTCATTATCTTTCAAATTATTAATAGCTTGCTGTATACAAAGTTTATTTGTTAAAACATTTTCCTCATCAACCTCGTTTGCTATTTTATCTAGTAAGCAAACTCCATCATCTTCTGTGTTTCCTAATTGCTCATCTATTGAATAAATAGGTTGGAATGATTCTAAAGACAATGTAACTTCTTCTTTTGAAATTCCTAGTATTTTTGCAAGTTCTTCTATTTTAACTTCTTGTCCTGTTTTTCTGTAGTACTCATTTTTAGCTTCTAATACCTTTATTGCAAGTTCTTTTAGACTTCTACTAATTCTTATAGGGCCATTGTCTCTTATATATCTTTTTACTTCTCCTAAAATATATGGAACTGCATATGTAGATAGTCGTACCTCAAAATTGCTGTCAAACCTTTTTACGCATTTTATAAAGCCAATTACACCTATTTGATATAAATCTTCTAGTTCATATCCTCTGTCTTGAAAACGTTTTACAATGCTCCAAATAAGCCCTTTATTAGTGTCAATTAAATACTGCATAGCATCTTTGTCACCTTGCTGTGCCTTTATAATGTCTTCTATTTTATTATCAAATTCTTCTTGCATAAAAAAATGCCTCCTATCTTAATTGATTAGAGCATTTTTTTCTTCTTCTATTATTTCGTTATCTTCTTTTTTTATTCTTTTTTTCATTACTACTTTTGTTCCAATTCCAACTACTGAATGAATTTCTATTTCATCCATAAAGCTCTCCATTATTGTAAAACCCATTCCAGACCTTTCTAAATTACCTTTTGTTGTATATAAAGGCTTTCTTGCAAGTTCTACATCTTCAATTCCTTTTCCGTTATCAGAAATTTCTATTTCAAGTACATTGTCTAGCAATGTGGCTCTTAACTTTATTATTCCTTCTATATCTTCATAAGCATGTACTATGCAGTTTGTAACTGCTTCTGATACAGCAGTTTTTATATCTGCCAACTCTTCAATTGTTGGATCTAATTGTGCAGCAAATGCTGCTACTGTAATACGAGCAAAAGCTTCATTTCTTGATTTACTTATAAACTGAAGTTCCATTTCATTATCATATCTACTTTTCATTTTGTACCTCCTTAACTTACTTTACTATTTTGAGTAATTGGAATTATTCTTGTAATTCCACTCATTTCTAACACTTTTTCAATTGATTTACTTGTATTTGTTATTTCTGCCACTCCTCCAAGTATTTTAGCTAGTTTGTATCTTCCTATTAAAAGTCCTATTCCTGCACTGTCCATAAAAGAAACCTTACTAAAATCAAACACAACTTTTCTAGGCATAAATCTCGTAATTTCATTATCCATTTTCCTCCTTATTATTTCTGTGGTATGATGGTCTATTTCTTCTGTAATTTGAATGTATAGGCAATTATCTAGTTCATCAAATTCACTTGTCATATGTGTACCTCCTTTAATTGTTTTACTTGTCTTATTATACATTTTTTTCCAATTTATTACTAGAGTGAAGACTAGGAAGTTTTGTCGTTTTTTAGGAAGTTTTCGACATTTTTTATGCCACACACATGAAGAAGTCTTTGATACACTAAGGAGGAAAAAGCGCAAATAACTGGTAGCCACAGGCTACCAGTTACTACATCTTTCCAATTATTTTTTCATATTCTAAAAATTCTTTATTCCACAATCTCTAATAATTCATCACTTACAAAAGCAATGTTGCCATATTCTTCTTTTGAAATCTCCTCAAAATCTTTCATATCCGAAAAATCTCTCTAATATAGCTTCCCACCTATTTCTACTATTGCACAATGTATAAAATGTTTTACTATTCTGTTTTTTTGAATTATATCTTATTCAATTTTATTTTTAAACATATAATTTTCTATTATACATGAAATTCAAACTATTTTTATTATGTCGTAATTTTTTGAAATTATATTATAATTACTATATATTTGCTATTTTTGCATTAACTCATTCTATTTATTTGTATTTTATTTTTCTATATATCCTGTTGTATCTGGTTTTGTTATATCACTTTCTTGTACAGTTCCAAAACTGATATTATAATCAGTTGTTGAATTCTCATTATTATCAATCAACTTAATTGTAAGTCCTGTATCAGCATCAATAAATTGCTCTGTAGTTCCTGTTCTTATTAGATAACAATCTTTGCTATTTATTTTTGTTTTTTCAATTTTTGCAAATAAAGCTAGGTTAATTTCTTCTTTAGAAAAATCTAAGCAAATACTAGTTGGCATTACTTCCAGTTTTCCTATAAAGATTTTTCTTTTTTCTTTTCCATTTGAAGATAATCCAAAAATTTCATCTTTTGATTTATACATTACTAATTCACTATCTTCTCCATTTATTTTATAAGTATTTACCTTTACTAACGTTTTATCCTCTTTTATATATGTTTCCTTTATTGCTATTTGGCTCGCACTATGGTATGTCATCTTATAACAGGCATTTTGTGCAAATAGCTCCGCGCTCTTTTCTGCTTTATTGGTCAAATCATATATAATAATTAACCTTCTAGCATAAATTGCTATAATTGCTATCATAACCATTAATAGTGCCCATAATAAAATTTTTAGTTTTTCATTTGTTCTATTCATAATACTCTCCCAATCTTTATTTAGTTCATTATATTATACTCTATTTTTTTTGTCAATATTTTCCTAAATAAGTAAAAATATGTAATTTTCTTATTGACAAATCAAAAATAATGCCCAAATTTGGGCATTATTTTTTATATGCTTTTAATTCTTTCTTCAACTTTTTCTAGCATTTCTTTGTATTTAGCAAGTTTCACTTTTTCTTCATTTATTTTTGCTTCTGGTGCTTTATTTACAAAACCAGGATTTGAAAGCATTTTTTCTCCTCTTGCAACTTCTGAAAGTAGTTTTTCTCTTTCACCTTGTAGTCTTTGTTTTTCTGCTTCTAAATCAACCAATTCTTCAAATGGTATATATACTTCTATTCCATCTGCTAAAACTGACATTGCATTTTGAGGTATATTTTCTTTATTTTCTTGTATCTCTATTTCATTTGCAAATCCTAATTTTTGTATCATTGCACTTGATTCTTTTAACATAGCATTTGCTGTTTTAGTTACAAATATCAATTTAGATTTTTTACTTGGATGAACATTTAAGTTTGTACGTAAATTTCTAATTCCAACTATTATTGTTTTTAATTTTTCTATTTGCTCTTCTTCTTTTTCAAATGATAAACTTTCTGTATATTCTGGCCATTTTGAAATCATTATGCTTTCATCATTATGATATAGTTGCATATATATTTTTTCTGTTACAAATGGCATTACTGGATGTAATAATTTTAATGAATCTTTTAATACTTTGTTTAAAGTATATTGTGCAGCTAATTTTGTTGTGCAATTTTCATCATATAAACGAGATTTTACCATTTCAATGTACCAGTCACAGAATTCGTTCCAAATAAAATCATATACTTTTTGTGTTGCAATTCCAAGCTCAAAGTTTTCTAGGTTATTAGTTACTTCTTTAACTAATTTATTTAATTTAGATAAAATCCATTTATCTTCATAATTTAAGTTTTCTGGCAATTTATCTTCTGCTAATTTTGAGCCATCTTCTGGCATATTGCTTAATACAAATTTTGATGCATTCCATAATTTGTTAGCAAAGTTTGATGCTGATTCTAATTTTTCAGGCATATATCTAATATCATTTCCCGGTGATATTCCTAAAACTAATGAAAATCTTAATGCATCTGTACCATATTTTGTAATAATTTCTAATGGATCAATTCCATTTCCTAAGCTCTTAGACATTTTTCTTCCTAAACTATCTCGTACTATTCCATGAATAAATACTTTGTCAAATGGTACTTGACCTGTATGTTCTAATGCTGAGAATATCATTCTTGCTACCCAGAAGAATATTATATCATAACCTGTAACTAATGTACTTGTTGGATAAAAATATTTATAGTCCTCTGTTTGCTCTGGCCACCCCAATGTTGAAAATGGCCATAATGCAGAACTAAACCATGTATCTAATGTGTCTTCATCTTGTTTTAAATTTGTGCTTCCACATTTTGTACATTTATGTGGCTCTTCTTTTGATACTATAACTTCCCCACATTCTTGACAATAATATGCTGGTATTCTATGTCCCCACCATAATTGTCTTGAAATACACCAGTCTTGAATATTTTCCATCCAGTTATAATAAATTTTATCAAATCTTTCAGGTACAAATTCTACTTTTCCTGTTCTAACTGCTTCAATGGCTGGTTTTGCCAAAGGTTCCATTTTTACAAACCATTGCTCTGAAATATGTGGTTCAATTGTATGATGACAACGATAGCATTTTCCTACATTGTGAGTATAGTCCTCTATTTTTACTAAGTATCCTTCTTTTTGTAATCTTTCAACTATTTTTTCTCTTGCCTCATACATATCCATACCTTTGTATTCTGGTACTAAATTGTTCATTTTAAATTCTTCGTCAAATACAGGTATAATTTCTAGTTTATGTTTTAGTGCTGCTTGATAATCATTTGGATCATGTGCAGGTGTAAGTTTTACAGCACCTGTTCCAAATTCTTTTTCTACAAATTCGTCTGCTATAATAGGAATTTCTTTGTTCATAATTGGTAGCATTACAGTTTTTCCTACTAAATCTTTATATCTTTCATCATCTGGATGTACTGCAACACCAGTATCTCCTAGCATTGTTTCTGGTCTTGTAGTTGCTACTATAACAAATTTTCCTTCTTCTCCTTTTACAGGATATTTAACATGCCATAAATGTGTTGGTTCTTCTTCATATTCTACTTCTGCATCTGAAATTGAAGTATTGCAATATGGACACCAATTTATCATTCTTTTTCCTTTATAAATTAGTCCTTTATTATATAAATCTACAAATACATCTTTTACAGCATTAGATAATCCTTCGTCCAGTGTAAATCTTTCTCTTGACCAATCACAAGAACAACCTAATTTTTTAAGCTGATTTAATATAGTTCCACCATATTCTTCTTTCCATTCCCATGCTCTTTTTAAAAAGCCATCTCTACCTAGTTCTTCTTTGGTAATTCCTTCAGACTTTAGTTTTTCAACTATTTTAGCCTCTGTTGCAATTGAAGCATGATCAGTTCCTGGAATCCATAAAGTATTAAATCCTTGCATTCTTTTATATCTAATTAGAATATCTTGTAAAGTTTCGTCAAGAGCATGACCCATGTGCAATTTACCTGTAATGTTTGGTGGTGGAATTACTATTGTATATGGCTTTTTATTTTTGTCATTAGATGGTTTAAAGTAGCCTTTTTCATTCCAATTTTTATAAATTTCTTCTTCAAATGTTTGTGGTTCAAACTTTCCTTCTAATTCGTGCATTTTACATTCCTCCTTATTAAAACAAAAATCCTCGCCCTGAAATAAGGGCGAGGTATTATTCTCACGGTACCACCTTAATTTAACAATTTTATTGTTAATCTTAGTTACTTTTAACGCAAGTTATACGGATAAATTTACTACTACTTCAATTTATCGGCTCCAAAGCTACCTTCAGTTTTTTATACTATTCAGAAGCTTTCAGCCAATGACTTCTGTTCTCTTTATAGCTAGTTAAAACTTACTCCTCTTTTTCTTTGCCTTTTAAACTATAATATATACTACCACATTTTGGTATTTATTGCAAGTTGTTTTTTATTTTTTTTAATCATTAACACATGAAATACCTTTTACATTACTACATATTTTATTATTTTGTACTATCTATATTATCAAATACTTCCTTGCATTCTTTCCAATTTGCTACTTTCATATTTTCATATTCACTGCTTAATTTTTCTAATATTTGTTTTGTTTCATCTGTAGAATTTAAATCAACTGCAATTATGTTTTTTATATTTTCTTCTTTTCCATATATAATTCTAAATAATGTTGTTCTCATAAAACCTTCTATTTTATTTGCTTGATTTTTTACAGCTAATATTAAGTAAATTCCATTTGACTTTAATCTTGTGTATGTATATGTATACATTATTGTTTTTATAATTTCAATTAAGCCATATATGGCTAGCACCCACACTATTCCTTTAAATATAAAGTCTAACATTTATATCTTCTCCTTTTGCTTTATTTTATGCCTTATAATTTTTTTGGTTACTTTTTTGACATTCCATAAAAAAAAGTGTATACTAGAAAATATGAAAGAAATTATTGTTGATAAAAGATATGATACGAAAAAATTGAATAGTTTTTTATTAGATAGTTTTGATGGTCTTAAGCTTAACACTTTGTATAAGGCTTTGCGCAAAAAGGATGTTAGAGTAAATGATATAAGAGTTTCTGATAATGTAATTATACATACTGGAGATGTTATAAAAGTATTTATTCCTGATGAGCAATTGTTTAGCCCAAATGATTTTAGTGTTGATATTATTTATGAAGATAATAATATTGTGGTTGTGAATAAACCTGCTGAGCTTGAGGTAGTTGGCGAAAATAGTTTAACTGCTGAACTTTGTAAACATTATAATAGCACCTATATCTTTCCATGCCATCGTTTAGATAGGAATACTACTGGATTGGTTTTGTTTGCCAAAAATGAAGATGCTTTAAATATTTTGTTAGATAAATTTAAAAATCGTGAAATTGAAAAGCATTATAAAACTTTAGTTTATGGTATCCCTCGTAAAAAAGAAGATACTTTAACAGCATATCTGTTTAAAGATGCTAAAAAATCTCTAGTATATATTTCTGATGTTCCAAAAAAAGGTTATGAAAAAATTATTACTTCATATAGCATAATTAGTACTAATAATAAAAATAATATGAGTTTGTTAGATGTTAATTTGCATACTGGTAAAACTCATCAAATAAGGGCTCATTTGGCTTATATTGGTTATCCTATTATTGGTGATGGAAAATATGGAAATAGAAAAGTTAATAAAAAGTTTGGATATAAGTATCAACAGCTTTGTAGCTGTTCTTTGAAGTTCTGTTTCAAAACTGATGCTGGTATTTTAAATTATTTAAATAACAAAAAAATAACTGTGTGATTTCTAATTCACACAGTTATTTTTTATCTAATTATTTCTTCAAATTCTTCTGCTGAGATGACTTCTTTTTGTATTAAAACTTCTGCTACAGCATGTAGTTTGTCCATATTGTTTATTAATATTGTTTGTGCTTTTGCATATGCTGTATCTAGCATTATTTTAACTTCTGCTCCAATTGCATCTCCAAATTTTTCACCTAATAGTTGCAATTCATATGGGTCTTTTTCTGTATTTATTGAAATTGGTCCTAAGTTGTCACTCATTCCGTATTTTATAATCATATCTTTTGCAACTTGTGTTGCTACTTCAATGTCATTACTTGCACCTGTTGAAATATCGTTTAATACTAGTTTTTCTGCTGCTCTACCGCCAAGCAATGCAATTAGTTTTTCTTCCATTTCTGTTTTTGAAATATAAAATTTGTCCTCGTTTGTTTTATACATTGTGTAGCCACCTGCAACACCACGTGGTATAATTGATACTTCTTTTATATCTTTTTGTGTTTCTAACTGACTACTTACAATAGCATGTCCAGCTTCATGAAAGGCAGTAAGTTTTTTATCTTTTTCTGATATTACTCTGCTTTGCTTTTCTAATCCAACTGTTACTTTTTTAACAGCTTCTTCAATATCATTTTGTGTTATTGCTTCATGTTTTTTTATTGTGGCAATAATTGCTGCTTCATTTAAAATATTTGCAAGTTCAGCTCCTGTAAATCCTGCTGTGTCTCCTGCAATATCTTTCATTCTAACATTGTCTGCAAACTTTTTATCCTTTGCATGAATTTTTAGTATTTCTTCTCTTCCTTTCATATCTGGAAGGCCTATTGTAATTTGTCTATCAAATCTGCCTGGTCTTAGCAATGCTTTATCTAGCATTTCTGGTCTATTTGTTGCAGCTAGTACTATAATTGTTTCTTCTGTATTAAATCCATCCATTTCAACTAATAATTGGTTTAATGTTTGATTGTTTTCAGTCTCTGCACCACTTCCACTTGCTCTTCTTGAGCCAATAGCATCTATTTCATCTATAAATACTATACATGGTGCAATTTTTTTAGCTTTTTCAAAAAGTTTTCTAACTCTTGATGCTCCTAAACCAGCAAACATTTCTATAAATTCAGAACCACTCATTGATATAAATGGAACTTTTGCTTCTCCTGCAATTGCTTTTGCAATTAAAGTTTTACCTGTACCTGGTTGTCCACAAAGTAATACCCCTCTAGGAATTTTTGCACCCATTTCGTAGAATTTCTTAGGTTCTTTTAGAAAATCTACAATTTCTATCATTTCGCCTTTTTCTTCGTCTAAACCTGCAACGTCATCAAACTTTATTTTTGATTTTGTTGTTTCTGCATCATATACTTTACTTTTATCTCCTAATCCTTGCATTTTAAATACTGCTACAAATAGCACTATTAAAAGTATTGTTGGTAACATTGAAAATATATATTGAAATATTTTGAAAAATGTATTTTGTTGTTTTTGAATTAATTCTATTTCATTTCCTTGTAATGTTTTTTCTTGTATTAATTCTATAAATGCTTGTGTATTAGGTACAATTGCATTTTTTTCTTCTTCTACATTTTTTAATTTAATTTTAACAGATGTGCTCCCTACTGTCATTTCAATTTTTTCTATTATGCCTTCGTCAATTTGTTTAATAAGCTCTGTGTAGCTAACAGTTTTATCATCTTTATCTTTTTGAGAATTTAGTAATACAATGCCAGTTATTACTATTGATATAATTAATACAATACTTACAATTATATAATAAAGTTTTGATGATTTCTTGTTTTCCTTTGGCTTGTCATTATTCATTTATACTTTCTCCTTTATAATTCCTCTGGCTTTATATTTGCCTGTGGTTCTGGTTCTTTTCCTTCTTTATCTGATGGTGTTTTTCCATTTTTATTCTTTTTTTGTTCTTTTCTTTCTTTTTCGTCTTTCCTACGAATTCTTTCTTTTTCTGCTTCTTCTTTCTTTTTTCTTTCTCTTTCTTCCATTTCTTGTTTTACTTTTTCTTGCTCTTTTATTATTTTTGATAATTCCATATGTTGCTTTATTATATCTGACCTAATTATTAGTATTGCTGATATAATATAAATACATGTAACTGCTACATATAATATATAAAAATACTTTATAGTATATCCTGTTAAAATATTTATAATTATACAAATTAGGTTCAATACTATTGGCAAAGTTGAACTATATATTGCAATATTATATACATTTTTGTATCTCATTCTCATATTTGCAATTGTTCCTGTTATATATCCAAGTATTGAATATATAATGGCATTTAATAATATGGTAGATAAGTATATAATATATATATATATATACATAACTACATAAAAAAGCATATATAACATATATATATTATTGCCAGATAAAATGTTTAATATATCTTGTTTATTAAATCTTACTATATTGGCAGAATCTGCTAGTTCTGTTAGCGGTAAAATAGTTGCAAAACCAGACATTTGAGTTTTTAATATTATTTTGTCTGCCAATATAACAACACCATTATCATAGTTTTTTATCTTTTCAGTATATTCATCTATTGTCTCATTGGTAATATTTGCATCTGTATTTATAATTATTTTTGTGTCGAATAACCTGTCTACATCAAAACCAAAATTTTCTTTTTGCACAATTGTTAATTTTCCATCTTTATATTCTATAGACTCAGTATTTTGCTCAATGTACTGTCTTATTAAGTTGATTTTTCTACTAAATTTATAGGTAATTGCACTGGTTAAGAAGAAAGCAAAAATTAACATTAATATAACTACATATGCAATTGTTTTACTAATTTTTTGTATTGCTAATTTTTTATAATCTTCTAGTCCAAATATACTTATTTTTAACTTTTTCCAAAATGAAATTTTTACTTCTTCTTCCACTTTTTTATCCCTTCTACTATTATATTCTTTCTACTGTCATTCCATCTTTTGTATCTTTTACTAAATAACCTTTTTCTTTTAGGCTATCTCTAATTTCATCTGATAAACTCCAATTTTTTTCAGTCCTTGCTTGTTTTCTTTTTTCTAATAGTTCTTGTATTTCTATTGGTAATTCTACTTTTTTGCTTTCTTCTAAATATTTTTTGCTGTTTTCTAAGTCTAATCCTAATACCTTATCAAATTTTAGTAATAATTCTGCAAATTGTTCTGATTTATGCTCATTTCTCACTATTTCCCATACAATTCCCATTGCAGCAGGCATATTTAAATCATCATTTATTGTTTCCAAAAATTTATTTTCATATTCTTTTATTTCTTGTTCATTTATATTTTCTGTTCCTTCTTGATGTTTTACAAAACCTTCCCTTAAGCGCATTAGTGCTTTTTGTGTTGCTAAAGCTGTGTCAAAGGTAAAGTTTAGTTTTGTACGATAATGCGCTGTAAAACAGAATAATTTATATGCTAATGGTTCAATTCCTTTTTCTTGTAATTGATCTAATGTATATGTATTTCCTAAAGATTTTGACATTTTTCCGCCATCAACTTGTAAGAATTCAACATGCATCCAAGTTTTTGCTGGAATTTTACCTGTTAACCCTTTGCTTTGAGCAATTTCGTTTTCATGATGTGTTGGTATATGGTCTATTCCTCCTGTGTGTATATCAAATTGATCTCCTAAATATTTTCTTCCCATTGCTGAACATTCTATGTGCCAACCTGGATAAGATAATCCCCATGGGCTTTCCCATTTCATAATATGATTTTCAGGTGCTTTAATCCATAATGCAAAATCATATGGATTTCTTTTTTCTGTATCTACATCGACTCTTGCTCCTGCTATTTGTTCATCTAATTTTCTGTTTGATAATACTGGATATTTATCTAATTTTGAAATATCAAAGTACATTCCTTTACTTGTTTCATATGCATATCCATTTTTAACTAATCCTTGAACAAATTCTAGCATCTCTTGTATATGGTCTGTAGCTTTTGCAATAATTTCTGGCTTTTCTATATTAAGTCTTGCCATATCTCTAAAAAATATTTCTGTATAGTATTTTGCTATTTCATATGGATCTTTATTTTCCTTTTTGGCTGCTTTTTCCATTTTATCTTCGCCATCGTCAGCATCAGACTCTAAATGTCCTACATCTGTAATGTTCATTACATGATTTAACTTGTATCCATTATATTCTAATACTCTTCTTAGAGTGTCCATAAATACATATGCTCTAAAATTACCAATATGTGCAAAACTATATACTGTTGGTCCACATGAATAAATACGAATTGTATTTCCTTCTAATGGTTTGAATTCCTCTTTAGTTCTTGTTAATGTATTATATAATTGTATTGACATAAAAATCCCCCTTTTTTTAAGTTGTAGTATTATTTGTTACCGTAGAGTTTGTATTGCCTCCTGCTGGTACATCATTATTTGTAGGTGGTACAATAGTATTTTCTGATGGCTTACCATTATTTTCACCTGGTTTTTCTGTATTAGTATTTGGTTTTTCTGTTTCTTGAGGTTGATTATTTAATTTATTTACTGTAATTACAATGCTTGCTCCTTTTATTACCTTTGTTCCTTCTACCAAACTTTGTTTTAACACAACACCATTTGCCTTATTTGAATGTTTTTCATAAACTACTTGAATATTTAATCCTTTTAATTCTGCTTTTGCTTCTGCTTCCGTTTTTCCAACTAAGTTCGTTATCGTAACCATACTGGTTGTTTCATTATGAATAGTACATTTTTCTGTTGGTACTTTATATTTGTCATTTTTTACAGTCCAGTTTTTGTTATTTTCTTTTTCTGGTTTTGCTGTATATGTTTTTTCTTCTGTTTCTAAACAATATTCTGTTGCAATCTTTCCAGATTCTTTACATATTTTTACTTTTTCATGACCGTCACAAGTTTTTGGTACATTTCCCTTTGTAAAGTATTCTGTATATTTTTTAGTACATTCTTTAGTTGCTATTTTTCCGCTTTCTTTACATATTACTGCTGTTACAACTCCGTCTGGTCTAGTGAATCTCTTTTTAGGCAAGTTTTTGTGAACAGTTTTCATTATATTTGCCCATATACTTCTTGCGGCCCAAATTTGATATAGCTCAATTTCTCCTTGGTCATATCCATACCATGTAGCTCCTGCATAATATGGTGTATATCCACAAAGCCATACGTTTGTATCATTATCTGTAGTACCTGTTTTACAAGCTACGTCCATTCCTGATATAGCACATGCTCCTGCAGTTCCTCCATATCCGTTTACAACGTCTGTTAATATATCTGATACTATAAATGCATTTGCTTCTGATATTACTCTTCTTGTTTCTTGTTTTGGTTCTACAACTATATTTCCATCACTGTCAGTTAATTTAGTATAAAATGTTGGTTCTATATATACACCTTTGTTTGCAAGTGCTGCATATGCTGCTGCCATTTGTAATGTGTTAGAACCATGATGTGCTCCTCCTATTGCTAAGCTCATCACTCCGTCATCTTCTTTAGTATATGTTGTAAGTCCAAATTCATGTAAGTAATCTATTGCTTTTTCTATTCCAACATTATATGCCATTTTTATATTAACAATGTTAGAGGAAACCTCTATTGCTTTTCTTACGGTACATAGCCCTTGATATCCACCTGCATTTTTAGGTGAATAATTTCCTTTAAATGTAGTTAATGAATCGTCAAATACTGTTCCTGCTGTAATTACTTTTTCTTCTAATCCTGGTGCGAGATTAGCTAGTGGTTTTATAGATGAACCTGTTTGTCTTTCACTTATTGCATAGTTATAGTTGGTTCCTTGATCATTTCCTAAGGCTCCCACCATAGCAACTACCTTTCCTGTTGAAGGCTCTATAATAGTAGTACCTGCTTGTGTTCTAGCTTTTACTTTTATATTTTTACCATTTGCATCTTTAAGTGTTACTGTTTTGTTTTGTACATAGTTCTTTTTAGACATTTCTTTTAATACTGCATTTTGAATTGATGTAACTTGTGTTGTATATAGTTTATATCCTCCTGATTGAATCATTGCTTTAGCTTCTGCAAAGTCAATATCTTTAGCTTCTGCTAAATCTCTTGCGGCATTTTTTACTGCTTCATTTACAAAATATGAAATGTTACCAATTTCTATTGTACCCTTTTTAAATTCAAAGCCTTTATTAACTTTCTCTACAGCTTCATTATATAGTTTTTCTGCTTCTTCTGTGTCATTACTAATTCTATTTTGTTCTCTCATAAAGTATAATACTAATTTTGTTCTTTCTTTTATTAACTCACTGTTGTCTGCTTCTCCATATGGATTATACATATTAGGGCCATCGTTTATTCCTGCTAAAAATGCAGACTCCGCTAAGTCTAGGTCCTTTGCTGATTTAGCAAAGTAATATTGTGCTCCATATTCTACTCCGTGAAGATCGTTGCCACCTATGAATATGATGTTTAAGTATTTTTCAATTATTTGGTTCTTTGTTAGCATAGTTTCTACTTTGTATGCTCTTGACATTTCGCGAATTTTTCTTTCCATTCCAGCAGCACCTGTGTCAGCTTTATCTTTCATAATGTTTTTAACTAATTGTTGTGTAATAGTACTTCCACCACCAACATCTGAACTTCCTCTATTTAATACATAGCTTAAGGTTGCTTTAGTTGTTCTTATAAGGTCAACTCCTGAATGTTCATAAAATCTTTTATCTTCTATTGCAATATATGCATTTGGAGTATATTTACCCATTTGGTCTAATGTAATTACTTTTCTGTTTCCATTACCTTCTGTGGCCGACAATACTGATGTTTGTTCTTCTTCTGAATCATACACCTCTGAATTTCCACTTGAGATTAATTCTTCCTTAGTAATAGTCCATTTATCACTAAAGAATATTCCTGCAAAAACTCCTCCACCAACAAGCATTGCCAAAAATATTAATATTATAAATATTAATATTACTCTTTTTAACACTGGATGCTTTTTTACCTTTATTTTGTCTGCCTTTCCTTCTTTTTTGCTTCTTTTTATTTTATATTGTTTTGTATCTTTTACTTCTTTTTTTTTGCTTCCCATGAGCATATCCTCCCTTGGATAGATTTTACCATGTATATTATATAATATATTCGTAAAAAAGCAAAGTATTTTAATAAATTTTTAATGTTTAAAAAAATACCAATAATTCACAATGTGAATATTGGTATTTATATATATTTATCCAAATAGTCCTTTCTTTTTTACTGGTGGTTGTTCATTCATAGTTTTTGCAAGTTTCATTAATAAATCTCTTTGCTCGGTTGTAAGCTTTTTAGGTACTTGTACTTGTACTGTAAATACAAAATCTCCTTGTGCACTGCTGTTTACTCCTTTGAATCCTTTATTTCTTATTGTAAATTTAGTTCCTGGTTGAGTTGCATCTGGTATTTTATAGATTTCTGTTGTTCCATCAACCATTGGTATTTTTAACTCTGCACCTAATGTTGCTTGTGTAAAGGTAATTGGAATATCGCAAAGTACATTATTGCCCTTTCTACTATAAATACTATGTCTTTTAACATGTATTAATATATATAAATCGCCTTTTGTTCCACCATTTGTACCTGGTTCTCCTTCGCCTTGCATTACTATTGTTTGACCATCATCTACACCTGCTGGAATTTTAACAGTTAAATGTACTTGGTTTCTAACAGTTCCTTTGCCTCTGCAAGTTTCGCAAGGATTAGTTATTACTTTACCAGTTCCATGACAATTAGTACATGTTCTAGTAGTTTGCATTTGTCCAAGTATTGTAGTTTGAACTTGCTTAATTTGTCCTGTTCCATGACATACACTACATGTTTCAGGGTGTGTACCTGGTTTTGTACCTTCTCCATGGCAAGTATCACAAGTTTCATTTCTATTTATTGTTACATATCTTTCTGTTCCTAAGAAAGATTCTTCAAAACTTATATCTATATCATAGCGTAAATCTGTACCTTTTTTAGGTCCATTTCTTCTTGCACTTCTTGAAGAGCCTCCAAATCCACCACCAAAGAATGAAGAGAATATATCTCCTAAATCTCCAAAGTCTCCAAATCCATCAAAACCTGTTGTGTATGTATATGTACCACCGCCAAATGGTCCTCCGGCTCCTCCTCCGAAGCCTTGAGGTCCATCTGCTCCAAATTGGTCATACATCTTTCTCTTTTGAGGATTTGATAAAGTTTCATAAGCTTCATTTACTTCTTTAAACTTTTTTTCTGCCTCTTCTTTATTATCAGGATTAGCATCTGGGTGGTATTGTTTTGCAAGTTTTCTATATGCTTTTTTTAGCTCTTCATCAGTTGCATTTTTATTTACGCCTAATACCTCATAATAGTCCTTTTTTGTAGCCATTATTCATTTCCTTCATTATTATTATTTTCTGGGTTTGTTTCTGTATTTGCATCTTCTGGGTTTGATTGTGCTTGTTGTCCAGCAGATGTTTGTTTATATAATTGTTCTGTTATAGAGTAGAATACTGTTGTTAATTTTTCTGTTGCTGATTTAATTGCTTCAACATCAGAACCTTCTAATGCTTTTTTAACATTAGTAATTTCATTTTCTGCTTTTGCCTTTTCTTCTCCACTAATTTTGTCTCCAAGTTCATCAATTGTTTTTTGGCTGTTATATACTAAGCTTTCTGCATTGTTTCTAACTTCAATTTCTTCTTTTCTCTTTTTGTCTTCTGCAGCATGTGCCTCAGCATCTTTAACAGCTTTTTCAATATCTTCATCAGATAGATTTGTACTTGCTGTAATAGCTACTTGTTGGCTATTTCCTGTTGCCATATCTTTTGCAGATACGTGTACAATTCCGTTTGCGTCAATATCAAATGTTACTTCGATTTGTGGTACTCCACGAGGTGCTGCTGGAATTCCTGTTAATTGGAATCTTCCTAATGTTTTGTTATCTGCAGCCATTTCACGTTCACCTTGTAATACGTGAATTTCAACACTTGTTTGACCATCTGCTGCTGTTGAGAATATTTGTGATTTTTTAGTTGGTATTGTTGTGTTTCTTTCAATTAATTTTGTAAATACTCCACCTAATGTTTCAATACCTAATGATAATGGTGTTACATCTAGTAATACTAGGTCTTTTACATCACCTGATAAAACACCACCTTGAATAGCTGCACCAATAGCAACACATTCGTCTGGGTTGATACCTTTGTCTGGTTCTTTTCCTGTAATTTTCTTAACCGCTTCTTGAACAGCTGGAACTCTTGTAGATCCACCTACTAATAATACTTTGTGTAAGTCATTTGCTGTAACTCCAGCATCTTTCATAGCTTTTTCTACTGGTATTTTAGTAGCTTCAATTAAGTCACTAATTAACTCTTCAAATTTTGCTCTTGTTAATGTAATGTCTAAGTGTTTTGGTCCTGTTGCATCTGCTGTAATAAATGGTAAGTTGATTTGTGTTTGTTGCATTCCAGAAAGCTCTATTTTGGCTTTTTCTGCTGCTTCTTTTAGTCTTTGCATTGCCATTTTGTCTGTTTTTAAGTCAATACCACTTGATTTTTTGAATTCTGATACTAAATATTCAATAATTCTATCGTCGAAGTCATCTCCACCTAATTTTGTATTTCCGTTTGTTGCTAGTACTTCAAATACACCGTCTCCAATATCTAGGATAGAAACATCAAATGTTCCTCCACCTAAGTCATATACCATTATTTTTTGATCTTGGTCTTCTTTGTCCATACCAAATGCTAAAGCTGCTGCTGTTGGTTCGTTTATAATTCTTAACACTTCTAGTCCAGCAATTTTACCAGCATCTTTTGTTGCTTGTCTTTGACTATCGCTAAAATAAGCAGGTACTGTAATAACAGCTTGTGTAACTGGTTGGCCTAAATAGTTTTCTGCATCTGTTTTTAATTTTTGTAATATCATTGCTGATATCTCTTGTGGGGAGAATTCGTCTCCTTCAATTTTTACTTTTTTGTTTGATCCCATATCTCTTTTAATTGAGATTACAGTGTTTTCTGGATTAGTAACTGCTTGACGTTTTGCAATTTGTCCTACTAATCTTTCTCCATTTTTTGAAAATGCAACAACAGATGGTGTTGTTCTATTTCCTTCTGCGTTAGGAATAACAACTGGCTCTCCCCCTTCCATTACTGCTACACATGAGTTTGTTGTTCCTAAATCAATTCCTATAATTTTTCCCATAATAATTTACTTCCTTTCTAAATTTATATATATTTTAAAATTAATATCAGTTTAATTACTAAGCAAATCAAAATTGAGTATAACGATTTGTTTAGTTGGCTACAACTACCATAGAATGACGAATAACTCTATCACCTATTTTATAGCCTTTTCTATATTCTTCTTTTACTTCTTTTTCTCCTAAGTTTTCATCTGTTACTAAACTTACAGCTTCATGAAGTTCTGGATCAAAAGTTTTTCCAATTGCTTCAATTTCAGTTACTCCATTTGCTGTTAATACATCTTTAAATTGTTTTAAAACAAGTTCTACTCCTTGTTTATAACTTTCATCTTCCGTTTGGCTTGCTACTGCTTTTTCTAAATTGTCTATTACTGGTAAAAAGTTTGATACTACATCAGCCATAACTGAACTATATAGTCCAACTTTTTCCTTTTCATTTCTTTTTTTGTAGTTATCAAATTCTGCTGCAACCCTTTTTAGTCTATCGCTTGTTTCGTCTAATTGAATTCTAAGAGTTTCGTTTTCTTTTTTTATTTCAATTAGCTCTTCATTTTTCTTTTCTTCTTTTGGTTCTTTCTTTTCTTTTTCCATTGCGTGTTTTCCTTCTGCCATTTCATTTCTCCTTTCTTTATTGTCCATTTAGTTTTTTGCTAATATATTTCATAACTGAAATAACTTTTGAATAGTCCATTCTCTTTGGGCCTATAATTCCAATAGTTCCTAAGTCTTTGTCTTGATATCTATGTTTAAATGTTACTATACTAAAATCTTTTAATTGTTCATTTTCGTTTTCATCACCTATATATACATTTATATCTTTTGCAAATCCTGTATTTAGTAAGTCTAGCATGACTTGTTTTGTGTCTATTAAATTTACAAAGTTTTTTGCAACTTCTAAACTTTTAAATTCTGGAAGCTCAAACACTTTATTAGTACCTTCTAAGTACACTTTTGCTTCTTCATTTATTACTTTGTCTAATTGCTGCATAATTGGTTTTATAACATTTAAGCTATAGTTCATTTCTGTAAATATATATTCTTCCAAAGGCTTATCTATTTCATCTATTGGCTTACCCTTTAGTTTGTTATTAAATATAAAATTTAGAGTATTTACTTGATCTTCTGTAATATCTTCATCAAATTTAATAATAGTTTCTTTTATAATTCCTGTATCTGTTAATATTACAGCCATCAACATTCTAGTTCCTAAAAGAACAAATTTTACTTCTTCTATGTTTTGTAAGTTTGTTTTTGGACCTATTGCAACAGATGTGTAGTGTGTAACTTCTGATAGAGTATTTGTAGCTATTTTAGTAAGTTCTTCAATTTCATTAACCCTAGTTTCTAATTTGGTTTGTATATATTTTATTTCTTCTAGGCTAATGTCATCATCTTTTAATAGTTCATCCACATATAATCTGTAACCTTTTGCTGATGGAACTCTTCCACTTGATGTATGTGGTTTGTCTAAGTACCCACTTTTTTCTAAGTCTGCCATTTCATTTCTGATTGTTGCACTACTATAATCCAAATTATATTTTTGTACTAGTGCTCCTGAGCTAACAGGTTCTGCTGTGCTAATATATTCTTCTATTATCGCTTGTAATATTTGTTTTTTTCTATCATCTAACACATTTTCACCTTCTAACTCTTTTATGTATTTAGCACTCTTGGTTGTTGTTTGCTAAACTGCATATATATTATATCCATTTTTAGCAATTGTCAATACATATTGCTAAAAATTTGTGTGAAATTTATGTGAAAAAAGGAAGAATTTTAAATAAATTCTTCCCATACTATATTGGCTAAGTCTAGTCCTTTGTTAGTTAGTTTAATTTGATCGCCATCTATTTCTATTAAATTTTCATTAACTAATTTTTCTAGTTTATCATGATATAGAAACACTGGATTTGCTATAAATTTTATTTTAAATTCTTGTATGCTAACTCCATCTATTTTTCTTAATCCTAACAGCATGTACTCTTTTTGCATTGCTTCCATATCTTGCTTTTCATGGAATACTAAATTTTCTTCTGTTTTGTCCTCTTTATAATTTTTTATATACTTTTCTAAGCTTTCTATATTTGAATATCTTATTCCATTTGTATATGAATGTGCTGCCACTCCGAAGCCTATATATTCTTTTTGATTCCAACAGTCTAAGTTGTGTTTTGACTCATAACCTTGTTTTGCGAAATTAGATATTTCATAGTGATTGTATCCATTTGTTTCTAAAATTTGCTTTACAGTCCAATACATTTTACGTTCTATTTCTTCGTCTGGTAGTTCTAATCCTTCTTCTACTTTTTTGAATAATGGTGTGCCTTCTTCTAATATTAATGAATATACAGAAATATGTTCTGGTTCCATTGAGATTATTTCTTCAATTGAATCTTGAACTTCTGCTAGTGTTTGATTTGGAAGTCCTATCATTAAATCTATATTTATATTTTCAAAGCCCGCTTCCCTTGCAAATCTGTAGGTATCTAAAAAATCTAAATATGTATGTATTCTTCCAATTTCTTTCAACAAATACTCATGTGTAGATTGTAGCCCTATACTTAGTCTATTTATTCCTGCTTTATTGTAATCTTCTAATTTTTCAAGTGTTACTGTTCCTGGATTAACTTCTATTGTAATTTCTATATTTTTATCAAGTTCAAAATTTGATTTTATTTCTTCCATAACTTGAACTATATATTTGCTTTCAATTAGTGAGGGTGTTCCTCCTCCAATATATATAGTTTTGACACAAAACAAATCATCCTTCCCATTTTCAAAGTCAACTCTATTATTGCTTCCTACTTCTTTAACTTCTTGTAACAAGCATTTTATATATTTTAAAATCAAATCTTCTTTTTCTGCATATGAACAAAAATCGCAATAACTACATTTTTGCTTGCAAAATGGAATGTGGATGTATAGTCCAATTTGTTTTCTTCGCATAAGTTTCTTCCTTCCTAAATTATACTTTCTTCTGGTTTGGCACGTCGCTTACACACTTTTTATTTTTCAAATCCGGCACGTCGCTTGCACTTTGAATATATTTTTTCTCGACTAAAGCACGAAAAAATATATGTCAAAGTCGCTGTGCCTGCTCTAATAAATCAAATGCTTTTTCTAAATAGTAAATTATACAAGCGACATGCTGAATTGAATGATGTGCCAAACTTTAAAAAGTATAACTGTCATTGTCTAAATTTCAAAACAAATTGTTCTATGTTGTAAAAGCGATGATTTACACCTGACTTTCCTATTGGTTTTGATAGCATTTTACCTATTTCTACTAGTGAGGCTTCTGGATTTTCTAATCTTAAGTTTGCTATTTCTTGTAGTTGTTCCGGCATTTTTTCAAATTGACTAATTTGTTTTAAATATTTAATATCTTCTATTTGTTTTAGTGCTGCATTTACAGTTTTATTTAAGTTTGCTGTTTCGCAATTTACCTTTCTATTTACATTGTTTCTAATATCTCTATATACTCGCACCTCTTCAAATTTAAGTACCGAACTATTTGCTCCTATAAGTGCCAAAAATTTTGAAATTTCATCTCCATCTTTTGTATATATTGCATATCCATTTTTCTTTTCTATAATTTTAAATTGTATTTCATATTTATTTAATATTTTTAATATTGTATTAACATTTTGCTCTGTTGAAAATGTTATTTCCAAATGGTATGTACTTTTAGGATTGTTAATTGAGCCACCGCCTAAAAAACTTCCTCTTACAAGTGCCTTTTTTAATAGTTCCTGGTCTTTTATTTTTTCAACTATATTGTTTAATACTACTTTGTTTTCATATATAACTTCTGAAATTTCTGGCTTACTTACACTAATGCAAAACTTTTTACCTATCATTTCAATTTTGTGATTTGTATATTGAAGATTATTCAATAATTTGCTAAAACGATTAATGCTGTATTCACTTTCAGTTGAAAATTTTATTTTGTTTTTTTCTACTGATATATTATTTGAGCTTAAATATCCAAGTAATTCATATTTAACAATTTCCTTGTTTGCTAAGTTACTTAACTTACTTATTTCTTCTTTTACTTCACTTGAAAATGACATTGTTAGCCCTCCTTTTGAAAAATTACTACTCTGTCGTTTCCTCCTAAATCTTTTATTGGTTGTTTTGTTATCAAGTTCAGACTTTTACGTTCTAAATTTGTAATTGCATTTCCTTGTTTGTACCCTATTTCTAGCAATAAATATCCTTTTGCATTTAAGTATTTATATGCATTGCTTAGTATTTTTCTATAAAAGTCTAAACCATCTTTTCCTCCATCTAAAGCAATATGTGGTTCATTTTTTACTTCTTCGCTTAGTGTATTTATTACTTCGGTTTCAATATATGGTGGGTTTGAGATTATAACATCAAAAAGTTTTTCAGTTATTTTATCAAATAAATTTGATTCAATAAACTCTATATCTACGTTATTTGTAAGTGCATTTTTATTTGCTACATCAAGTGCTTTTGGGCTTATATCTGTTGCTGTTATTATTGCGTTTTTACAATAATGAGCTATTGACACTGCTATTGCTCCGCTTCCTGTACATAAATCTAATATTTTTGCATTTGGTATTTGGTTTACTATTCTTATTGCTTCCTCTACTAAATTTTCTGTATCTGGCTGTGGAATTAATACATTTTCATCAACATAAAAATCAAGTGCCATGAATTCTTGTTTGTTAGTAATATATTGTATTGGCACTCCATTTTTTGCTTTTTGTATGCATTTTTTATATTCTTCTATTTTTTTTGTATCTACTAATTTTTCACTACTGATAATTATATTTTGTTTTAAAATGTGTTGTAACAATACTTTTGCTTTTATGTATGCATCTTGTATATTTGCTTGTTTTAAAATATTTTCTCCTAATTTTAATAGTTCTCTTTGTTTCATTTTATCACCTGCAAATATTATATCATTTATTGGTATAGTTTTTCAATAGAAAAATAAAACCCCGCTTTAGCCGTAAGGTGAATGAAATTTTAAGGACCTGTTTACACAGGTGGGTATCTTGTTGAATGCTTCTGGGTTTCTTATAGAATTGTATAAGCCTACACGCCACATTCAAAGGCAGATTCCCGTTTAGAATTTGTTGGTTCTAAAATTCCAGTCTACACGCACTATGCAGGGAAAATTAATATCTTATTTAATTGTTAAATATATATTACCACAAAATAATAAAAATTACAATTACTTTTTTTGGTATTTTTTTTAATTTTTATCAACTTTGTTAATTTAAGTACACATTCCTTATTAATCATTAAAAGACTGAAAGCCTATTATATCAAAGGTTGTCAGTCTTTTGCTGTTCTTCAGCTGTCAAGTTCAAGATATATTTATACTATATTTTGCCTGAATAATTAAGCTTTTTATTACATTATTATTACAGTAAAATTACATTATATTAGAAATTTGACAGTTTTGTTGTGTTTGCAAACTCGCAAACGCAATAAAGGCGCCCCCGCTAGGGGCGCCCTGCTAGGGAAAATTTTTCAAATTTCTAAAACTTGCCATTTTCAATGTCAGTTTAAGAAATTTTAGAAAAATTTTCTCCTTTAGCGTTTTTGATGCGCTAAAGTGCGTGTTAAGCACATTAGTGCTAACATCGTATTTATTCATTTTTTCTGGTTCATTGAACCAGTTGTCAGTGCTACTTTACGTAAAGTATGGGTCTAAAGGAGTTGCCGTTGGTACTGCCAGTCGCAATGTAGCTGTCGCGGCTACTCGTACAGCTGGTGGAAAATGAGTATTCGCCTCCTCTATAAGTACAATGTCGAATACTACCATTAAGCGTGTAAGTGCTGTACTCTGTAGTCCATTCACTTTCATTTCCAGCCATATCAAATATTTTACATTTTTGATCTCCTGTTGAACCTGTGTTTTTTGGTGAATTATTTCCAGTTGTGTTTCTGTTTGCATTTGCATAATTTGTATTTCCCATTTTTTGTATATATACTATTGCTGTATCCCATGCATAACTATTTACTAAATCACTTTCTACATAATTATCATTTTTATACATATTTTGACTTATTATTGCTGCTTCTGGTTGTGTTATGGAAGTCCATAATGTTTTAGTTGTATAGTTCATTGTACCACCAACATATCCTGTTGATACTTTTGATAATGGTTTTGCATTACCAAACATTTCTTCTGAAGTTTTACCTGAACTATTCCATCCACTTCCATAACTTGCTTCATAGCGTGCTATATAAAAGCCTTTATTTGTATTTGTTTTTTCTATAAATGCTCGCAGGTTTTTAGCTGTTGTATTTGTTCCTGTTGAAGCTGGTTTTTCATTTGATACTTCATTTGATACTCTATAATCACTTAGTTCATAGTGATAGTCTCCTGCTCTGTATTTTGTATCTAATGTTCCTGCTGTTGCCTTTGCTACTGTTGTTTCTGCATATTCTGAACCTTTTTGTATTATTGTTGGTGTGCCTGGACTAGTGGTTGCAAATGTATACCTTCCTAATGTTATTTCTACTTTACTTCCATCATCTTTTATTATTTTATTACTTCCATCTGCATTTATATTACTTACTGGCACCCATACAAACTGGTTTCCATCTTTGTCTTCTATTACTATTCCCTGTTGCACAGTTTTTCCAGAATCAGCAGATATTTTAAATCCTCCTGGTACTACTACTTGATTTTCTTTTTCATCTTTTGCTATTACTGTTGTGCTTTCACTTGTTGTTCTATCATTTGATGTTAAGTTTGAATCCGTTATTAATGGCTTTTCTACTGGTGGTGTAGGTGGTGTTGGTGTGCCTCCTCCAGTTGTATTTTTGATTCCACCATTTTCTTCTAACCAGTTATTTAATTCATTTATTGCTGTTAAATCATTCTCTTTTGCTTGTTCCATTTTATTTTGAGCTTCTTGAGCTTTTTTAATTATTCCGTTATCATTGAATATTGTACTTATACTTACTCCTGCTAATATTAGCAATACTACAATTGTAATAACTAATGCTATTAGAGTAATACCAGCTTGCTTTGAGTAAGTTTTTCTTGTTGCCTTTTTATTTGTTTTTTCTATTTTATTCAATTTTATCTTCCTCCTCTTTCTTAAGTATATTTATTCTGTTTTTTCAATTTTGTATGTAGTATGTACAATTTTTCCTTTTTTATGCACATTTACTCATTTTATAGCCGTAGATTTCCCCTATAGTTATATTACATTTTTATTTGTTAAATAATTAATACTTTTTTTAATATAACTTAGGTACAATTATTAGCTTATAATTGCATTCTTTTGGTTTACTCTATATTAAATTTTCAATGTGCTCTTTTGAATTTTTGTACATATTTTCTCCCCATTAGGATACCATAACATTTTTTTATTTTCAATACTTTTCTTTAATTTTTATTAACTTGGTTTTTTGCAATTTTTAAAAAACTTAAATTTTAAAAATTTCACCATTTTCTTCTAGCTAATTATTTAATTCATTTATTGATGTAAAATCATTGCCTTATTTTATTTACAAGTATCTAAGCGAAAGCGAATATATATAAATATCATTTATGTAGTAGTATTTTAGCATATTTTATGATACAATATATGCATTAATTTAAGGAGGTACAATTATGTTAGAACTTAAAAACGTTTCTTATTTTAGAGACAATAAACAAATTTTAGATAACATAAGTTTAAAAATAGATAATAGCAAATTAGTTGCAATTACTGGTCCTAACGGTTCTGGTAAATCTACTCTTGCTAAAATTATTATGGGAATTTTAAAACCTGATTCTGGCAATATTATATTTAACGGCAAAGATATTACTAATATGGGAATTACCGATAGAGCTAAACTTGGAATTGGTTTTGCTTTTCAACAACCAGTTAAATTCAAAGGTTTAACAGTTAAGGATTTAATTGAGTTGAGTTCTGGTAATACTGTAAGTGTTGCAGAAGCTTGTAATTATCTTTCTGATGTAGGTTTGTGTGCAAAGGATTATTTAAACAGAGAAGTTAGTAGTTCTCTTTCTGGTGGTGAATTAAAGCGTATTGAAATTGCTA
The DNA here is from genome assembly GCA_934121875.1 of uncultured Clostridia bacterium. Taxonomy (GTDB): domain Bacteria; phylum Bacillota; class Clostridia; order TANB77; family CAG-508; genus CAG-273. The sequence continues at coordinate 27,858 of CAKOVG010000001.1, forward strand.
TGCTTGCTGCTAAAAAGTCTAAACTTACTGTTTTTGATGAACCTGAAGCCGGTATTGACTTATGGAGTTTCAATAGTTTAATTTCTGTGTTTGAAAAAATGCATAATGAAATTAGTAATTCTTCTATAGTTATTATTTCTCATCAAGAAAAAATTTTGAATATTGCTGACGAAATTGTTTTACTTGCTGATGGAAAAGTACAAGCAATTGGTCAAAAAGAAGATGTGTTACATTTACTTTTAAATGATACTCAAAAGCCATGTAAAGTAATGCTTGAAAAAGGAGGTAATAATTAATATGAATACTAAAATTGAAGATAATTTAGATGTAATAGAAAAGAATTTACTAAAAACTATTGCTGATATTGAAAAAACCCCAATTGGTGCATATAACATTCGCGAAAATGGTAAGGGTATTGCAAGAAATACAACTGCCAATATTGATATTGTTACAAAGCAAGACAAGCCTGGTATTGATATTATTATAAAGCCCAATACAAAAAATGAAAGTGTTCACATTCCAGTTATATTAACTGAGTCTGGTTTTAATGATATTGTATATAATGATTTTTATATTGGAGAGAATGCTGATGTAGTAATTGTGGCAGGTTGTGGAATTCATAATAGTTCTTGTGAAACTTCTGAGCATGATGGCATTCATACTTTTCATTTATCAAAAGGTTCTAAGGTAAAATATATTGAAAAACATTATGGTGAAGGTAATGGTACTGGAGATAGGATTTTGAACCCTCAAACCATTGTAAATCTCGATGAAGGTTCTTCTTTGGAAATGGAAACTGTACAAATTGAAGGTGTTTCTTCTACTGTTCGTGAAACCAAAGGTGAAATCGGTTCAAATGCAAATTTAGTAATTACAGAAAGAGTTATGACTTCTGGAAATCAAATTGCTAAAAGTATTTTTGATATTAATTTAAATGGTCAAAATTCTAGTGTTCATGTTGCTTCTCGTGCTATTGCAAGAGATAAATCTGTTCAGGAATTTAATTCAAATGTTAGTGGTAATACTAAGTGCTTTGGTCATGTTGAATGTGATGCAATTATTATGGATAAAGCTCGAGTTATATCAACCCCAAAAGTTATAGCAAATGATGTTGACGCAAGTTTGCTTCATGAAGCTGCTATTGGCAAAATTGCTGGAGAGCAACTTATCAAACTTATGACTCTTGGTCTTACAGAGAAAGAAGCTGAAGAACAAATTATAAATGGATTTTTAAAATAAGGAAAATAACTTTTACAATAAAAAACGGATTTTTAAAAATCCGTTTTTTATTGTAAGTTTATAAACATTGCATGTGCCCAAGCTAAACCATTTACCCAAGCTGGTGTCATTGTTTTATTATCTACTTGTTCTGCTATAAAGCCATGTTCATTTGCTGAATTAACAACAAATTCAATACACTCATTTGCCTTTCTTTTTTCTCCTGCTTTTTGATAATACATTGCCATCCATAAAGTTGCTATTGTCCATGGATTCTTGCCCTCACAATAGTTGTCATTTTCATATCTTAGGTAACCACCTGTATATGTTCTTAATGTCATATTTATTTTCTCTATTGTATTTAGTATCTTCTTCTCTTTTGGAGAAAATATTTGGAATGGTGTTACAAGCCCTAGTAGGCTTATATCCGTTTTTTCGTCTTTTAAATTTCTTGTAAATGTCTTAGTAGTTTCATTGTACAAGTTACTTGAAATATATTTTTTTATTTCTTGATTATATTTTTTTATAGTACTTTCTAATTTGTTCATTGCTTCTACTTTTAATCTATTATTTGGCTCATATTCAGGTTTCAATATAGCCTGAATTTCTGTTATTGCATTAAATGCTGAAAATATACAAGCTAATGAATATAAATGTATTCCTTCACTTTCTTCCCATAAATCATAGCTATCTGGTAATTTATTTCTGTCTTCTGTGTGATAGGTAGCCTCAATTTCGTTTTTTACAATATCTGATTTATCCTTTGTTCCTAATATGTTGTCCATATACATACATAAAAATTTAGTTGCCTTTTCACACATTTTATATGTGTCTTTTAAAAATTTCACATCTTTTGTTGCTTTATAGTGCTCATAAACTCCAAAAATTACACTTGCGGTTTCGTCTATTTGGTATCCCCAGCATGGTGCTAACCTTTTATCTGTGTAAAATCTTTGTTCCCACATACCGTTTTTGCTTTGTGTGTCTTTACAAAATATTTTATAAAATTTTTCTGTTTCTTTTGTCATTTTTACACTATCTAATGCTTTTGTAATGAACACTGCATCTCTTGGCCAACAATAACTATATCTTCCACATTTGTTCATATCTTCGTCAACTTCTACTGCTGCTGATATTCCTCCTGTTTCTTGATTTATTAGTAGCGGAAATAGCAAAATGCTTCTTTTATAAATTTGATTAAATTTTTTGTTCATTGAATTTGTTTCTGGCTTTAGTGCTGTTCCAATGTGATCTTTTACATATTTTTTCCAGAATTTTTCTATTACTTGCTCTTCTTTTTTTATGTCCATTTTCTTAATTTCTATTAGTTCTTTGTTTAATTCTTCTTCGGTTATTGGCTCATTTTTTTTGAAATACAAATATATGGTTAATTCCTTTTTTTCATTTGGTTTTAAACAGCCAATATCATAGCTTATACTAGAATCACAAGACATTCCAATATAGTCTTTACCGCTTATTACTCCACTTGATATGTTTTCTTTTGTATTGTTTATTTGATAACTTAAAAATGGCTTGTCTGAAAATGTATACATTGTGTAATCATGGCAAAATTGAATTAAAGTATTGTTTTTAACTTCTCCACATACCATGTTATTATAATCAGTTAGAAGTTTTGAATGTATTAAAAAGCTCACATTTAACTCTATATTATTTTTGTTTTCAAACTCATACTTTTTTACTAGCACAGATTTTTTTAGCAAAGCAAAGTCAGTTTGTTTTATATTTAATTCAAAATATTTATTTGTAATTTCAGTATGTAAAACATTAGTGTCTTCTGTATAATATTGATTATATTGATTGTTTACATCCTCGTTCAAATATATTATATTTGAGTCATTTATTTTCACTCCAGTTTTGAATTCATCTATCCAACTTCTAAAGTCAGGAAATGGGTACATTACTCTTAGCAATTCCCCATTTTTAGTATAACTAGCAGTAATATTTTTACCACCTATTATAGCATCATTGTTATATTTTGCTTTCATTAGTTTTCCCTCTTTAATTTTTTTCTACTATTCTTACAATTTGTTCTTCTATTTCTTTTAAACGTAATTTTAATAAGCTTATTTCATCTTCATTATCATCTTTAGACAAGTAATCTTCTTTAACTATAGTTTCCATATCATTTAATTCATTTTTTAATAATTTTATTTTTTCTAGTACTTCTCTTTTTGCAGATGATTTAATAGCTATTGGTGCTACAGTTTGTTCCATAGCTAAGCTATCATCTAATGTATATGTTTGGCCATATTCTGGAATTGTTACTTGTAAGCCTATTTCATCTACAATTTTAGTTTTCAATATTTCTTGCCCTGCTGGTTCTCCATGTACCAAAAAGATGTGTTTTGGTTTTGTAATAAAAGAATAAATAAAGTTCATAAGCCATTCTTGATCAGCATGACCTGAATATCCTTCAATATATTCTATTCTTGCATTTACTGCAATTTCTTCTCCAAATATTTTTACTTTTTTCTCTCCATCTACTATTCTTCTTCCAAGTGTTCCTGGTGCCTGATATCCAACAAATAGAATAGTACTGCTAGGGTCCCATAAATGATGTTTTAAATGATGTTTTATTCTTCCAACTTCACACATACCACTAGCTGAAATAATTATTGAAGATTCATGTTTTTCATTTAGTGCTTTTGACTCATCTGCTGTTCTAGTAAACTGCAAGCCTGGAAATTCTAGTGGGTTATCTCCACTTTCAATAACTGCCTGTGTTTCCTCGTCAAACAAATTTGCATTTTCTCTAAATACTTCTGTTGCTGAAATTGCAAGTGGGCTATCAACATATACAGGTGCTTTCATTAATGTTGCATATTTTTTCTTAAAGTCTTCACTATCTTGCATATCTTTTAGATTATTTAGTTCATACAAAATTTCTTGTGTTCTTCCAACTGCAAATGATGGTATAACAACTGTTCCACCCTTATCTAGTGTTTCAGAAACAATATTTAAAAACATGTTAGCCTTGTCGTCATTTCTCATATGCAATCTTCCACCATAGGTTGATTCCATTACCAAGTAGTCTGCTGTTTCTATCATTGTTGGAGAAGATAAAAGTGGAATATCATTATTTCCTAAATCTCCTGTGAATACTGCTTTAGTTTCTTTTCCATCTTCTTTTATCCATACTTCGATAATTGATGAGCCAAGCATATGTCCTGCATCATTAAAACGCACATATATATTAGGGTCTATTTCTATAATTTCATCATAATTTACTGGTTTAAAAATTTCCATTGTGTCTATTGCATCTTGTGCAGTGTATAAAGGTGGCAATGCCTCTTTACCCTCTCTCATTCTTTTTCTGTTTCTCCACTCGATTTCTTGTTCTTGAATATGTCCACTATCTGGAAGCATTATAGAGCATAAATCTCTTGTTGCTTTTGTGGTTATTACAGGTTTTCTGTATCCTTCCTTATATAACTTTGGAATTCTTCCTGAGTGATCTATATGTGCATGTGTTAATAACATAAAATCAATTTCATTTACATCATATGCAAATGGTTCGTGGTTTTGCATTTCATCTCTATCTCCACCTTGATACATTCCACAATCCACTAAAAACTTTTTACCTGCTCCTTCTACTAAAAAGTTAGAACCTGTAACCATTTTGGTTGCACCTAAAAATGTTATTTTCATAAACTTCTCCTTTTAATCAAATAATTTAGTTTTTTTATTTAGCTTTATAGTTTTATTACTATAAAGTTCTATTCTGTTTTCTAAGATATTAGTATCATAATATTCTATATATAGTTTTCCGTTTTCAATTTTTGTTTCTATTACCATATTGTTTAAATCTATCATTTTGCTATCAAATATTCTACTTATAATTTCAAAATTTGCACCTTCATCTTTAGTAATATCTTCTATTGCATTTAATGTTCTTGCTTTTTCATAAAGCACTCCTATCGTTTTTTGAAACTCATTACTAAGTATTGTTATTTCTTTTAAGCTTGTATTATTATCAATCATTAAAAATCTAAAGTATCTAAGTTCATAAATGTATTTTATTATTTCTTGTTTTATAGCTGTTTTAATTATTTTTATTCTAAAACATTCTAAAAATAAAACACATAATTTACATATTTCGCTTATTTCATTTTTATTTGAATCTAAATTTAATGAATTTAATACATCACATTTTTTTGTTATTTCATCTTTACGTTTTATATACCCTTTTGGTTCTAGTAAAGCATTATATTTTTTTATAGTATTTACATATTCCTGTCTTTCTATTTCAAGTTTATTTGTTAACTGTCTAACACTGAATATCTTATCTTTATTTGATAATTTAGAGTTTCTTTCATCATACTCTTTTTTTAATAATTCTTGGTTATTCATTAACCTATCTATTTTTTCAATTTCTCTTGTAATTTTCTTTTTTTCTTCTGTAAGTTTTTCTAAATACTTTTCTTTATTTTCTAATTTTTCTAATTCAATTTGAGTTTTAGTTTGTAAATTCTTCCAAAATTTCAATTCTTCATTATCTCTTTTTGCATTTTGCTCTATTGCAGTTTTACAAAATATTTTTATAATTTGATTTGCTCTTTTTTCCCCAAAATCTTCGGACAACTTATTTTGCATTAGCATTAGGTAATCTGCTAACTTGCTACTATTATTTATCCATTCTTTTACAAAATTATACCCTAGTAAATATATTATTACCTGAAATACTACATTTATTGTTTTGTTTTCAATATCTTTTGAAGATATATCCCAAGACCAGCCATTAAAATCTCTAATAACTTCTAATTCATTCATTAAGTTAGCATTGTTTAAAAAGTAACTAATTGAAGGCTCTAATATATTTTCTTCTGCTGCTAGGCTAATTTTTTCTTGTCCTATTTGTAATATACCTTTTAATAATGTAAGTTCATTTCCTAAAGCTATTATACTTCCATTTTCTTTATCTATTTTAACTTCTTGTTCTGAATTATTAGTGCTAATAATATCGTTGCATTTTTTATCAATTATATTTATTATTTTATCTAAAAATTCTCCTTTTTCACATACTTGTACTTTTGTTTTTTCGTAGTCATTGTATGAATTTTCTATTTTGTAAAGCATACTTAAAAGAAGATTTTTAGTGTTAGTTGAAAAATTTTTCTTCTCTAAAACCTTCTCTAAGCTATTTGTATAATCTTTAATATGAATTTTTCGTAATATATTTTCTGTTTTTCTTTTCATCATATTCCTTCTTATTTATTCTTCTGTATTTTCTGTTGTTGACATTTTTAGTTCTTGCCATCTTTCTTTAGACATAAGTACTTCACGAGGTTTGCTACCTTGATATCCTGATATAACACCTCTTTCTTCCATCTGATCAATTATTCTTCCTGCTCTTGCATATCCTACTTTAAATCTTCTTTGAATAAATGAGGTAGATGCTTGCCTTGTGTCTACAACTGTGTCTATTGCCTCCATTAGTAAAGGGTCAGTTCCATCGTCATCTGCTGATTGTTCAGCTTCTAAATCTTTTTCTGTTTTGTTTGCATTTTCAATTTGCTCTATTATATCCTCATTGTATTTAACTTCGCCATTTGCTTTTATGAAATCTACTATTTTTTCTACTTCTTTGTCTGATACAAATGCGCCCTGTACCCTAGTAGGCTTTGGAGCTCCTGCTGGGTAGAAAAGCATATCTCCTTTTCCAAGTAGTTTTTCTGCTCCAACCATATCTAGTATAGTTCTTGAATCTATTTGTGAAGATACTGCAAATGAAATTCTTGATGGTATATTAGCTTTGATAATACCTGTGATAACATCTACAGATGGTCTTTGTGTGGCAATTACTAAGTGCATACCTGCTGCTCTTGCTTTTTGCGCCAAACGACAAATTGAATCTTCTACATCTTTTGATGCAACCATCATTAAGTCTGCAAGCTCGTCTATAATAATTACTATTTGAGGTAATATTCCTGTATCTTCTTGTTTAGATATTTCATTATACCCTTTAATATCTCTAACACCTTTTTGTGCAAATATTTGATATCGATTTTCCATTTCTTGTACAGCCCATGCTAGTGCTCCTGCTGCTTTTTTAGGATCTGTAACTACTGGTATTAATAAATGTGGTATTCCATTATATACAGAAAGTTCAACTACTTTTGGATCTACCATTAAAAGTTTTACTTCATTTGGTTTTGCTTTATATAGTATACTTGAAATCAAAGTATTTATACATACGCTTTTACCAGAACCTGTTGCACCAGCTATTAGTACGTGTGGCATTTTTGCTATATCTGTTACTACTGGTTCTCCTGCAACATCTTTGCCTAGACCAAATGCTAGTTTAGATTTGTGGTCCTTAAAATTTGTTGATTCTATTATTTCTCTAAAATGTACTACTTCATTTTCTTTATTTGGAATTTCAATTCCTACAGCTTGTTTTCCTGGTATTGGTGCTTCAATACGAATACTTTCTGCTGCTAAATTAAGTGCAATATCATCTGATAAATTTGCAATTTTACTAACTCTTACACCTTCTGCTGGTTTTAATTCATATCTTGTAATTGCTGGACCTACAGACACATTTTCAACTTTGGCTGATACCCCAAAACTATATAATGTTTTTTGCAATCTAGCCGCTGTATCCATTACAGCTTTTTTTCCACCTTTACTTGTTTTCTTTTCAGGTTCTGCTAGTAATTCTGCTGGTGGAAATTCATAGTTTTCATCTTCTTCTGTAATAGTATGTTCTAGTTGTAGCACTTCTTTTGTTTTATCTTCTTTTTGTTCTTCAACTTGTTTAAACAAGTTGGCATCCACTACTTCTGGTGAAGACTCTTCTTCCTTCTTTTTACCAAAGAAAGGTATTGCTAAGTCATCATGACTATATTTTTTCTTTTCATGTTTTTCATCTTTATCATTTATATTTATTGTTAATTGATCATCAAATTGAGACGCTAATTTTATTGCATCTTCCTCTTCTCTTAATTTTTTAATTTTTTTATCTTCTTTTATAATTGTATCTTTTTCATAGGAATGCTTGCTTTTTCTTTCTTTACGTTTTTCTTCTTTTCTTTCTTGTAGTTCATCTAATAAATTGCTAATCATTTCTGCTGGTTTAATTCCAAACATAAACACAAGTAAAATTACAGCTATACCTATTGTTGCAATTATTGCTCCTACATTTCCTAATGCCTTAATTAGTGGAACTGCAATTATTGCTCCTATTGCTCCTCCATCTGTGTATTGCTCAGTAGTTCCATTTTCATAAGCATTTTTTATTATACTACTAAAATTACTGTCTACTTGTAAGTTGCCATTTATAATGCTGAAAAATGCTGCTATACATAGCAAAAATATTCCATACTGAATTAGTTTATGTGTCATGTATTCTTTATCATTATGAGTCATGTATATTGCAATTAGCAAAGTTCCAATTGGAATAATATACTTTATAAACCCCATAACTCCACCTAGCATAGGACTTAATACTTGTCCAACACTTCCTGATTTACCATATATCAAAATCATTAATAATATGCTAAGTACAACTAGCCCCACTACTGCAATATTTATATCTAATTGATTTTTCTTTTTTTTTCTCTTTGCCACTTTTCATTCTCCTTTAATACAACAATAAGAGCCAGACCTCACAAGATGTCTGACCCTTCAAAATCATTATTTAAGTTCTTTTCTGTTGTTTTGAATTACCTTCATTGCATCTTGAAGCGCAACCTCAATACCAGCTAATACACTGTCTGCATATTCTTTTGTTCCTTTTGATATTTCTCTTGACATTTCATTGGCTGTTTCTATGATTTCTACTTTTTTCTCATATGCTTTTCTTGTAATTTCATGTTCATCAATCATAGAAATAATTCTATTTTCTGCTTCTTTAATTATTTCATCAGCCTCATTTTGAGCTTCTACTAAAATTCTTTGTCTTTCTTCTTTAACCCATTTGGCTTGTTTTAATTCTTCTGGTAGTTTCAACCTAATTTCTTTAATTATATCTAAAATTTCTTCTTTATCTACCACACATTTACCAGAAAAAGGTACACTTCTGCTTTTTTCAAGCATATCTTCTAAAGTTTCTAATAAGGTGAATATTTCCATTGTTTTTAACCCCTTTCAGTGCTATTATATGCACTTTTTGCTAAGAATATAAGACTTACTCTTCCATATTTTCTTATATCTAATATTTCTACATTTATTTTTTCAAGTTCGAGTAGTTCTCGTTTCTCATCATCGGTTTCTATGATTATATTTCCCTCTTCTTTTAGTAAATTAAGTGATATAATTTTTTTTACAGCATCAACCGCAATATTGGCTTGATATGGTGGGTCTATATAAACAAAATCAAATTGTAAGTTTTGGCTATGTAATAATTCTAGTGTTTTTTTATAATCCTTGTATATTACTGTTGCTTTACTATCTAACTTTGTTTTTTGTAAGTTGCTGTATATCATTTTAATTGCAACAGGATTTTTTTCACACAAATATGCTTTTTCTGCTCCCCTGCTTAAAAATTCAATTGCTATTGCTCCACTTCCTGAAAATAAGTCTAAAATAGTTGAATTTTGTATTTTAGTTTGAATAATATTAAATACTGATTCTTTTACCCTGTCTAGTGTTGGCCTTGTTGAAAGGCTTTCAATTGAATTTAATTTAGTTCCTCTTGCTATTCCACTTATTACTCTCATAGTACCTCTATAATGATATACATATTTTATATTTTTTTACCAATATGTCAATGCTTTTAACACAAATGTAATATTATTTTAATGCAATTGTAATAATGTCAAATTTTTGTAATATTGCATTTGTATTATATATTAAATTATGTTAAATGTAAAGTATTTTTTTAAATCTTGCAAACGAAAAATACTAGCATATTTAAATATATGCTAGTATTACAGACTGTTAACAAAGTATAACATATTTTATCACTTTATCTTTAGTCTTTATTTACTTCTTTTAATAGTTCTAGTTGAGAAATAAGTAATGATTCCATTTTTGCTTTATATACATCAAATTGTTTCTGTAATTCTTCTAATTCTTTTTGTTTCATTGTAATTTCTTGTTCTAGTTCTATTACTGCTTGTTTAGCATTTGCTTGAGCTTCATTAATTATAGCCTCTGCTTGTTGTTTTGCTAGGTTTTTAACATCATCTGCTGCTGTTTGTGCCATAAGCAATGTATTTTGTAATGTGCTTTCTATATTTTTATATTTAGCCATGTCTTCTTGCATATCTTCTATTTTATTTTTTGCTTCTGATGCTTCTTTATATATTTTTTCATAGTCAGCTGTTAGTTCATCTAAAAATTCGTCTACTTCATCTACGCTATATCCATTCATCATTTGTTTTGAAAATTTTTTATTTTCAATGTCTAAAGGTGTAAGCATATTTATTCCTCCTAATTAGTTTCCATTTTTTAACCATGAAACTGATAATTTGCTTTTTATTTCGTCTCTTGCTGTTTCATTTTCAATATCATAATTGAATGGTGCAATTAATACTATAGAATTAGAAATTTTTTGCATATGGCCGTCTAATGCATGTACTGCACCAGATACCACATCTACGATTCTTCTTGCAACATCTTTATTAACATATTCTAAATTAACTATTACTGATTTTTTCTGTTTTAATAAATCACATATAGTTGCAGCTTGCTCAAAAGTAGTAGGTTGTGAAATAACCATTTTTACTTGTTGTGTTTGAGGCATAGCAACAACCTTGCTATTTTTTCTTCCCCATAGTTTCTTTTCTTCTTGTTCTTCATCTTCATTTTCAATTTCTTCTGTATCAACCTCTTCGATTTCTTCGTCTCTGTCTTCTGCTGGATCCATTCCAAATAATCCCCAAACTTTTTCCATTATAGCTCCTGCCATTTAAAACAACCTCCTAAAATTTACTAATCCTTCGTTTTTAACTGTACATAGTATCTAACTTTTTGCTCATATTGTCAATAGTTTTTTTGTTTGTAATAATAATTTAATATTGTTGTAATATTTTTGTAATAATTTTATGTCGGATTTTTTAGTATTTCGTCATATAATGTTAAGGTCTTTCTTCCTTTTATTTCTTCACTTGTATAGCCTATTTCTTTTAATTCTTCACTTGTATAGTTTTCTACTATTGCATATTTATCATTTTGTTTTAATATTTTTATTAGTATTTTATCTTGATAACCATTTCTATTTCGTGTTATATAAGCAACATTGTTTTCTCCTTTTTGTTCAAATCCAATTGCTGTATTAGGTATTTTCTTTCCACTATAACTCCACCAAATTATATCAAATGAAATTTTTCTATAGCTTACTAGTTCTTGTACTTGCTCATCTACCTCAAAAATGACTAATGCTTTATTATCTTCTTTTGAAACATATTGTATTTTTCCGGTAATTTCTTCTCTGTTTGAAAGTCTTATTTGGGCTGTTTTGCCTACTTCAGCATTCATTCCTTGTTCAGTGTCTAATATACATGCTATATAACATTCAAAGTTATTTATAATTTTTGCGCTTTCTTTGCTATCTGTTACTAACTGTCCTGTTTTTAAGTTTAAATTTTCTAATAGTTTTACTGTTATTTTTGAAAAATCCTTTGTATTCAGTTTTTCCTCATAGCCATCAACTTTATATGAAACTATGCCACTTATTGGTGAATTTACCTTTTCTGATCCTTCATTTAATTGATTTTCATATTTGCTTCTTTCATTTATTAGTTTGTTTAGGTATGAACCTGCCGGGCTTAATTTTCCTGCTATTTTAGCTTTTCTTACAATATTATTTGATATGTCTTTTTTTACTTTTGTTATTGTTTGTATATTTGTTTCTTGCCTTAAAGATATTATTTGGTTTTCTATTTGTTTTTCCAGTGCTTTTGTGTCTCCTGAGTACAAATCTTTTTCCTTAGATATTGCTTCATCAATTTTAACATCCAAACCTTTTATTTTATTTACCAAATTTTCTTCTCCGGCTGAATAGTAGCGAAAAATAGCTTCTCCTTTTGCAACTCTTTCTCCTTCTGTTTTTATTTGTTCAATACCATTTTTATAATTAGAACCTTTTACTATTGTTTCATCTCTAATTATATAGCCTGTGTTTTGTTCTTCTTGATAAATTTTTCCTTGTTCTACCGTAAAAGTGTCTGTTGGATTTTTTACAAATATAGCTACTTTATATATGCAAAACATTATAATTGCAAGAAACACGGCAGAAAAAATTAGCATTTTTTTGTTCCTTTGCAATGCTTGAAAGTTACCTTTATTTTTTGTTTTTTTATTTATTTTCTTTTTCTCCACTGTATTCCTCCAAAATATATTGTATGTTTTCATACAATGGTGCTAAGCCATTTATCCATTTTATTTCTTTATCTTTTCTAAACCAAGTTAGTTGTCTTTTAGCATACCTTCTTGTTTCCATTTTTAGCTTTTCTATCATTTGGTCTTTGGTTATTTTACCTTCTAAATATTCTACTACCTCTTTATATCCTAAGCCTTGCATTGCTGTAGGAAACTCTTTATATTTTTGTTTTAGTTCTTTTACTTCTTCAATTAATCCTTGTTCTATCATAATGTCAACTCTTTTGTTAATGCGTTCATATAGTTTTTCTCTATTCATATCAATTGCAAAAATAATATATTGGTATGGTGGTGGAATTAGCCTAGATTCTGCTTCAAGCTGAGTTTTTGTTTTCCCTGTTTGATGATAAATTTCAAGCACCCTCATTATACGTTTTTTATCTCTTGAGCTAATTGTTTTCATTGCTTGTTCATCTATTTGTACTGCTCGTTTATATAAATCTTCTAATCCATTTTTTTGTGCTAGTTCTTCTAATTGCTCTCTATATTTAATATCTATTTGAATTTCAGGATATGTGATGTTTTTAGTTAAAGCATCTACATATAAACCTGTTCCACCAACTATTATTGGTACTTTGTTTCTGCTTAATATTTCCTCTATTTTTTTAGTTGCTTCTTGTTTAAAGTCTGCAACACTATATCTTTGGTTTGGAAGAACAAAATCCAACAAATGGTGTGGTATTCCTTGCATTTCTTCTATTGTTGGTTTTGCAGTTCCTATACTCATGTCTTTATATATTTGCATTGAGTCACTTGAAATTATTTCACCATTTATTTTTTTTGCAAGTTCAATAGATAAACTTGTTTTTCCAGACGCTGTTGGTCCACATATAACTATTACCTTTGGTTTCATATTTTTCTCCTATTTTGCTGATTGTATAATACTCAAAATTCCATTTTGAATATCTTTAAAGTAAAAGAATTCAATTATTAATGCTATTATTATAATTACACCAGCTAGTATAACGCGATTTCTAAACTTTTCTGATTTTAGCATTCCTTGTTTGAAATACTTATATGAACTAGCCAAAAATGGTAGCACTAATATACTGTTTATTGGTACAAATGTAAATGTAATAAAGTTTTTACCTACATCATTTGATACTCCCAAATCAATATTTTTAGTACTTAACCAATATACTAAAGATACTGTTGCATACATAATTGCAATTCCAACTATAATGAAAATAGCCTTTTCCTTTTTTTCTATTTCTTCTCCCAAAAGTTTATACATCATAAAAATTGCTGCTAAGTTCAATGCTAAAATGCAAAGGTAAATAAATATAACCATTATTTTCTCCTATCTTCTCGAAAATTTCTTTTCAATATCTGTTTTTGTCATTTTTATTGCTGTAGGTCTTCCGTGTGGACATGTAAATGGATTTGGAAGTACTAATAGTTGTTTCATTAAATTGTCTACTTCTGTTTGAGTAAGTGCCATGTTTGCCTTTACTGCCGCCTTACATGCTACTGTTGCAATAAATTTTTCTTCTATTTCTTGTTTTGCTGTTCTTGCTACTGTATTTATTTCATCTAATGTTTCTAAAAATAATTCTTTAGTGTCAAGATCTAGGCATATATTAGGAACTCCACTTAATTTTATGGTGTTTTCTCCAAATTCTTCTAGTGTAAAACCTGCTTTTCTAAACATTTCTATATTTTCTTTTGCTATATCCATTTCTTTATGTGGTAGTGTTATTATGTCTGGTAATAGCATTAATTGAGAATCTTTTTCTGCATCACTATAATAATTTTTCTTTACTTTTTCATATAGAATTCTTTCATGTGCTGCATGTTGATCTAATATATATAGTTCATTATTTAACTCTAAAATTATATATGTTGAAAATGCAATTCCTATAAATTTATATTCAGGAATCTCGTTTTTCTCTTCTTTTTGGAATATAGATACATTTTCTAATGATGTCATTTCTTTTGGTTGCACGGTTATTTTTTCTTCTTTGTTTTTTTCCTCTTGTGCCTTTTTTCTTATATCTGATGGTATTGTTCCAAAAGTTTTTATATACATTTCATCAAAACTTTTTGCTGCATCCTCTACCTTTAGGTTTTCTAATTTATTTATTTCATTTATAATTTTTGTACTATTTTCAGATGCTTTTGTATCTGTACTTACTGGTAATTCATAAGCTGTTGTATCTTCTGCAACTACTTCTTGTTTTCTAGCATCATCTAGTCCAAATTTATTTGAATATATTTGTGCTATTAAGTTGCTTTTATCTTCAGGTTCTTCTGGCACTTCTTTTTTAAATCTTTTAAATAATCCTCCAAAAGATTTTTCTTCAATTTTGTTATCATATTTTATTTGGTCTACTGGAGCTGTGTTTACAATTATAGTGTCCATTGGTACAGCTTTTGTTTCATCTGGTTCTTTTTCAGTATCTGCAACTAAATCTCCTTTTAACAGACCATCTCTTATAGTATGATATACTGCTTTGAATACTTTACTTTCTTCTTCAAACCTAACTTCCAGTTTTGCGGGGTGTACATTTACATCTACTTTTTGCGGATTCATTTCTATATTCAACACTAAAAATCCATATTTTCCAATTGTAATTAATCCCTTGTATCCTTGTTCTGCCGCACTTGTTAGTGTTTTATCTTTTATATATCTTTTGTTTAAAAAAAATAATTGGTTTGAACGGTTTGAACGCGCTATAACTGGTTTGCCAATTACTCCTGTGACTGTTATATCTTCATAATTATAGTTCACTTCTATTATATTTTCCGCAACATCTTTTCCATATATGCTATATATAACTGCTTTAAAATCATTATTTCCAGGTGTTTGTATTATTGTTTTTCCTGTGTTGATTAATTTTACTGCAATTTCTGGA
The DNA here is from genome assembly GCA_934121875.1 of uncultured Clostridia bacterium. Taxonomy (GTDB): domain Bacteria; phylum Bacillota; class Clostridia; order TANB77; family CAG-508; genus CAG-273. The sequence continues at coordinate 43,277 of CAKOVG010000001.1, forward strand.
TGTATTAAAGCAATTCTTGTTACTACGTCTTCAATGTATCCAGCCTCTGTAAAATCTTTTTTTAAAAATTTATATCTAACAGGTGTATTGAAAAATAAATCTGTTATTACAATAGTAGTTCCTTTTGGACATCCTGCTTCTTCTTTATTTTTTATAGTTCCGCCTTCAACTTCTATTTTGTATCCAATTTCATTTTCTATGTATTTAGATGTCATTTCTACTTTACTAATAGCGGCTATACTTGCTAGTGCCTCGCCTCTGAATCCCATAGTCTTAACTGTTTCTAAGTCTTCAGCTTTTCTTATTTTCGATGTAGCATGTCTTTCAAATGCTATTTCCATATCGTCTGGTGCTATACCTTTTCCGTTATCAGTAATACGAATGTATGAAATTCCTCCATTTTTTATTTCTACTGTTACCGCTGTAGCTCCTGCATCAATTGAGTTCTCCATTAATTCTTTTACTACTGATGCTGGTCTTTCAATTACCTCTCCGGCAGCAATTTTATTTATTGTATTGTCATCTAATAGTACTATATTTCCCACTGTTTTTTCCTCCATTTTTCTTACTACTTATTTCTTTCTGAATTATATCATTCTTTTTCTATTTTTTGTATAGTTTTTAGACAATTTTTTTGTTTAATTATTTAATGTAACACTTTTAAGATTATTAGAATACTATATACCATACGAAAGAGCTAAAAATATTTTATAGGAGGTAAAAAAAAGTGGGATGTGGTTGCAATAATAGTGAGCTACTTTGGTTCATAATCTTATTCTTATTACTTTTCTGCTGTGGCAATGGCTGCGGATGCAACAACGGTTGTGGTTGCTAATTAATTTGTACATGTGAAAGGAGTGAATAATATGCCAGAGAATAGAGGATGCGGATGTGGCGGATTTGGTTTTGGTGATGATTGCTGCATTTGGATAATTATCTTTATAATTCTAATTTGTTGCTGTTGTGGTGGCAATAGAGGTGGATGTTGCTAAGAGTATAACAAAAAATGGTTCCTATAATAGGAGCCATTTTTTCATACTAAGTTATTTGTTTTTTTCTTGTTGAGGTGCTTTTCTTCTGTCTGTTCCTCTTCTTCCACCTTTTACATCACATTCAACCTGTCTTCTATCATTTTTCTTTTTTCTTCTATCTTCAAACATATTTCCTTTACTATCTACTATCATATTTTTATTCTCCTTGGTTAAATATTATATATTTATATTACTTTATATTTCAAAAAAAATCAATAGTTTTTTTTATTTTTGTAAATTGACATAATAAGTTTATTGTATTATAATTTAATTATATTAATTATTAACATTTTTACTTTCAGGAGGTTTAATACTGTGAAAAAGAGTACAGCAAAGTTATTCGACCGGAAGCAAATTTTCGAAATAGCAGTTGCATATGCTAGTGGGAGTTACACATATCATGACTTTCTTAAGCAGTACCCTAATTGTAGCCAGCATCATTTTTATTCCATCTTGCATCTTTCTGTTGATAAGGCAATTGTTTCAGAAAAAGTTGCCAGAAAAATTCAAAATGTTGCTATAACATCTTCTATGCAAAAAGCTGAAGATAGTAATACTGACATCTATTCTATTGAAGCTATTCAGCGGAGAGTTTACAACAGTTGGGAACGTCGCATTAGGGCTATGCAGTACTTTTGTTTTTCTAAAAATGAAGCAAAAAAATTAGTTGATAGCTATTCGAAAAGCGCACTTTCTAAAAAAGAATTTTGCAGTCAAAATTGCATTAATACTGTATTATTTGATAGAACAGTTATTGAGTCAGTTATTCTTAATTGGGTAAGTGATAATTGTTTTGACCGGTTGTATAGCAAAGCACTGGCTTACAACAGCTCTGACAGAGTTGAGCATTTGTTTAGTCAGTTGAGCAAACGCAGAAATGAAGTAAAAGAAATGTTAAAAAAGCATCAATAATTTGAGCAAACAAAAAACTCGTAGGATTTTCTACGAGTTTTTTGTCATACTGTAGCTTTTTTACAGTCTATTTTGCTTTTGGTTGGGCTGGCCAGATTCGAATACCCCAAGGGTACTTGTTCACTTCGTTCACAGCGCGACGTCCTTCGGACTCTATTTCTGCCTACTACACAGCATATTCAAAATAAAAAAAAACGTAGCTTTGCTACGTTTTTTTATTTGGTTGGGCTGGCTAGATTCGAACTAGCGCATGCATGAGTCAAAGTCATGTGCCTTACCGCTTGGCTACAGCCCATTATATGGGGTGGAAGATGGGACTCGAACCCACGGTCTCCAGTGCCACAAACTGGCGCGTTAACCAACTACGCTACATCCACCGTTTTCCAAATGCATATATAATTTTACAATATTTTATATGCTTTTGTCAATACTAATATTAGAATTTACTAATTTTTATTTTTAGTTTATTATGTGAGTGACTTTTTATCACTCACATAATATTATTGTTCTTCTGCCCAAATAATTATTCTTGCGCTTGAATCATCTGTACAAGTTGTTAATGAAATTGCTCTTTTTCCATTAGTATCTCTTGTTGCATAGCTAAAGTCACTTGCGTCTGTTTTGTATGTATGTGTAATAGTATAAGTTACTTTTTTGCCTCGTAAGTCTGTTATGTAAATTTTGTCGCCTTTTGCTAACTTTTTATTATTTGAGAAAAATGTTTCATTTCTATAGTTATGTCCTGCTAATACAGTATTTCCTACTTCATTAACACCTGCTCCATATAGAAATGTTATTCCTAAATCCATTGCTTTTGCTGATTTATCATCTAAAATATTATATTTCACACTTGTTTTTGGTATTTCTATTACTCCTATTACTTTCATTCCTTTATACGTAGGACTTGTATTGGAAGAGTTATTATTATTATTTTCTGAGTTTGCAATATTACCATTTGGTTCTTCTATTATATTATCTTGATTATTTTTTATATTATTAGTATTATTATTTACATTATTATTATTTTCATTTTTATTTATATTTTCAATATAACCATTAAATTGGTTCATTGAATCATCATTATCCTTTTCTGTTTTTAATGCTTTATACCAATCTATTGCTACAAAAATCAAAATTCCAATTATTATTACTATGGCTATTATTAGTATAGCTGTTAATGCTTTACTATATTTACTATTTAACATTTGTACTCCTCCTTATAATCTCATATACATAAATTATATCATATAAGCTTAAAATTTTCTATACTTATCAAACTATTTTTGGTCCCATTTTTTGTCCAGCTAATAAATGAAAATGTATATGCATTACTTCCTGTCCTGAATCTTTTCCACAGTTTGCAACTATTCTAAATCCGTTTTTTTCTATACCACTTTGTTTTGCTATTTTATTTATAGCTACAAATATTTTGCTAATTAAATGGCTGTCTTCTTCTGTAACATCAAGTAAAGTTGCTATATGTTTTTTTGGTATTACCAATATATGAATTGGAGTTATTGGGTTGATATCTTTAAATGCAATAACATCTTCATCTTCATATACTTTTTCTGAAGGAATTTCTCCTTTTAGTATTTTACAAAAAACACAATTATCCATACCTTATTCTCCTTATTCTAAAATTGCTTTAATACGTCTAACTCCTGCTGAACTTGATTCTTCTTTTTTGATTTTAAAGTGTCCTAATTCTCCTGTATGTTTAACATGAGGTCCACCACAAATTTCTTTACTAAAATCTCCTATTGTGTATACCTTAACTCTATCACCATACTTATTTTCAAATAGTCCTGTAGCTCCAGATGCTTTTGCTTCTTCTAATGTCATTTCTTCACATGTTACAGGTAAATCTCGTTTAATTTGTTCGTTTACAATTTCTTCTACTTTAGCTAGTTGTTCTGGTGTCATTTTTTCTGAATGTGTAAAGTCAAACCTTAATCTTTCTGTTGTAATGTTTGAACCGCATTGATTTGCATTATCTCCTAATACTATTTTTAATGCTTGATGTAGTAAGTGAGTTGCTGTATGATATTTAGTTGTTTGTTCGTTTTGTTCAGCTAGTCCTCCTTTGAATTTCTGTTCACTACCCATTCTTGATTTTTCTTGATGTTCTTTAAATAATTTATCAAATTCAGATGTGTCAATTTCAAAGCCTTGCTCTTTTGCTAAATCTGCTGTAATTTCTGGTGGAAATCCATATGTTTCATATAGTTTAAAAATAGTATAACCATCAATTGTATTTTTACTTTCTTGTTTTAATTTGTTTACCACTTTTTCAAATTCTTTTTCTCCATGTGATAATGTTTTAACAAATTTATCTTTTTCTGCTAATATAACTTCTTTGATTGTTCCTCTATTTTCAACTAATTCTGGATAAAACTCTTTTAATGTTTCTACATATAAATCAACTAATCCACCAATTTCATTTAAATCTATTTGTAATTTGTTTAAGTGTCTTGTCATTCTTCTAATTAGTTTTCTTAATACATATCCACGATCTATATTGCTTGGTCTACCACCATCTGATATAACCATCATACTTGCGCGTAAATGTTCTGCAACAATTCTTCTACTTTCAATATTATCTTGATTTGCTAGCTCTTTTAATTTTTCCATTACAGGTGCAAATAGTTCTGTATCAAATGGTGTTTCTTTGCCTTGTAATAACATTGTCATTCTTTCTAGTCCAAAACCTGTATCAACATTTTGTTGTTTTAATTTTGTTATAGATCCATCTTTTGCTTGATAATATTCCATAAATACATCATTCCATATTTCAACATATTTACCGCAATCACATGATGGTTGACAATTATCTGAACATGCTGGTTTTCCTGTATCTAAAAACATTTCTGTATCTGGTCCACAAGGTCCTTCTTCTCCTGCAATCCACCAGTTATTATCTTTACCATAGAAATATATTCTTTCTTCTGGTATTCCAGCTTTCTTCCATGCTTCTGCAGCTACTGTATCTCTTGGTGCATGTTCATCTCCTGCAAAACATGTAACAGACAATTTGTTTGGGTCAATTTCTAACTCTTTTGTTAAGAATTCATAGCTCATGCTAATTGCTTCATCTTTAAAATAGTCTCCTAATGACCAATTTCCTAGCATTTCAAAAAATGTTAAATGACGATTATCTCCTACTTCATCTATATCATTTGTTCTTAAGCATTTTTGATAATCCGTAATTCTTGTTCCTGCTGGATGTTTTTCGCCTAATAAATATGGTACTAATGGTTGCATTCCAGCTGTTGTAAATAATACAGATGGATCATTTTCTGGTATTAATGGAGCACTTGGGATTATTTTATGACCGTGTGCTTTAAAAAAATTTAAATATTTGTTTCTTATTTCTATTGCTTTCATACTATTCCTCTTTTCTCTTTTTCATGTTTTAAATTATATAACATTTACATATAGAATGCAATATTTACACAACTACTTTTTGTATTGTGTTTTCAAGATTCTCGTTTGTTTTCATTTTTACTATCATATAATTTGTAGTGTGTCCTTTTAAATATTCTCCTTCTCTTTCTTCTAATAATACTTCTACTTCTTTTCCTATGTATTTTTGGTTGTACTCTTCCTCATTTTTGTCAGATAGTTTTATTAGTTTATTGCTTCTTTCTTCTTTTATATTTCCATCTATTTGATTAGGCATTTTAGCTGCAACTGTTCCGCTTCTTGGTGAATACTTAAATACATGCATTTTATAAAATTTTATTTCTTTTAAGAACTCATAAGTTTTGTTAAACTCTTCTTCTGTTTCTCCTGGGAACCCAACTATAATATCTGTTGTCAAATGTACTTCTGGATATGCATTTCTAAGCAATTCTACTACATTTCTAAATTGCTCTGTTGTATATTTTCTATTCATTCTTTTTAATGTATCATTACATCCACTTTGTAATGATAAATGAAAGTGATCACATATTTTTGAAAGTTTTTTCAGTCTTGTTACAAATTCTTCTGTTATTAGTGTTGGTTCTAATGAACCTAAACGTATTCTTTGTATTCCATTTATTTTTTGAATTTCTTCTAATAAATCAATTAATCTGTACTCTGGCTCTATATCGAAGTCTTTTCCATATGATGCTATATGTATACCTGTTATAACTACTTCTTTTATGCCTTCTTTTGCAACATCTGTAATTTCTTTTATTACACTTTCTGGCTTTCTACTTCTAATGCGTCCCCTTGCATAAGGAATTATGCAATATGAACAAAACTGATTACATCCATCTTGTACCTTTATTACTGCTCTTGTTTTTTCTGTGTATGTAACATCTCCAAAGTCTAAGAACTCAGTTTGATGTAATACATCTGACACATATGTATTCTTACTAGCTTGCTCTACATATTTTACAATATCATTTTTTTCATTTATTCCAAGTATTAAATCAATTTCTGGTATTTGCTCTAGCTTTTCTTTTGCTACTTGGGCATAACAACCAACAGCAACTAAAATGGCTTCTGGATTTATTTCTTTTACTCTCCTTAACATTTGTCTTGATTTTTTATCTGCCATATTTGTTACTGTACATGTATTTATAATATAGATATCTGCTTTTGTTTCAAAGTCCACTACTTTATAACCTGCTTCAATCATTTTTTGCATCATTGCATTTGTTTCATATTGATTAACTTTACATCCTAAAGTACAAAACGCTACTGTTCTCATATAAATCCTCTTTCTATTATTACTTAAAATATTATAACATATATGTCAAGAAAAAATAAAATGGTAACTTAAAAGTTACCATTTTTTATTTTTAATACATTCCGTCCATTCCTGCTGATTCATGGTCTGAACATTTACAACTGTTTGCTTCTTTTTTATCTGTTACTAAACTTTCTGTTGTTAATATCATTGATGCTATTGATACTGCATTTTGAAGTGCACTTCTTGAAACTTTTGTAGGGTCTACAATTCCGGCTTTTTTCATGTCTACATATTCATCTGTTTGTGCATTAAATCCTACACCTACTGGGCTGTTTTTAACTTTTTCTAATATTACAGATGGCTCTAAACCTGCATTTATTGAAATTTGTCTTGTTGGCTCTTCTAATGCTCTTAGAATTATTTTACCACCAATTTTTTCATCTCCATGTAATTTTTCAACTGCTTCTGTAACTTTTGGTAAAATATTGATATATGCTGTTCCACCACCAGGTACTATACCTTCTTCAACTGCTGCTTTTGTAGCAGATAAAGCATCTTCTATTCTTAATTTTCTGTCTTTCATTTCAACTTCAGTAGCAGCTCCAACACCAATTACAGCAACTCCTCCTGCTATTTTTGCTAAACGTTCTTGTAAGTTTTCTTTTTCAAATTCGCTCTTTTCTTCTGCAATTTGAGATTTTAATAAAGCTACACGTTTTGCAATTTCTTGTTTATCTCCCATTCCATCTACTATAATTGTGTTTTCTTTTTGTACTTTTATTTGTCTTGCTCTACCTAATTGTTCAATTGTTGTATCTTTTAGTTCTAATGCTAAATCTGATGTAATAACTTCTCCACCTGTTAATATTGCAATATCTTCTAGCATTTGTTTTCTCTTGTCACCATAGCCAGGTGCTTTAACAGCTACTACATTTATAACTCCTCTTAGTTTGTTTAAAATTAATGTTGATAATGCTTCACCTTCTATATCATCACATATAATTACAAGTTTACCAGATTGTTGCATTAAGCTTTCAAGTAATGGTAGTATTTCTTGAATATTGCTTATTTTTTTATCTGTAATAAGTATATATGGGTTGTCTATAACAGCTTCCATTTTTTCTGTATCTGTTACCATATATGGTGATACATAGCCCTTATTGAATTGCATTCCTTCTACAACGTCAAGTTCTGTTTGTGATGTTTTAGATTCTTCAATTGTAATAACTCCATCTTTAGATACTTTTTCCATTGCTTCTGAAATAAGTTCTCCAACTTCTGGGTTGTTTGCAGAAATACTTGCAACTCTTGCAATATCTTCTTTTCCACTTACTTCAACACTAATTTCTTTTAAAGCATCTACTGCTGAAACTACAGCTTTGTCCATACCTCTTTTTATAGCCATTGGATCTCCACCAGCTGCTACGTTTTTTACACCTTCGCGAATCATATTTTGTGCTAATACCATAGCTGTTGTTGTTCCATCTCCAGCTACATCATTTGTTTTTATAGATACTTCTTTTACTATTTGTGCTCCCATATTTTCAAATGGGTCATCTAATTCTATTTCTTTAGCAATTGTTACACCATCATTTGTAATTAGTGGTGCTCCAAATTTTTTATCTAGCACAACATTTCTTCCTTTTGGACCTAATGTTACTTTCACAGTATCTGCTAATTTATTTACACCGTTTAATAGGCTTTTTCTGGCATCTTCACCAAATTTAATTTCTTTTGACATTTTGATTATCTCCTCTCTATTCAACTATAGCTAATATATCATTATATTTAACTATAATTAATTCTTCTCCATCAATTTTAACAGTAGTTCCTGCATATTGGTTTAAAACTACTTTATCTCCTTCTTTTATAGCTATTTCAACTTTTTTACCTTCTGAATTTGTTCCATCTCCTACTTTTATAACCTCAGCTATTTGAGATTTTTCCTCTGATTTTCCAGCTAAAATAATTCCACTTTTAGTTGTTTCTTCTTTTTCTAACATTTTAACAACAATTCTGTCTCCAATTGGTTTCAACATGAAAATTACCTCCTTATTAATTATCTTATTATATGCTAATTTTTATTTTTTAGAATTTTTTTGATACGCCTTCTTTCTTTTTCATGTTTAAATTAGCACTCTTTAATCAAGACTGCTAATACTTTATACCCATTTATATAAAATGTCAAGTACACCTTTTAATTTTTCACACATTATTCACAATCTTTTTATTATCTATATACCTTGTTTTTTACTTAATTTTATGGCATAATATTTGTGCGAGGTAATTATGGAAACGTTATTAAATAAATTAGAATATGATAAAATTATTGAATGCTTAAATAAATATTGCAAAACTTATTTAGGCAAAAATTTATGTAAAAATTTACGTCCTCAATTTTCTTTTAAAAAAGTGGAACTTTTACTTAATGAAACTACTCAAGCTGATATACTTTTGCACCAAAAAGGTATTCCACCTTTTTATGAAACAGAAGAATTGGAAAAATATATTAAAGTTTTAGAAAGTAATCAAACTCTATCTATAAAAGGATTACTCAATCTTGCTATGCTTTTAAAAATGGCTAGAGAACTAAAAGAATATTTTTATGAGAATACTGCTTTTTCTTTTGACATTTTAGAAAAGTATTTCAGCTTTTTGTATTCTAACCCTTTAATTGAAAAAAATATTTTTAATAAACTTATTGATGAAAATACTGTTGCTGACAATGCTTCTAATAAACTTTCTAGTTTACGTAGAAACAGAAAAAATTATGAACAGGATATTAAGGATAAATTAAATAGTTATATTCATTCTAGTACTTATGCCAAGTACATAATGGAACCAATAGTTACTATTCGTAATAATAGATATGTTATTCCTGTAAAAGAAGAATATAGAAGTTATATAAAAGGCTTTATTCATGACACTTCTAGTAGTGGATCTACTTTATATATTGAGCCTACAAGTGTATTTGAAATAAATAACAAAATTGGTCATATAAAAATTGAAGAAGAATTAGAAATTGAAAAAATTCTTCATTTACTAACTTCTTCACTTTATGAATATAGCAACGAACTAAAAAACAATTTAAACCTTATTGCTAGTATTGATTTAATTTTTGCTAAGGCTAATTTAGGTATTGATAGTATGGCCACTGTTCCTTGTTTAAATAATGAAAAATTTATAGACTTATTTAAAGCAAGACACCCTTTAATTGCTAAAGATGTAGTTGTTCCTATTGATATTAGCTTAGGAAGAGAATATATTTCTCTTTTAATTACTGGTCCAAATACTGGTGGTAAAACTGTTGCTTTAAAAACTGTTGGTTTGCTATTACTTATGGCATATTCTGGTATTCCTATTCCTTGTAGTGAAAGCAGTAGTATATGTGTATTTTCAAATATTTTTGCTGATATTGGCGATGAGCAAAGTATTCAAGAATCGCTTAGTACATTTTCTGCACATATGAGGAATATTGTAAAAATTACTAATATGGCTGATAGCAATAGCTTAGTTTTATTAGATGAGCTTGGTTCTGGTACAGACCCTTTAGAAGGTGCTGCATTGGCAATTAGCATTTTAAGCTATTTAAAGGATATTGGTAGCTTAGTATGTTGCACTACTCATTATCAAGAATTAAAAGAATTTGCTTTAGTTACTTCTGGCTTTGAAAATGCAAGTTTTGAATTTGATATAGATAATTTAAAACCTACATATAAGCTATTAATTGGTATTCCTGGTAAAAGTAACGCTTTTGCTATTAGCAAAAGGCTTGGTTTAAATGACAATATTTTAAATGTTGCAAATAGCCATTTAAAAGAAGATAAAGTTTCTATTGAGGAATTATTAAAAAGCATATATGATAATAAATTAAAAATTGAAAAACAAAAAGACGAAACAGAAAAGAATTTAAGGCAAATAGAAATTATAAGAAAAAATTTAGAACAAAAGCAAGATGATGTATTAGCCAAAAAAGCTCAGATGTTAGAAGATGCTAGACTTGAAGCAAGAGATATTATACTTTCTGCAAAAGAGGAGGCTACTGAAATAATTCATTCTCTTAATAGTTCTCCTGATTTAAAACAAGCTAATAATTTACGAAACAAATTAAATGATACACTAAAAAATTTAAACTCTGTTCACTATAGCGAACAAACTGATAACTTTGAGCAACTAAATTCAAATGATATTGTAGATGGTTTAAGTGTGTATATTGTTTCTCTTGGCACGACTGGTTTTGTAGTTGGAGAAAAAGTTAATAAATCAAATGAAGTTCAAGTACAGGTTGGAAGTATGAAAATGAATATTAAGCTTTCTGATTTAAGGAAAAGTTTTAATAATAAATCTAATTTCAAGTCAACTGGAAAGGTTACAACTAATAAAGAGTCTAAAGCAAAAACTATTTCTCCAGAAATAAATGTTATTGGTCAAAATGTAGATGAGGCTTTATATGTTATTGACAAATATTTGGACAACTGTGCAACAGCAAACATTTCGCCTGTTAGAATTGTACATGGAAAAGGCACTGGTAGACTTCGTGAAGGAGTACATTCATTTTTAAAGACTCACCCTCATGTTAAGAGTTTTCGTATAGGTACATTTGGTGAAGGAGAAATGGGAGTGACTATTGTTGAAATTAAATAAAAAATACTAGACTTTTTACTTTTTTATTGTTATAATGTTTTTTGTTTAAATTCTGATATTTAATGATTATAATTATTAAAACAAATGGAAAGGAATTTTAGAATGAAAGATATATCAATTATTAGTGCTTGCACTGATTTAGGTTTAAAAATTGACGGTGCTGAACTTGGAGCCCAAGCTTTAACTCAAGGCTTAAAATCAAGTAACATTTCTAAAAATTATGTATTAAAAAGTAGAAAAAAACATGAAGAAATAAAATCATGTGTTTCTTGTTCTGGAAAAGATATTAACAGTTTTGTAAATAATTTTAATTCACTTTTACTAGATATGCATGAAATACATTTTGAACATTCTATGAGTGAAGATGAAAAAAAAGCGTATTATGAGAAGATGCATAATTTAGTTTTAGCTGTAAAAGCCTTAGATTCAAAAAATGAAAAAAGGAACTTAGACGGTATTAATGATTTTAATGAAGAATTGTATAATACTACTCGCAGTATTATACAAAATGGGAGTTTTCCTTTACTTGTAGGTGGAGACCATATTGTTGCAATTGGTTCTAGTTTAGCATCTATTAAGGAACACAAAAATATGGGAATTATTTGGTTTGATTCTCATGCTGACTTTAATACATATCCTACTTCTGTTACTGGTAATTTACATGGTTTACCTTTGGCAGTCGTTACAAATTATGAAAAAAATATTTTAGCAGATTTTCACAGTGGTCCTTTTTATAACCCTAAGAATACAGTTATTGTTGGTGGCAGAGATATTGACCCTTGGGAATGGGGAAATGTTTTAGATGCAGGTGTTACTGTATTTTCTACAGAAGATATTAAAAAATATGGAGTTGAAGAAATCTGTAAAAAAGCTTTTGCTATTGCTTCAAATGGAACTAATGGTGTTCATATCAGCCTAGATTTAGATTTAATAGATCCTGAAGTTGCACCAGGAGTTTCTATTCCTGCAAAAAACGGAATAAACTTAGATGAAACCTATTTGTTGGCAGATGAAATTACTAAGTATAGTGATATTATAAAATCAGCTGATTTAGTTGAATACAACCCTTTATTTGATAAAAATGGCATTACTAAAGAAATTGCTACAAATATATTAAATAAATGGATTGAAAAGTTTTAAAAAAGTGGCTTATATTTAAGCCACTTTTTTAGTTATTTTCTTAATTCTGCTCCTAAATTTTTTTCAAGTTCTGCAATTATTTCTTTCATAATTCCATTTACTTCTTCATCTTTTAATGTTCTATCTGGAACTCTAAATTTCAAACTATATGCAACACTCTTTTTATTTTCTCCAAGTTTTTCACTTCTATAAACATCAAATAGTTTAGCTTCTTCCAAGTTTTTCTTTGCTTTCTTTTGAATAATCTTTTCAATTTCTCCAACTTCAGTATTTTCATTTACAACCATTGCAATATCTCTTTCTATTGCTGGAAATTTTATAATTTGAGCATATTTTTTATTTTTTCTTGCATATTTTGTAAGTTTATCCAAATTAACTTCTGCTAGTAATACTCTTTGAGTTATATCATAATTTTTTGTAAGTAGTGGATTAGCCTCTCCAAATGTTGCAATTACGTCATTTCCAACTACGAAGTTAGCACATCTACCTGGATGATACATTGCATTTTCTTTTTCTTTTTTAATGTCGAATCTAGAAACACCTGCTAGTTCTATTAAATTTTCTACTGTTCCTTTTAATGTATAAAAATCTTCTGAATCACTATACATACCAATTGTCAAAATATTGCTTTCTAAAGGTAATTCTCCGTTTTCAATTGTTTCATTCTTATTTTGGTATATTCTTGATAAATCAAACAATTTTACATTTTTGTTTTTGTAATTGTTATTATTTGCAAGCATTTGCATCATTGTAGGTACAGATGTTGTTTTCATTAAATTATAGTCTTCACTAAGTGGATTTTGTATTCTTACAGCTTCTTTTAAGTATATATTATCTCCTGTAATGTTGCATTTAGCTAAATCTTTTTCGCTTAAAAATCCAAATGTGCAAATTTCTGATAGCCCAGTATTAACTAAAAATTTTGAAATTTCATCAGATATTTTTTGTTCTTTATTTCTTCCACCTAAGGTAGTTTCTGCATTTATTAATGTAGTACCTAATTTGTCATACCCATAAAATCTTAAAACTTCTTCTGCAACATCTGCAAGTTGTTCAACATCTTGTCTAAAATATGGTGGAGTTATTATATCATTTTCAACTTTCATATCTAATTTTTCTAAAATTTTTATCATTTCTTGCTTTGATAAATTTATTCCTATTAAGGAATTTATTCTTTCTACATTTAACGGAATATTATTTACTTTTTGTTTCACTGGGTACACATCAACTTTTCCTTCTACTGCTTTTCCTGCGCCAATTAATTCTACTAATTCTACTGCTCTATTTACTGCTCTTATAGCATTTTCTGGAGATAATCCCTTTTCATAACGGCTAGATGCCTCTGTTCTTAATCCTACTGCTTTTGCTGTTTTTCTAACACTTCCTCCATTAAATACTGCTGATTCAAATACTACTGTTTGAGTATTTTCTTCTATCTCTGAATTTTGACCACCCATAACACCTGCAATAGCTACTGGTTTTTTAGAGTCTGCAATAACTAGCATATTTTCATTTAGCTCTCTTTCTTGGTCATCTAACGTAATTATCTTTTCGCCTTTTTCAGCTCTTCTAACTGTAATATGCTTTCCATTAATTGAGTTTATATCAAAAGCATGCATTGGTTGGCCCATTTCTATCATAACATAGTTTGTAATATCTACTATGTTATTTATTGCTCTTACACCACAACTATTTAGTCTCTTTACCATCCAATCTGGAGATGATGCAATTTTTACATTTTTTACTACCCTAGCAATATATCTATAGCATAGATCTGGTGCTGTAATTTCAACAGTTATTCCCTCTACATTGTCTTTATTTTCAACTTGCATTTCATCTATATTTTTGCGTGGTGCTTTAAAAGGCTCATCTAATGTTACTGCTACTTCTCTTCCCAAGCCTTCTATTGATAAGCAGTCTGGTCTATTGGGAGTAATTTCAAAGTCTATTACAGTTTGATTTATTCCTAGTACATCTTTTATATCTTCTCCTATCTTTTCTTCCATTTTTTTGTCTAATATCATTATTCCATCTTCAATTTGATTTGGATAATTATTAATATCTAACCCTAACTCTCCTACAGAACACATCATTCCACAAGAGTCTACGCCTCTTAATTTTCCTGTTTTTATTTCTACTCCACCTGGAAGCTTTGCTCCATCTTTTGCTATTGGAACTATATTTCCAACATTAATATTTTTTGCTCCAGTTACTATTTGTAATACCTCTGTTTTTATATCTACTTTAGTTATTACTAAATGGTCTGAATCTTCATGTGGCTTGATTTCAAGAATCTTTCCAACAACAACATTTTGAATATCAGCCCCTTGTTCTTCTATTGTTTCTACCTTAGACCCTGTCATTGTTAATTTGTCTGCTAATTCTTTAGCAGTAACATTTATGTTTGTATATTCTTTTAGCCATTCTATACTTGCTTTCATTTATATCATCCTTTCTTTTTCAATTAAACTTAAAATTGTTTTAAGAATCTTACATCATTTTCATACAACAAACGCATATCATCAATTCCAAATTTGGCCATTGCAATTCTTTCTACGCCAAATCCAAAGGCAAATCCTGAATATTCTTCTGGGTCAATTCCACAGTTTCTAAGTACATTTGGGTGTACCATTCCACAACCTAAAAGTTCTATCCAACCTTCTCCTTTACATACTCTACATCCTTTTCCTCCACATACAAAGCATGATACATCAGCTTCTGCACTTGGTTCTGTAAATGGGAAATGGTGTGGTCTAAACCTAATTTGTGTTTTTTCTCCCAAACATTTTTTAGCAAACATATCTAGTGTTCCTTTTAAATCAGCCATTGATATATTTTTGTCAATTACTAATCCTTCAATTTGATGAAATACTGGTGAATGTGTTGCATCTACACTGTCTGAACGATATACTGCGCCTGGGCAAATTATTTTTATTGGTGGCTTTTGGCTTTCCATTACCCTTGCTTGTACTGGTGATGTTTGTGAACGAAGTACTATGTCATCAGTAATATAAAATGTGTCTTGTATATCTCTTGCTGGGTGGTCTGGTGGTGTATTCAATTTATCAAAATTGTATGTAGCAAGTTCTATTTCTGGTCCATTTGCAATTTCATATCCCATACCAATAAATATTTCTTCTACATCTTTGATAATTTGTGTTATTGGGTGTACACTTCCCAAACTTATCTTTTTACTTGGCATTGTAACATCTATGTTTTCACTTACCAATCTATTTTGTATTTCTAAATCTGCAAAATGTTTTTCTCCTTCTTCTATTTCAGCTTCCAATTCGTCCCTTATTTGGTTTACTAAACTACCAATAATTGGTCTTTCTTCTTGTGAAAGACCTCCCATTCCTCTTAGTATTAAAGTAAGCTCACCTTTTTTTCCTAAATATTTAACTCTTACTTCATCTAATTCTTTTGCATTTTTTGCACCATTTATTTCGTTTAGTGCATTCTCCTTAATTTTAGCAATTTTTTCTTGCATATAACTTCCTTTCCGGTTAATACAAAAAATCCGTTTTGCCCTATATAGGACGAAACGGATTCGTGGTACCACCTAAATTTATTAATTATTATAATTAACCTTATTATAGCTTTAACGTTGCAACCGCTTTTTTCTACTTTGTTTCAAAAAAAGACCTAAAAAAGTGAAATTTCTGTAAAAGTATAGTATAGGTTTCCACCAGCCCTACTCTCTAAAACTACATTGCCTTTTACCTACTTTGCTTTTTTGTTGGTTTTATTTTTATGCTCTATATTTTAGCACCAATTTATGGTAAAATCAAGTGTTTTTTGATTATTTCAAATTTTCTATATTTACGCACCATACAATACACTATCCATTTTTGTTACATTTTATTATACTATAAAAAATTAACTTTTATTTTTTTTATTCATATAATATATCAAAATATTTGTGGAGGTATTACTGTGAAAAAAAATTTATTTATTGGTTGTGGTACCGCTTTGGTTACTCCTTTTAATGAATATGGGGTTGACTTTGATACTCTAAAAACTCTTATTGATTTTCAAATTCAGCAAGGTGCTGATGCCCTTATTATTCTTGGAACAACTGGCGAGGCAACTACAATGACTTTAGAAGAAAAAAAGCAAGTTGTTAAATTTACAATTGACAATGTACATAGGCAAATTCCTATTATTGTTGGAGCTGGTGGTAACAATACAAAAGATGTAATTGAGTTTAGCCAATACCTTGAAAGTGTTGGTGTGGATGGCTTACTGCTTGTTACGCCATATTACAACAAAACTACTCAAAGTGGCTTAATTATGCATTATTCTGAGATTGCAAAAAATACTTCTCTGCCAATTATTTTATATAATGTACCTAGTAGAACAGGTCTAAATATAGAACCTGAAACTTGTGTAGAACTATCTAAAATTACTAACATTGTTGCTATAAAAGAAGCAAGTGGTAACATTTCGCAAATAGCTAAAATTGTTAGTTTATGTGGCGACAATTTAAATATTTACTCTGGTAACGATGATCAAATTCTTCCTATTTTATCTTTAGGTGGAATTGGTGTTATTTCTGTTCTTTCAAATATTGCACCTACGTTTGTGCATAATATGGTTTTTGATTATTTGAGTGGTAATTATACTTTGGCAAAAGATTCGCAAATAGAAGCAATTTCTCTTATAAATACTTTATTTAGTGAAACTAACCCTATACCAGTAAAATCAGCACTATCTATGATGGGATATGATGGTATGCAAATTCGTTTACCTTTAGTTCCTATGTCATTAGAAGGTCAGAAAAATCTAAAAAAAGAATTACAAAGATTCAAGTTAATTTAATGTTAATTTTTGTTAATTTATTAAAATTCTATTAAATTAGTATCATTTTGTGGTACTATATGATATAATTAAAATAGAGTTTTTAAAAAGGGGAATTTGCTTTATGACAACAAAAGATTTAATAGTTGAAAACACCTCTTTAGAAGAGTTTTTCACTATTATAAATGATTTAGTTAAAAATGTTAAGGTTCAAGAAATGAAAATATATAATCAACATGCACACACTTCTTGCTATAAGCACTGTATGCAGGTTGCATATTATACCTATATAGTTTGCAAAAAGTTAAACCTAGACTATGTTTCTGCCACTCGTGGTGCAATGCTTCATGATTTATTTCTATATGACTGGCACACTCATATTAGAGAAGACAAAAGTTGGAAAGGACAGCATGCTTTTATGCATCCTAAAATTGCATTAAAAAATGCTACTGAAATTTTTAATTTGAATGATATAGAAAAAGATGTAATTGTTAATCATATGTGGCCAGTTACTATTAAATTTCCACATTACAAAGAAACTGTTGTAGTTACTTTTGCAGATAAGTATAGTGCTTTAGTTGAAACTTTTAAACATATTAGAGGCATTTTACATACAAAAAAATTCTATAAATATGCTTATGTATTTTTAAGTTTAATTGTTTTTAGAATAATATAAATTTGATTGAATATATTAAATTATGATTCCTTGGGACGGAGTTAAAAGTCATTGTTAATTTAAAAAAAGGTGATTTTTGACCCCGTCCCAAAAGTCACCCAAAGTTGTTGGAGGTTTTTATGATTAAGGTTTTGGTAAATGGTATTAATGGAAAAATGGGTAGTGAAGTTGCAAAGTTGATAAATCTACATCCAAATATGCATTTGTTAGGTGGTCTTAACAGAAAATGTATGCATAACCTTTCATACCCTATTTACAATGATTTTAACAATATTTTTGAACTTCCTAATGTTATTATTGATTTTTCAACTCCTGAAGCCACTATTGGTATTTTAGATTTTGCTATATTAAAAAATATTGCGCTTGTAATTGCTACTACTGGTTTTACTAAAGAACAGCAAACTAAAATTTTAGACGCTTCTAAGCATATTGCTATCTTTCAGTCTGCAAATATGTCTTATGAAATTGCCTTAATGAAGGATATTGTAAGTAATCTTTCTCAAAAGCTTCCAAATTCTGAAATTGAAATTGTAGAAACACATCATAATAGAAAAGTAGACAGTCCTAGTGGAACTGCATTAGCTCTTGCTAATGCTATTCAAGAGGCAAATGATAATAAGTATTATTATGAATTTAATAGAATGCAAAAACATGAAAAAAGAAATCCAAATGAAATTGGATTTTCTAGTATTCGTGGTGGTAATATTGTTGGTGAACACAGTGTAATATTTTTTAATGATAATGAATGTTTTGAGGTTAGGCACACAGCTTATTCTCGCAGTATTTTTGCCGAAGGAGCCTTGAAAGCTGCTGAATTTATAGTAAAGCAACCTGCAGGATATTACAATAATATTTAAAATATATTTACTATTTTCAGTGTAGATTTGTCTTTTATGTGCTCTAGTATAAATATGCAGTTATTTAAATCTTTTATTGCTAAGTCATAACTTTCTGTTTCTACCTCAGCTTTCAATTTTGTAAGTTCTGTGCTTACTTTTTCGAGCTCATCATGTTCTATATAATAAGCTAAAGTTTCTGACTTTTCGTCCCATATATCATTTATTTTACTTATGTGATTTTGAGCTTCATGTTTTTTTACATTTTCATTCGAAATTTCATTTTTAAAAGTATTAAGTTCTTCATTCATTGTCTTAACTGTTTTATTTGTATTGTTTTGAGTTATAATATTTCCTGCTATAACTAGCACTATTATTATAATTATAATAACTAATTCCTTATACATATTTCTCCTCTATTTTTCTTTTTTCTGACAGAAAATTTGTCCCTTTCCATCATAAGTCACTATTAAGGCTTCGTGTGGTGTCATATTAAATTTCTCCACTTGTTTTTTTAGCCATATTTCATTTTTACCAATTTTTCTTAAATTTTCATTTAACATTTTTCCGTCTATTACTAAATCATATGGTAAACCTTCATAATCTGGCTCAATATTAAAATCTTCTGGCGTTGTTGTGCGTTTGTTAGGTTTTTGAATGACAGTTACTTGCCCACTTGTTTCTAATATTGCATATTCAACATCTCCTAAATTTACAACATTGTTTCCTCTTAATCTTTCTTCTAACTCATTTATAGTAAATCTTTCTTTTTTTAAAGCTTTTTCGTCTATCTTTCCTCTATATATTAGTATTGTTGGTCTTCCACACAAAATTTCTCTTCCTCGTATGCTTTTGATGTTTATAATAGAAATTACTAAGTGCATTACTAAAAGTCCTAAGATTGGTATAATTCCATTTGTAATTGGTATTCCAACATCTGTCATAGGTATTGAAGCTAAATCGGCTATCATAATTGAAATTGCAAGTTCAAATGGCTGTAATTGTCCTATTTCTCTTTTTCCCATTAACCTCATAACTACTAAAACGAGTATGTATAATACAATAGTTCTTATTAAAGTAATTATCATTTTTTTAATCCTTTCATAAGTTTTTAATATAATTTTGAGCTAAAATAAAAAAAAATATTCATTGTTTGAATAATTTTTGTTTTTAAGTAAATAATAAAATTAGCAAACCATGTAACTTATTTTAAAATTAAGGAGGTTTAGACATGTCAAACGAAAATACAAATACAAGATCTAATACTAAAAGTACCACTTGGCAAATAATTGGTAGATTAATTACTGCAGCCATAGTTCTTGCTATTACAGCATTTTTTACACCTGGTTTTAACATTAGTAACTTTTGGGCTTTAGCCGCTGCAGCAATTGTACTTACAGTTATCGACTATTTAATTACTAAATTTACTGGTTTACATGCTAGTTCTTTTGGTAAAGGTTTTGTAGGTTTTGTTCTTTCTGCTATGGTATTATATGTAACACAATACTTTGTTGCAGGTTATACTGTTTCTTGGATGGCCGCAATAGTTGGTGCACTAGTATATGGTGTTGTAGATTACTTTATACCTGGTGAACAACAATATTAAAGTAAAAGGCTTTTGCAAATGCAAAAGCCTTTATTTCTATTTTCCCTTATTCCATTCTTCTTTGTTAGTTTGTCTTTCTCTAGCAATACTCAAGGCTTCTGATGGCACATCTTGAGTAATTGTTGAACCTGCTGCAACTAAAACATGGTCTCCTAAAGTTACAGGTGCCACTAAGTTTACATTTGATCCTATAAAACAGTTGTCTCCAATTTTTGTTTTGTGTTTATTTTTTCCGTCATAATTACATGTAATTGTTCCACAACCAATATTACATTTTGTTCCTATCTCACAGTCTCCCATGTATGATAAGTGTGGTACTTTTGAACCTTCTGCAATAATTGCTTTTTTAATTTCTACAAAACTTCCAACTTTTACTTTGTCTGCCAATTTGCATCCTTCACGAATATATGCATTTGGTCCTATGTTGCAGTCTTCCCCAATTACAACACCTGATTTAATAGTTGTGTTTGGATGAATTACTGTGTCCATTCCAATTTTTACATCTTCGTAAATATATGTTGTGTTAATATCTTCTATTGTTACACCATTGTTCATATGCATTGTGTTGATTTTTATTCTTAAAATTCTTGTTAGCATTTCTAATTGAATTTTCGTGTTAAGGCTTAAAATTTCTGTATTGTCTTCTACTAAAACTCCTCCAATTTTTTTGCCAGATGCAACTAACATTTTAATTACATCTGTTAAATAGTATAGTCCCATACTATTCTTCTTTAAAGTTCCAATAACTTTAACTATTTCTGAAATTTCAAAGCAATATACTCCTGCATTTACTTCTAATCTTTTCTTTTCTTCTTCTGATAGTTCTTTTTCTTCTATAATTTCTGTAATTTTATTATTTACTCTAATAACTCTACCATATCCTGTTGGTTCACTTATAATACCTGTAAGTATTGTAGCTGCTTCATTTTCCTCCTCAGATTTTTCTACAATTTCTTTAATAGTTTCTGGTGTAATCAATGGTATATTTCCATTTGCAATTACAACTCTACCGTTTTTACTCTCTAAGTAATTTGTTGCCTGCATAATTGCGTGACCTGTTCCTAAACAACCTTTTTGTTCTAAATATGTAACCTCATCTTTTAAAATTCCTTCTATTTCTTCTCTGTTTTCTCCAACAATAACTGCAACATCTTCTATTCCAGCTTTCTTCATACTGTCAACAACTCTTTTAATAACTGCCTTTCCATATAACTCTTGTGCTAATTTTGATTTTTTTGATTTCATTCTGTCATCTGTTCCTGCTGCCATTACTAAACCTATTACATTTTCCATAATAAACTTTCTCCTTTATTTATATTTTTCATTATATAATTTAACAGCTGTTTCTGGGCTGTCATTTCCTGTACGATTTTTTACTGGTGCAAACTCGTTTTCTCTTTTTACCCTCATTATTGTCATACTGTTATATCTTGTAAATACATCAAATATGAAGGTCTCAAATTTAAATACATTTGGTTCATCAGGTTCTATAAATTTTCCATTTACATTTAGATAACCTGACTTTTTAAATGCCGCATGATATGGTAATTTAGCATCTGCTAAGTTTTCTAAAACATTTCTGTTATATAAGTATGTACCTATATTAACCTCTCCATACATTAATTCTCCATTTTCGTCTAATTCTTCTGCCATTTCTTCTGGTAAATCAATATATTCAATTATTTTAGGTTTGCCATTCATTTTGCAAAATACTCCTACTTTTTCTTTTGGGTTAGTTTTTGCAACTGACTTTGAGGCAATTACATTGTTTTCTTTAATTGTTAAACCTAATAAAATTGGATCTACAAAGTTTGATAATATATTATCAATTCCACTTATAAATATCCAGTCTATTTGATTTTGTTTTAGCTCAGCTAATAAACCTGATTTTGCAAATGCTTCATAAATTCCACCATTTCCGTCTGCTGCTTCTTTTATTCTAGCATTCTCGTCTAATATTACTCTTTCTTGAGTATCTATTAAAGGTAATTCGCCTTGTTTAAAAAATTTAACCTTATCTTTTTCATACCCAAAGTAATTATTATTTTCTAGAAATAAAACTGTTTCATTATGATTGTCTTTGCTAGTCATTATATACCAAGGTATTGTAACTCCATATTCTTCCTTTGCCTTTTTTAATCTGTCTATAATTATTTCAAATATATATTTTTTACCATTTACAGTATCTAAGGCATATGTACCTTTTGGTCCTTTGTGTCCAAGCCTTGTTCCTTGACCACCTGCCATTGTTATAACTGCATAGTGACCTTGTTTTATAATTTCTGTTCCAATGTTTGCGAGTTCTTGTTCTTGTTCTTTTGACATTTTTTCTTTATCTGTATATGGAATTTGTTCAATCTTTTTTTCTTCTATGACTTTTTCTTGTTTTGTGCTTTCATATAAATTTTGTAATTGTTCAAAATCTATACTTAATATTTGTTTTTCTAGTTCTTGTTGTTGCTTTTCACTTAAATTGTATTCTAATATATGCTCTTGATGATATTTTTTTAATATTGAAATAGCTTTTTCTTTCATTCTATCCCACCTCATATGATATATTATTCAGTAAATTGCTCACTTGTTTAATGTTATATCATAAAAAATAAAATTTGACAAGAGATTACATTTTTTTCAAAAACATATTCCATTTTGCTTGAGAATATAGTATAATATAGATGTTATAAATTTAAAGGAGATTAATTTTATGTGGTATGTTTGGTTAATTTTAGCTGGTATTTTTGTTATTGCTGAGATAGCAACTGTAGGCTTTTTAATCTTTTGGTTAAGTTTAGGTAGCTTATGTGCTATGGTTACTAGCTTTTTTACAGATAACTTAATTATTCAAACAGCTGTGTTTGTAGTTACTTCTGCTTTATTTATTTTATGTACAAGACCTTTAGCTAAAAAACTTGGAAAAGCTGATAATAATTTAACTACTAATGCTTTTTCTATTATTGGAAAAAAAGCTATTGTTGTTAAAGAAATTAATTCAACTCTAGGAGTTGGTCAAATTAAGGTTGATGGTCAAGTCTGGTCTGCTAAATCTAATGGAGAGGCAGTTATTAGCGAAGGTACTGAAGTTTCAGTTTTGAGTATTGATGGTGTTAAGGCAGTTGTTACATCTGACTCTAAAGTTGAACAAAAAGTTTAGGTATTAATATTTATTATATATTTTAAGGAGGTTTTTTATTATGATGTGGGTTTTAATCGCATTATTAGTTATTATTTTAATTATTGCATTTAATACAATTAAAATAGTAAAACAGTCTGAAGTATTTATTATTGAAAGACTTGGTAAATTTCATAAGGTAGCGGATGCTGGTCTTACAATTATTATTCCTTTTGTAGACCATGTACGTAGTGTAGTAAGCTTAAAACAACAAACTATGGATATTCCACCACAAGGTGTTATTACTCAAGATAACGTTACTATTACTATTGATACTGTAGTATTCTACAAAATTACAGATCCTGCAAGAGCAGTTTATGAAATTCAAAATTTAAAGAAAGGTATTGAATACCTAGCAATTACTACAATTCGTGATATTGTTGGTAAAATGGACTTAGACGATACATTTAGTTCAAGAGATGCTATTAATGATAAATTAAGAGTTATTCTTGATGAAGCAACAGATCAATGGGGTTGTAAAGTAGACAGAGTTGAAATTAAAGATATTACTCCACCAGCTGACATTAGAGACGCAATGGAAAAACAAATGAATGCTGAGAGAAATAAAAGAGCTTTAATCTTACAAGCTGAAGGAGAAAGACAATCTGCTATTACTTTAGCAGAAGGTAAAAAAGAGGCTGCTATTTTAGAGGCTGAAGCTGAAAAAGAATCTAAAATTAGAAGAGCTGCCGGTGAAGCTGAAGCAATTAAACAAGTAGCTGAAGCTAAAGCTCAAGAAATTCAAATGGTTTATGATGCTATGATGAAAGCTAAGCCAGATGAAAAATTAGTTCAATTAAAATCTTTAGAAACTTTAAAAGAAGTTGCTAATGGAGATGCTAATAAAGTGTTTATTCCATTTGAAGCAACAAGCACATTAAGTAGCTTAGGTGCTATTACAGAAGTTGTTAAAGACAAAAAATAAATTTTAAAAAGATATCTTGAAAATGAGATATCTTTTTGTTTGTCAATTTTTTACCATTAGTTTATATTAAATTAGAGTAAATCCCCAGCTGTTTTTATAGTTGGGGACCTTATTTTATGATTTTCTATTCCACTGTATCATCTTTTATATAATATTTTGTTCCTAACATTTTATCTGGTAAATATTGTTGTTCTACCCAATGATTTGGATAATCATGCGGATATTTATATCCCACACCATAACCTTCTTTTGACATTCCTTCTGCTGGAGCATTTCTAATGTGCATTGGTATAGTACCTGTATCTTTATTTGCTACATCTGCTAATGCTTTATTAATTCCTAAATAAGCAGCATTTGATTTTTTAGAAGTTGCTACATATACTGTTGCTTCTGCTAAAATAATTCTGGCTTCTGGCATTCCCACCATAGTCACAGCTTGCATAGCAGATGTTGCAACTACTAAAGCATTTGGATTTGCCATTCCAACATCTTCTGCTGCAGCAATTACTATTCTTCTCGCCATAAACACAGGATCTTCTCCTGCATTTAATGCTCTGGCTAAATAAAATAATGCAGCATCTACATCACTTCCACGCATTGATTTTATAAATGCACTAATATTATCATAGTGATTATCGCCTTTTTTATCAAATACAGCTTTTCTAGTTTGCACACATTCTTTTAAAATATCATCTGTAATGTTTATTATGCCATTTGAATCTATTTGTGTTGTTAATACTGCAACTTCTAATCCATTTAAAGCTGTTCTTACATCTCCTCCTGAAGTTATTGCAAGTTTTTTTAGAGTTTTGTCTTCTATTTTTATGTTGTAGCTTCCTAATCCATCTTCAGAAGTTAAAGATTTTTTTAGTACTTTAAATATATCTTCATCTGTTAATGGTTGCAAATGAAATAC
Source organism: uncultured Clostridia bacterium (assembly GCA_934121875.1). Lineage (GTDB taxonomy): Bacteria > Bacillota > Clostridia > TANB77 > CAG-508 > CAG-273. The sequence goes on from CAKOVG010000001.1 coordinate 68,613, forward strand.
CATTGACCTTGATATTAAAGCTTTATTTACTTCAAAATATGGATTTTCTGTTGTAGCTCCTATTAGTATTATAGTTCCATTTTCTACATAAGGAAGTAATGCATCTTGTTGTAATTTATTAAAGCGATGTATCTCATCTATAAATAAAATACATTTGCCAGATGGGTTTAGCAAGGCATTTTGTGCTGTTTCAACTGCATTTTTTATGTCTGATATACCTGATGTTACTGCATTTATTTTTAGAAATTTACATTTTGTTGTATTACTAATAACTCTAGCAAGTGAGGTTTTTCCACAGCCCGGAGGTCCCCATAGTATAATGCTAGATAATCTATCTGCTTTTATTGTACGATATAAAATTTTATCTTTGCCTAAAATATGTTCTTGCCCTACATAGTCATCTAATGTTTTTGGACTCATTCTATAGGCAAGTGGTTTACTCATGTCCATTATTCAAAGCTCCTTTTATCTCTATTTTAATCTATCCGGCACGTCGCTTGCACTTTGAATATATATTTTCTCGACTAAAGCACGAAAAAATATATGTCAAAGTCGCTGTGCCTACTCTAAATATTATAATTTTTTTGCTAAGTTAGCTAGTCCCTTTTTAATAATGTCTTCTACTGATAGAGATGTCACTTCTACATTCTGTAATGCGTCTACTATTTCTCGTTTACTATAACCTAGTACTTGCAACGCACTTATTGCTTCTGATACCTTTTCATCTTCTTTAATAACTTGCTCTATATTTGTAGTTTCTTCTCCTTCTGCAATTGAAATCTCTTGCTCTTTTTTTAATTTATCCTTCAATTCCAATATTGCTCTTTGTGCTGTTTTAGGTCCTATTCCTGGTACCTTTTTTAATATTGCCACATCATTTGATATAACTGCTAAAGCAAATTGAGATGGTGCAATATTTGATAATATTCCTAATGCACCTTTTGCTCCTATTCCACCAACACTTAATAAGAGTTCAAACATTCTTAATTCTTCATTTGTTAAAAAGCCATATAAACTAACATCATCTTCCCTAACTCTCATAAACGTATAAATTTGAACTTTATCTCCTATATTTCCAGTATTAGCAATTGTTGATTCTGGCATGAATATTTTATAGCCTAACCCTCCTGCTTCTACTACTATATATCCTTTTGTTTTTATTTCTAAAATTCCCTTAATATATGCTAACATACTTGTTCTCCTCTCACTTCACAAATATTTTATCATAAAATAAAAAATTTGCAAGTATTTTTGCAAATTTTTGTTTGTGTTGTGTTGATAGTTATTTAGTGTTATAATATTTTTATTAAATAAATATAAGAGGTATTGAAATGGATAATTGGCTTAATAGAACAGAATATTTAATTGGTAAAGATAATGTAAATAAATTAGTACAAGCACATGTTGCAGTATTTGGTTGTGGTGGTGTTGGTTCATATGTAATTGAGGCTTTGGCTCGTAGTGGAATTGGTAGCCTTACTTTAATTGACAAAGATGTTGTTGATATTACAAATATAAACCGACAACTTATTGCAGATACTACTACTATTGGTAAACCTAAGGTTGAAGTTGAAAAAGGAAGGTTGCTTAAAATAAATCCTAATTTGAATGTAACTACTTTTCAAGTGTTTTATGATGCTTCTCATGCAGAAGAAATTTTAAGCACACAATTTGATTATGTAGTAGATGCAATTGATTGCGTTACATCTAAAATAAATTTAGTTGAAGAATGCAATAAAAGGAATATTCCTATTATTTGTTCTATGGGTACAGGAAATAAACTAGACCCTACTAAGTTTGAAATTGAAGATATTAGCAAAACTTCAGTATGTCCTTTGGCTAAGGTTATGAGAAAAGAACTTAGCAAACGAGGAATTAAACATTTAAATGTAGTGTATTCTAAGGAAGAACCTAATCGCTTTGATAAAGATAATAAAATTACACCTGCTAGTATTAGTTTCGTGCCTTCTGTAGCTGGGCTAATTTTAGCTAGCAAGGTAATTAAGGACTTAATTATTTAGTAATATACTTCAAGATTTTTCATTTCAGTGGCAGAATTTATGAAAATTTTCGTAAAACACTTGTATTTTTTTTGAATATGTGTTAAACTTATACTTAGTCAATTTTAGATTTCACGTAGGAGGTGCAGTTCAATGGCAAAATGTGATATTTGTGGAAAATCATTAGCTCACGGAAATAAATTAAGTATTGCCCGTTCTCATATTAGTAGAAGAACAACTAGAACTTTTAAACCAAATTTAAGAAGAGTAAAAGCTGTTGTTAATGGAGAAACTCAAACAATTCATGCTTGTACAAAATGCTTACGTTCTGGAAAAGTTGCTAGAGCTTAGTTAAAAGAGTTATAAAATAGATAAAAAGGCTATATAAATAGCCTCTTTTTTCGTATCATTTTTCTTTTATACCAAATAATAATTTTACAATTCCTCTTAAGCATTTTGGAACTTTTTTTACAACAATAGTCATTTATTATTCACTCTCCTTTTTAACAAGATAACCACATTAGACCAACAATTACAATTACCAGTCCAATAGTAAATAGCCAGCCTGATATTGGAAGTAATAATACAAGCAATATTCCAAGTCCCAAACCTATAAGGCATACACCTAATGTTTTTTTCAATGCACATAACATATGTAAATTACCTCCCACCCTTTTGTATATTATATTATTTTTTTACTTATCTGTTACCATTTTATGTTGTCATTTATTGAAACTTTTGTAGTTTTATGTTTTAATGTATTTATTGGAGGATTTTATGAACAAACAAAAAGCTGTAGAAATTTTTGAATTATTAAAAAAGCAATATCCAGATGCAAAATGTAGTTTAGATTTCAGCTCTCCATTTGAAATGATGGTATCTGTAATGCTTTCTGCTCAATGTACTGATGAGAGAGTAAATAAGGTAACTGCCGAATTTTTTCCGAAGTATAATACTCCTCAATCTTTTGCAGATATGCCATTAGAGGATATTGAAAATTTAATTCATTCTTGTGGTTTTTATAAAAATAAGGCTAAAAATTTAAAACTTGCATCACAAAAAATTTTAACTACTTTTAATGGAGAAGTACCTAAAACTATGAAAGAGTTAATGTCTATTCCTGGTGTTGGTAGAAAAAGTGCTAATGTAATAATGCTTGAAGCTTTTAATAATCCTCAAGGTATAGCAGTTGATACACATGCAAAAAGGCTTTCAAATCGTATTGGTTTTTCTAATGCAAAAGAACCTGAAAAAATAGAACAAGATTTGTTGAAACTTTTTCCTAAAAAATATTATGCTGATGCTAACCACATTTTAATTTGGCATGGAAGAAATATTTGCAAGGCTCAAAGACCAGATTGCGAAAATTGTTGTATCAAAAATTTGTGTAAGTCGCATAAATAGTTGACAATCTCCTTTTTTTGGTATATATTTATATCAAATTTAAAAGGAGGTTTTTTTATTATGAAGATAACATTTAAAATTATAACATTATGTTTCGCATTACTAATAATTTTCTCATCTGTTTGTATTGCCACTGATTCATTAACTACTACTTCAGATGATTTTGCTGTTACTTCTGGCAATTTAGAAAAATCGAAGATTACATCTATTCTAAACACTAACAATGATGTTTACGCTGGAAACGATGATATTTCTATTGAAGGCTATGTTAACGGTAATTCTTTTGTTTTTGGTAAAAAAGTTACAATTTCTGGTTATGTAAATGGAGATTTATTTGTACTTGCAAACTCTTTAGTTATTCATAATCAAGCTCAAGTAAGTGGGAATGTATTTGCTCTTACTCAAGACATGACTATTTCTGGAAAAGTTAATGATGTTTATGCCTTTGCAAAAACATTCACGCTATCTAGCACTGGTGTTGTTGTAAGAAATTTGAACTTAACTTGTAGCAACGCAACCTTAGAAGGAAAAGTTGGAAGTGACGCAAATTTGTCAGTTGATTCTATTACCTTTGCAGAAGGTTCTAAAAATGTAGTTGGTAGAGATTTAAAATATAGTGCCAAACAAGAAGCAGTCATTCCTGAAGGTGCTGTTGTTGGAAAAGTTGATTTTTCAAAAGTAGAAATTGAAGAAAAGTCAGTTTCTAGCATGATTTCAAGCTATATCTATGGATTCTTTATGGTAGTTTTATATTCTTCTTTAGTTATTATTTTAGCTACATTTGTTACACCAAACTTTGCAAAAAAAGCTACTTATAGTATGACAAAAAAACCATTTATAGTAGCATTAATTGGTATTGGTGCAATAGTGTTCACTCCTGTAGTATCAATAATTTTAGCACTTACTGGATTTTTTGCTTATGTTAGCCTAGCTTTAATTACTGTATATCTTTTAGTGCTTTCAATTACTATAGCTATGTTTGGTATGGCAATTGGAAACTATTTTGCAGATAAGTTAAAAAATAAAACTAAAACTAAATTTATACTACTTTCTATTGCTTCAGTTGCAGTATTATGGTTACTACAAAAAGTACCATTTATCGGTGGATATATTTCAATATTTACTGTAGTTTTTGGACTAGGAATATTTGTTTATTCACTATTTACCAAAAAAGCTTTAGAAGAAATTAAAGAATAGAATTAAGGCTCTAGTTAATATAGAGCCTTTTTTATTGCATCTAAATTTTTAATTACACTTTGGTACCCATATTCATAGCATTTGTCTAGTTTTTCAATATCTAATAGTCCAACTTTATCTGTATATACATTTAAAACATAATCACTAGTTTTTAGCCCTTCTTCAGATATTTTACTTCCCATAATATCAATCGTCTTCATAGCAATGTCCATTATATTACTGTCTTTTTCTATTTGATCCGCATCAAATTTCACAGCTAAAACTTTTTCTGCTCCTTGATTTCTTACCTCTTGTACTGGCACATTATCTAATACCCCACCATCCATAAATGCATAATCTTTTATTCTACAAGGCATAAATACTGCTGGAAAACTACTACTAGCTCTTACTGCCTTTCCAACTGTTATGTCTTTTATGTATTTGCTTTTATCCTCTGCATTTATTGGAATATTGTTGGTAAATACATATTCTTTTGGATTCATAATATCTACAGTTGGAATTACCAAAGGCATTTGTATTTGACTTATTCTTTCTATATCTTGCTCTTTGGCTATTTTATCATATATTTTTTCGATTGCTTCTCCATTGTTAAAACCTGTTAGTGTTATCTTTTTGCTAAAAGAGAAATGCAATAACTTAGAAACAATTGGCAAATGTTTTGTTCCTATTATTTCTTTAGCATATTTTTTAAATAGTTCATGTATTTGTTCAGGTTCAATGCCCATAGCATACAGGCTTGCTACCATTCCTCCTGCACTTGTCCCTCCTATTATATCAACTTTTATATTATTTTCTTTTAAAGCTTTTAAAACTCCAGCATGTGCAATTCCACGTATCCCACCACCAGATAAGGCAACTCCAATTTTCATAATATTCTCCTAATTTTCTATATTATTTTATTGAAATTATTCCCTATCTGCTACAAGTTTAAACAAAAAAAGATAACTTAAGGGTGACTTTGGGGACGGGGTCAAAAAGCACCCAATTATTAGTTTTATTTATTAGTTGCAATTAAAAATAAAAAAGGTGCTTTTTGACTCCGTCCCAAAAGTCACCCAAAGTCACCCTTTTTAAGGCAAGAAAAAATACACTCTTTCGAGTGTATTTAATGTTATTCTGCTGTGTATGGTAATACAGCTATTTGTCTAGCTCTTTTAACAGCTAGTGTGATGTCTCTTTGATGAATTGCACATGCACCAGTTGCTCTTCTTGGAAGTATTTTTCCTTTTTCATTGATGAATTTTCTCAATTGGTCTGCATTTTTATAATCTAATTTTAAGTTTTTATCTGCACATAGTGGGCATACTTTTTTTCTTGCTTTTCTAAATTTAGGATTATAATCTTCATCGTTGTTTCTCATATTTCTTTTATTGTTCTTTTTGTCTGCCATTTTTCTTTCCCCCTATTCTAATTAAAATGGTAGGTCATCTCCTGAAGAGATTTCGAAATCTGAACTAGAGTCTGTAGAAGGCATTGTTCCAAATGTTGCGTCAAAATTACTTGCTGCCCCATCTCCCTCTCTTTTGCTATCTGCAAAATATGCTTCTTCTGCTATTACTTCTGTTATGTAACGTTTTTGACCTTGTTCATCATCCCAAGTTCTTGTTTGTATTCTTCCTATTATACCAACTTGTTGACCTTTTTTAAAATATTTGCTACAGAATTCACCAAGTTTGCTCCATGCAACTATATTGATAAAATCTGCTTGTCTTTCTTCTCCTGGTCTAGTAAATCTACGATTAACTGCTAAACTAAAAGAAGCTACTAATGTGTTGTTTGTTTGTGTGTATCTTACTTCTGGATCTCTTGTTAAGCGCCCCATTAAAATTACTTTGTTCATTTTTACACCTCACATTTTAAATTATTCTGCTCTTACTGTAATGAATTTTATTACTTCATCCATAATTCTGTAATTTCTTTCTAGTTCAGAAATTAAGTCTGGATTTGCTTCGAAGTTGATAACAACATAGTAACCTTCTCTGTTTTTCTTTACTTCATAAGCTAGTCTTTTTTTACCAAGTTCTTCAACTTTTTCAACTTTTCCATCATTATTGATTATGTCTGTAAATTTTTGAGATAGTTCTTTAACTTTCTCTTCTTCTACAGCTGGATCAATAATGACAACACTCTCGTATTTGTTCATTATATTCACCTCCTCATGGGTATAACCTGCAAATAAATTGCAAGTAAGGAATTTTTTCCTTATTAACGTTATTATTATACTATGATTTTCCATAAATTTCAAGAGGTTGAGTAAAATTTTCTTGTTTTTGTATGTTTTCATATACTTTCTTTTTTAGTGTATATGTTTTCTCATTTTGTATGCTTAGATACCATAAATATGTAAGTATTATTACAAATGCAATGTTGTGTATGTATAGAATTGATATTGATGTTATAATTGTTAATATAATTACAGTCATTCTTGATATTTTATTTATTTTCTCATAAGAAGCTTTTCTTCCGCTTCCTAATTGCTACTATTTCTTTTAGTATTCTTCCACCATCTAAAGGATATATTGGTAGCAAATTAAATATTGCAAGCATTAAGTTTGCATATATTAAAGTTTCTTTTGGTGTTACCATATTTTGTGGAATAAAAAAAACAATTATTGCAATAAATATGTTTACTAATGGCCCTGCAAATGCAATTGCTATTTTATTTATACAAACTGCATTACCTTTTTGTACTTTTGTGTTATAGTCTTGTATGTAATTTTTAAATAGTATTTGAAATCCTACTGGCGTTATTTTTATGCTACTTGGCTTTAGCCCTAGGCATATTCCACATACAAGATGTCCACTTTCATGTATTAGTGCTAATATCATTAACAATGCATATATTTCAATTTGCTTAGTAAACCAAAATATAATTGCAAATAAAAAAATTTTTAAATCAATTTTTATGCTCATCTTCCACTCCTCATATTAAAAAAATATATTCTAACGGTGATGAGAGTAATATAATACTTTTCGTAGTGAGGCTGTGGGGATCAGCAAGCTAGAAGATGTTACTAATTTTTTTCAAATCATTATTAATGTTTGTAAAAAATTTTTGTTACATCTTCTTGCGATGCTGGGATGGAACGAAGAAAAGTTTTCATATTACTCCCATCATTTCTATTGTTTTTATGACTTTTGACAACGCAAGATGCTGATTATTTTAAAAATTTAGTATTAGAGCTGGGTTAACAGTTCGTTCATTCCTTCTAATTTCAAAATGCAAATGTGGACCAGTAGTATTTCCAGTATTTCCTGATAAAGCTATTTTTTGTCCTTTTTTAATTTTAGTTCCTTTCTTAACTAAAATCTTACTGCAATGTGCATAAATAGTTGTGACATCTTTATTTACAATTTTAATATGTGTGCCATATTCTCCTTCATTTGACACTACCGTAGCTGTTCCTTCCATTGCAGCTAGCACTGTTGTCCCATCAATTACCCCTAAATCTATTCCCGAATGGTTTTCAGATACAATTTCATCTGCTTCTCTTTTTCCATAAGGAGAGGTTACCTTCGCTTTTACAGGCAATTGCAATTCAAAATTTTTTTTAATGTATTCAGCATCAATTTCCATTTGACTTTTTTTAGTGTTTTCATCAACTTGATTATTTTCTGTGGAGCTTGCCCCACCTATTCCTATGGCTTCATTATTTGTTTGTTCATTTTGAGCTATATTAGTTTCTGTATTTTGCACATTATTTTCTATATTTTGTTCATTGTTTTCAACATTTGTATTTTGCTCATTATTAGTGTTTTCTGTGTTTTGCTCTTCTCTATTTGAAAAAATACTAAATTTTTCTTTATTATTCTGCCAAAATTCATTTATACTTGAAGATATAACTTCAAAATTTATATCTTTACTTAGAAATTCCTTTGTTTTGTTTATTACATTTTCAGAAAATAAATAATTTGCTTCTTTTATTAAAGAAAAGACCAAATAAATTAGCACACATAATAATATTTGTATAGCCATTTTTCTATACAAAGAAAACTGCCTTTTTTCAGTTTTATCTCTTACCTGAGAACTAGGCATTCTAACATCACTATTATTAAATTTTCTGCGATAGTATATTTCTTCTGCTCTTCTTATTCTTTCTTCTTGTGATAATGTTCTTTCCAAAAAATACACCTCTTCCTTTGTGGTTTATGTTTCATTTATATGTGAGGAAAAAGTGCTTTATTCTTAAAATATGAAATTTATTAAAATGCTAATTACTAATCCAACTATTAAGGCTTGATTTACTATTTTTAACCTTTTACATTTTTTATTTAGTTTTTGTATTGACTGATTTTCTTTTTTATTTTTACTTTCAACTTTTGAAATATATTCTGAAATTAGCATTTGTGCTTCTTTAATTATATAATCCTTAGAATTCTTAATTTTCTGTGGCTCAGAGTTACTTTCTTTTTTGTCTGATGACGCAGGTTCTAATTTGGGTATTTTTTGATTTTCTTTTAACACAACTATTGCTTCTTCTACTAAATTAGATGGCAAATCTTTTAACACCACAATATTTTTTAAATTACCTGTATTCATATCTTTTTATCCTTCCTTATGTTTATATCTCAATTTTTTCCATTTTATAATTTTTTATACAGGTAATTCAAAAACAATTTTGATAATTTTACTAGCAACTTCATTTGCCAATTTTTCTATTGCATTAACACTATAATTTGGCATATATTCTTTTGTTCCAATTACAGTTTTTATATTTATGCTGGCAGGAAAATGTATACTTGAATTAAATGCTTTGCCTATTTCCATTCCACCTCTATTTACATAAGTATTTCCTATCTCTTCTTTATTTCCAATAGCAGAATCAATTAAAATAACTTGATTTTTATTTTCTAGTTTCTTTAAAAAATAGGTAGCATTTTTTAAATGTATTGGACTTTTCATTGTTCCATAAACACTTATTTCTGGGCTTGAATAAAAGGCCTGTTCAAGTTTGTTTCCAACTCTAGGTCCAAATGAATCTGCTATTATTTTATTTGTTCCAATACACACAAAAGTATAATTCATATTTTTCATACTCTATTTTTATTAGTCTTTATCTAAAGAAATTACTATTTTTATGTCTTTACTCTTTTGATATTTTTTTATAATATCTTCTGAAAAACCAGCAACCTCATTTGATATAACTATTGTGTCATAATCGTTTTTTATTAGTTCCTTCATTTTATTATCTGTTTGTTCTAAATCTGACAAATAAAAAACATCAAAACCTAAGGCTTCTGGTAATCGAAAACTTTTTTTATCTTGCTCATATTTAAGCCATGATATTTTCATTTCAATCACCATTACTTATTGTTTGATGTTTATATTTAAATTATTCTATTTTTTTAATTTTGTTTCTAACTCTCCTGTGGTGGATTTAATATCAATTGTATGTCTTCATCATTTTTTAGTTCTTCTGATGCAATATATTCCTTCGCTCTTTTATCTTGTTTTATCGCTGCTAATACTACATCTTTATCATGTCTTAATCTATTACTTGCATACTTTAATATTAATCCTTTATTTGTTACTGCTGTTAAAACAGTTTCTTTGTCGTCTCTTAATTCTTTTGATACATAGTATAAAATCTGGCCATTTATTTTTAGTCCTGATAACATAATTTCTTTATTTGCCCTTAGTTTTTCACTTGCATAACATGCTGTCCAACCAACTCTTGATACTGATTCCATTACTATTTCTGCATTATCTTTTAATCTACTACTTGCAAATTCCAAAGATATAGGATTTTGTTTAACCGCTTCCATTACAATTTCTTCGTCATCTTGTAATCGTTCAGAGGCTAAATCTAATAATTTTCCATCTTGTTTTACCATACTTAAAACATAATCTCTATTTTCTGCTTGTTCTTCATTAAATTCATCCATTTTTACTTCTCCATATTAACTATCATTCCATAGCCTATTCCATTTTCTTTCATGGTTTTTACAACATTTATAACATCTTTTGTATTCCCATTTTTTATTTGCACAATTGCAATATGCCCTCCATTTGTCAAACTATGATATTGTGCTTCAATTTTAATTTTATCTTCTGAATAAATTCTATATTCTTCTGGAATATGGAAAGAGTTTGTGTAATGATTTTTGTCTGTTATACCTTTTAATTTTCCATAAATAGCTTGGTCTAATTTTATAAATTTATTTGATATTTCTTCTTTTGGTGTTGCAACCAAATTAAAGTTCAAGTTGTATTTTTCAGAGTATTCGTCACATTTCTTTCTCATAAATTCTACTATTTTAATGCCTAATTTTTGTGCCTCTTTTGACTCTCCTTGATGTTCTCCTGTCAATGCTTTTAAACATTCTGCTAATCCACTAAAACCTATATTCAAAACACCATGTTTTAGTGCTTTTTTCAAATTATCATTATCTTTTAATTTTTCACTGTCTATCCATACATTTTGTTCTAATAAAAATGGAAAGTTATATGTATTTTTCTTACATTGTATTTCATATCTTTCTAGGAGTTGGTCTTTTACTAAATCTAATTTTTCTTCTAACTCAGTAAAAAATCCCTTTTCGTCTGCTTTATCACTTGAAATAATTCCATGTTTTATTCCTAATCTAGGTAAGTTTATTGAAGTTGTTGATAATGTTCCTCTCCCCACTGATACTGCTTTATTTGAATCAATTACATTTTCTAACACTCTATTTCCTGTTCCTGTATATGCAACTTCTGTGTCATAGTCTCCTTGTTTGTAATCATCTATATTAAATTCTGCATCTAGGAAAGAAAAGTTAATATTTTTTCTTTTAGTAGATACTTCACATGCTAGCTCAAACAAATCATAATTTGCGTCTTCCTCGTTATAGTTTGTTCCAGTTTTCACTTTAAAAATTGCTACTGGAAATGTACATTGTTCACCATTTCCAAGACCATTGTTAATTGCAATTAATATTGATTTGGTTACCATTCTGCCTTCTGGTGATGTGTCTGTTCCAAAGTTAATACAAGAAAATGGTAGCCTATTCCCTGCTCTTGAATGTATTGTGTTTAAATCATATATAAATGATTCCATTGCTTGGTCTGTTAATTTTTTAGTTTTTTCAATTGCCTTGTTATATGCAATTTTAAACATTCTTTTAAGCTCCTCAGACTCTCTACAATATTTATCAAATATACTTGGTTCAAAGTCAATAGTATTTATTTTTTCTATTTCTCTTTCAATTCCATTTATAGCAATGAATTTATCAAAGTCTGTCAACTCTAAAAAGTCAAAAATCAATTGTTTCAATTGCTTTTTAAATGTTTTAAGGACTCCTTGTGCCATATAATAGTCAAATGATGGTATACTTTGTTCACCATATTGATCATTTTGATTTGCTTGTATTGCAACGGTTGCTAGGTTTGAATATGCTATTATTCCACTTGGCTCTTTTATATAGTTATTTCCTACATAAAAACCATCATCATATAATTTGCTTATATCTATTTGACATGAACTTGTTGTACCTGTTGGAATAAAATTCATTCCATGAATATATATGTCTCCATTTTCATGTGCTTCTGAAAATTTCTTTTTCATTAAATATGTTATTGCAAATTGTCTTGAAATTGTACTTGCATATTGAAACATATTTCCCATGGTTGTTTCATTATCATTGTTTCTATCCTTTTTATTTTCTTCTACATTGGCTGACTTTAATCCTAAGTTTTCCAATGCTTTTAGAAATTTATGTTGCTTTTTTTCATCAAAAAACAACTGTCTTGATTGGGCTCTTTTTTCACGATAACTTGCAAAAGCTCCATAAACATCCTGATAGCCTAAGTTCTTTAATTCTTCTTCTATCAAGTCTTGAATCTCTTCAATCTTTATTTTATCAGAATCTATTTTTTCTATTCTACCTAAAACTTTACTATATACTTTATTTACATCTGTTTCATTATATTTAGCTGTTTTAGGATCTTCATTTCCTACAATATCTCCAAAACCTTTTTGAATAGCAAGTGCAATTTTTGCACCGTCAAATTCGACTTTTTTTCCATCTCTTTTTACTACTATTTTTTTAGTGACTTTTTCTGGAACTTCAATTAACATTATTAGTCCTCCTTATTTTTTCTATGTTAATTATATATTTCATGGAATTATTAGTCAATAAGTTTGACAAATCTGTTTAATGTGTATATAATATAAGTAGAAAATGAGAGCCACAGAAAATGTGGTTTCCACTATAAAAGTTTTAACAACACATTTCCACCGACCAAAGCAGAATGTGTTGTTTTTTATTGTTTATTGGTCCACATTATGTATATAATACACAATAAGGCTATGTTTACAGTTAGTGAAAATCCAAAAGTATATATTAAAAATAATATAAATCCCATAAACACCCACTTTCTTGCTCTCGAATGCATCGAGTATCGAAAGTGGTAACCACAACATTTCTGCTATCTCATTTCCTACGACAAATAGCATACAACGTTTGTTCGCAAAAACCAAGCGAACAAAGCAAATTTTTTCCAATTTTTCTTTTTATAATAAAAAAGAATAAGCATTACACTTATTCTTTAATATTTTTAATTTGGAGTTGAACGTCTATGTTCATGTACCTTTGTTCCATCTTTTTTAGTATATTTTTTCACCACCACTATTTTTTTATTTTG
>CAKOVG010000002.1 GCA_934121875.1 uncultured Clostridia bacterium
GGTAAAACTTTATTAGCACAAACATTGGCAAAAATCTTGCAAGTACCTTTTGCAATTGCTGATGCAACAACATTAACTGAAGCAGGGTATGTTGGAGAAGACGTAGAAAACATCTTATTAAAGCTTATTCAAGCAGCAGATTATGATATTGAAAAAGCTGAAAGAGGAATTATATATATTGACGAAATTGATAAAATTTCAAGGAAATCAGAAAATCCATCAATCACAAGAGATGTTAGTGGAGAAGGTGTACAACAAGCATTATTAAAAATTGTAGAAGGAACTGTTGCATCTGTACCACCACAAGGTGGCAGAAAACACCCACACCAAGAATTTATACAAATAGATACATCAAATATATTATTTATTTGTGGTGGAGCATTTGAAGGACTTGAAAAAATAGTAAAAGATAGAATTGGTCAAAAATCAATAGGCTTTGGTGCAAAAATAGAAAGCAACAAAGACATAGACAAATACAAAGTATTTGAACAATTACTACCACAAGATTTATTAAAATTTGGTTTAATACCAGAATTTGTAGGTAGATTACCAATTATAGCAACATTACAAGAACTAGACAGAGAAGCTTTAATAGACATTGTAACAAAACCTAAAAATGCATTAGTAAAACAATATCAAAAACTATTTAAACTAGACAATGTTGAACTTGAATTTGAAAAAGAAGCTTTAGAGGCTATAGTAGACAAAGCAATAGAAAGAAAAACAGGAGCTAGAGGTTTACGTTCTATTATAGAAGAAATTATGAGAGACATAATGTTTGAAATTCCATCTAATCCTAAAATAGAAAAATGTATAATAACTAAAGCAACTGTTGATAATGGAGAACCTCCAAAGATTATTATAAACAATAACAGGGAAGTGCCAGAAACAAAACAAGTAAAAGCAAAAAGGCAAACAACAACTAAAAAAACAGAAACAGCATAAGAATATAAAAAAATGTCAAATATTTGTTTGACATTTTTTTGTTTGTGTGTTATTATATAGAAGGACACATAAATTGGATATATTAACCAATAAAAAATAAATAAGGAGTGATGTTATTTTGGCTAGAAAAAAAGACCCAATGGCAATAAATAAAAGAGAAAAAGCAATATTAAAATTCATTCAAAAACAAGTAGCAGAAAATGGATATGCGCCATCTGTAAGAGAAATAGGAAAAGCAGTAGGGCTAAAATCAACAGCAACAGTACATGGATACTTAGCAAAATTATCTGAAAAAGGCTATATCAAAAAAGAAGACCAAAAAGGTAGAACTTTACGTCTATTAAAAGGTGGAGATGGAGAACCAGTAAAGAAACATGAAGACAAAAACTATTATACAGGTAGAGAAATGGTAGAAGTACCTGTTATTGGTAAAATAACAGCTGGAGAACCAATTTTAGCTGTAGAAAATATTACAGATACATTTCCTATTCCAATTGATTTCGTTGGAAATAGTGAAAGCTTTATGCTTACAGTTCGTGGCGAAAGCATGATAGAAGCAGGAATTTTAAATGGAGACTATATTTTAGTAAAAAAACAAAACACAGCAATAAATGGAGAAATAGTTGTAGCATTAATTGGAGATGAAGCAACAGTAAAAACATTTTACAAAGAAAAAGACCATATTAGGTTACAACCACAAAATAGTACAATGGACCCAATAATTGTACCAACATGTGAAATTTTAGGAAAAGTAGCAGGTGTATTTAGAAAACTATAAAATAAAGAAAGAGGAGTATATATGAGCGATTATTTATCAATATGGATATATAATAGTAGACCTAGAATGAAAGTATTTTTGTGTTACTTACTATTATTCATAACAGTTTTCGTATTTTCAGATATAATGATCTACCTATACACTAAGTCATTATATCAACCAATGGAAAAATATGAAGTAAATATGAAAGCACCACAAGTAACAATAAGCGTAGCAGAAGCATCAAATGTAAATGGAAATGTAAAAGGTACTATTAAAAATACTACACAAGAAAAAATTATAGATAAATACATAAGATTTGACTTTTATACACCAAGAAATGTAAACGTAGGAACTAAATACTTAAAAATAGATAGCTTAGAAGTAGGCGAAGAAAAACAATTTGAACTAGGATTTAAATATGATAATGTAAACAACGTAAAAATTTCAATAGCGGCAGATGATGACTTGCTAAAGGCAACACCAGAAGAGCTAAACTTTACACCAGCATTTGGACCAGCTGGAATATTACAATTATTACTTTTAGGACGTTTATTTGTATAAATTAAGTAAAATATGGAAAAATAGAGTATGTAATAACATATTCTATTTTTTTATTAAAATATTAGAAAATAGATTGCTATTTTAACTACTTTGTAATATAATTGTAATGAAATCGTAATAAAAATGAAATATGGTTTATTGAAAGGAAAGATTTAAATGTTTAAGTATGGACAAGATATAGGAATAGATTTAGGTACAGCAACCGTAATTGCCTATGCTAAAGGTAAAGGAATAGTACTAAGAGAGCCTTCTGTAGTTGCAGTTGATAACAATAATGGAGAAGTACTAGCGGTAGGAAAAGAAGCAAGAAGAATGTTAGGAAGAACACCAGGAAATATAGTAGCAACAAGACCATTAAGAGATGGCGTGATTTCAAATTATACCGTAACAGAAAAAATGCTTAAATATTTTATAAATCGTGTTTGTGGCAAATTCATATTTGCACCAAGAATTATGATTTGTATACCATCACAAGTAACAGAGGTAGAAAAGAAAGCAGTTATAGATGCAGCATCACAAGCAGGTGCGAGAAAAGTATACTTAATTGAAGAACCAATCGCAGCAGCTATAGGAGCAGGAATTGATATATCTAAACCATGCGGAAATATGGTAGTAGATATTGGTGGAGGAACAACAGATATAGCAGTTATATCATTAGGTGGATCAGTAGTTAGCACTTCATTAAAGATAGCAGGTGACAAATTTGATGAGGCGATAGTAAGATACATTAAAAGAAAATACAATATAATTATAGGAGAAAGAACAGCCGAAGAATTAAAAATAAATATTGGATGTGTGTACCCAAAAATTCAAGATATGGAAATGGATGTTAGAGGAAGAGATTTAGCAACAGGGCTTCCAAAAACAATAACAGTACGTTCAAGTGAAATGCTAGAAGCACTAATAGAACCTGCAATGCAAGTGATAGATGCAGTTCATAGTGTATTAGAAAAAACACCACCAGAACTTGCAGCAGACATTAGTGACAGAGGAATATACATGACAGGTGGAGGATGCCTAATAGATGGACTAGACAAACTTTTACAAGAACAATTTGGATTGAATGTAATGGTTGCGCAAGACGCTGTATCATGCGTAGCGCTTGGAACAGGAAAAGCGCTAGACAATTTAGATTTATTAGATAGAAAACGAAAATAATGTAAAAATTTCAAGAATTATAATTCTTGAAATTTTTTAAAGAAATAAGCATAAAACTAATTACACATACAAATATTTAGTCTAAAAACTTGCAAAAATATGGATAAAATTGTATAATAATCATATGTTTTAAATAGGAGTGAATAAAAAATGAGAGGATTAAGAGACTTTAAAGTGCCAAATTTTAAATTTCCAAAATTTAAAATGAAAGACATATCAGAAATTGAAGAAATAAACATGGACTATGAGACTAAAGAAAAATCAAAAGAAGAGATAAAGAAAAAAGATAAAAAAGAATATATAGCCACCAATTATAACAGTATAAAAGAAATATTTGAATATTCAACAAAAACATATGCAAACAAAGAATTTATACTAGAAAAATTTGATGCAAAGGGTAAGTACAAAGAAATTTCATATGAACAATTTGGAAAAGATGTAATTGGATTTGGAACAGCTTTAAACAAAGTGCTAAATTTAACAAACAAACCAAGAATAATGATATTAAGTGAAACAACATATGATTGGTATGTATCTTATGTTACACTACTTTGTGGAGATGCAATAGCAATTCCAACAGACAAAGAATTACCAGAAAATGAATTAGAGAATATAGTAAAAAGATCAAAGGCAGATGCAATAATTTATTCAGAGAAAAAAGCTGACTCAGTAAAAAAGATAATGGACAAATTTCCACAAATTAAATATTTCATAAAAATGTATTCAAAAGAAGAAATAAAGGACAGAACAGTAGGAATGAATTATTTAATAGATGAAGGCAATAAATTTATCAACTGCGGAGATGACAGCTTTTCAAAAATAGAAACTAACCCAGATGAATTCAAAGTATTATTATTTACATCAGGTACTACATCAAATGCAAAAGGAGTTATGTTAACAAGTAGAAACCTTGCAGAAAATATAAATGCTGCAACAGCATATGCAAGAGTATATCCAGAAGATAGATTCTTTTCAGTATTGCCATTACATCATACATATGAATCAACAATTGGATTTCTGTTGCCAATGGCGTGGGGAAGCTCAATTGCAGTATGCCAAGGACTAAAACACATAGTTCAAAATATGTTAGAAACAAAACCTAGTGTATTAATAGCAGTTCCTTTATTAATAGAAAATTTATACAAAAAAATAAATGCAAGCATAAAAAAAGCACATAAAGATGGATTAGTTACATCAATGATACATGTAACTAATGCACTTAAAGTTGTAGGAGCAGATATTAAACGTAAAGTATTTGCAAATATTTATGAAAATTTAGGTGGCAATTTAAGAATAATAGTATCTGCAGCTGCACCAATAGATGCGAAAATTGGAAAATGGGTAGAAGACATAGGAATTACATTCTTACAAGGATATGGATTAACAGAAACAGCACCAATTGCGGCACTAACACCAGAATATCAACATAAAATAGGCTCAGCAGGTAAAGCAATAGAAAAAGGCGAAATACGCATTGACGAACCAAATGAAAATGGAGAAGGAGAAGTACTAATAAAAACGCCTACATTAATGATTGGATATTACGAAGACAAAAAAGCAACAGATGAAGTTATTGAAGAAATAAATGGAGAAAGATGGTTCCATTCAGGCGATATTGGATACTTAGATAAAGATGGATTTTTATATATAACAGGAAGAAGCAAAAACGTAATAGTTACACAAAACGGAAAAAATATTTATCCAGAAGAAATAGAATTACTATTAGCACAAATACCAGAAATTAAAGAATGCATGGTATATGGCAAAGAAGATGAAAAAGATGCAACAAACAAAGAACTAATTATATCAGTAAAGGTTATACCTGATCTAGATAAAATTGGAAATGAACTAACAGATGAGCAAATAAAAGATATTATCTGGCCTAAAATTAAAGAAGTAAACAAAAAGCTAACATCATACAAGGCAATCAAAAACTTAGAAATAAAACATGATGAATTTGAAAAAACAACAACTATGAAAATCAAGCGTTATGCGGAAATTAAGAAAAATAACTAAAAAAATACAAAATATTACAAAAAAATCCTTGACTTTGTAAAGATAATGTAATAAAATCGTAACAGAAATGTAAAAATAAAAAAGAAAAATCCTATTGTAGTTTTTTATAAATCAGTATATAATATTAGTGCATAGGAAAATTGACATAGGATAAAGGAGGGAAGTTTACAATGTCTAAATCTGGCATAGTAAACGTGAGAATGGTTATCACGGAAGAAAAAATATTAGCAAATATGGATAAGGTACAAAAACTTATAAATCCAAACAGCAAAAAGCAAATTGTGCAGTTAGAAGAAGACGCATATTTTAAAGATTTAATAGAATCTATAAAAACATATTTAATTGAGTATCCTAAAAAGAAAAATTTTCCAAAGAGTGTATATAAAGCAGCATATGAGTTAGTTGAATATGCAACAAATCAATTTGAAGAAAATACTAAGAAAATAGAAGAACTAATTCGTCAAAGAGAAAAAAATATTTCTTTAGCAGCTGAATTAAGAGAAACATTAGATGCGGTAGAAAATAAAGAAGAAAACTGGAAAGAAACAGTAAAAAAAGTTTCTAATGATTTTCCAGAAGATATAATAGACACTTTAGGAATAATAGGAAGAACAAAATCATCTAAATCACAAAATTACCAAGATGCTGTAAAATTAATAAATGCAAGAATAGTAAATTTGGAGTCAAACTTACATATTGAAATAGATATGGAAAGAATTGAAGACAGATCAAAGGCACTAAGTTATATTGGAATAGAAATAGCAGATGCATTAAAATTAATTCCAGCACCACAAGAAGATAATGAAGTTGAAGAAGTACTTGACCAAATACAAGAAGTTGCACCAGAAGATAAAACATACTTTGAACAAACTAGAGTAGAAGTTAAACCTTCACTATGGCAAAGAATTAAAAATAGCAAAATTGTTAGAGCAATTACTTATGCTATGAAAATTAAAGTCGTACTTCAAGTTCCAGCACTTCCAGAAGGAAGAGGAGAACAACACAATTAAGAATAGGTAATAAAAGTGGTTAGAGAAATCTAGCCACTTTTAGTATAATTATTTAACTTAAATAAAAAAATAACAAAAAAATCAATAAATCACTTGACAATTTTAATAAAATGTTTTATACTTAGACTTGCATTACAAATGCGCCATTAGCTCAGTTGGTCAGAGCAACCGGCTCATAACCGGTGGGTCCTAGGTTCGAATCCTAGATGGCGCACCAATACTTTAGGTATTACAATTTAATATTTGGGCAGATGGCCGAGTGGCTAAAGGCGGCAGACTGTAAATCTGTTCTCGTACGAGTACGATGGTTCGAATCCATCTCTGCCCACCAAAAACAAGTCGAAAGACTTGTTTTTAAAAGCATGATAAAACGAACAAATATTCTATTAAAGGAAAAGATATGAAGTTTGAAACTAATTCTTTTTTCTATTCTAGTTCTTTTAAAAAATAAGATATTAAACCAATTTGCATTAAACGAAAAAAGCTATTAAGAAACAGTTGAAAGTATAGAAAGATATAATGAATTATCAAGTTTTGCAAATAAAGTAAAAGAAATTAAAGAAAAGCTAGAAGAATTAAAGAGTTCAAAAGATAACTTTGTGAAGGGTAAAAAAGGCGGAAGAAAATAATGAGTTATATGAAGCTATAGAAAGCTATTCAAAAGTTATTGAAACAGATGTTGATAATTATAAATATGCAAAAAAATACATTGATAATAACAAAAATATTCTAAAAAGTAATACTATGACAGAAGTAGACAATTTAATAGAAAATAAAGATTATGTAAACGCTAAAGCAAAATTAGACTTGCTTCAAAAAATTTTCAAAGATGACAATAACATAAATCAAAAAATATTATTAATAAAAGATGAAGCAAAAAAACAAGAAACAGAAAATTAAAAGAATGGAACTAGAGATGTTAATAAAATCTCCAAATTTCTACTATATAAACATAAATAATACGGAGAAAATCCAGAATCAGAGAGGACGGTTCAAAAAATGCAAGAAAAAGAGGACATTTAAATGTCCTCTTTTTCTTGCATTTTAATTAATTCATCTGCTTGTCCTTGCGTCAAATACTTATTTTCAACCATTGTAGAAATAACTTTTCTTTGTCTGTTTAAAGTCAAATCAAGGTTGGCAGTTGGAGCATAAACACTTGGAGCATTTGGAATTCCAGCCATCATAGTTGCCTCATATAATGTCATGTCACTAGAAGATTTTTCTAAATAACCTTGACAAGCTTCCTCAATACCATAATATCCATCACCAAAATAAATAGTATTAACATAGAATTCTAAAATTTCATCTTTTTTGTAATTTTTTTCTAAGTCATAAGCCATAAATATTTCTGCAATTTTTCTGTAAAGAGAATTAGTATCAGCACTAATAAAATATAGATTTTTGGCAACTTGCTGAGTAATTGTACTACCACCTTCTAAAAAATCTTTATTGCGTATATTTGAAACTGTAGCCCTTGCAATGGCAATTATATCAATCGGTCCATGATCATAATAACGATGATCTTCAACAGAAATCACAGCATTTTTATAATTAGCAGGCAAACTAGCTAATGAAACATAACTACTGTCTTTTTTTATTTTTTTTACTTTATCAGTCAAACTAACTGTATCTAAAGCATTTTTATAAACTTCATGGCCTTGATAAACAATAAATCCACCAGCTAAAATGGCAACAATTAAAATAAAAAGCAAAGTTCTTTTAATAAATTTAATCATACATAAAAGCTCCTATATTTAATTTACAAATATATTATAACTCTAATATTAACAAAAAGCTATTAAAATTTTCTTAAAATTATACAAAGATTTATTGACAACTTAGTGGAATTATCGATATAATTCTAATGGTGATAAAAATGGAAAGAACAAAAGAAGAACAAAATATGAAAATATATCCCATTTATAAAATGTTATCATGGGATTTATTGTTCTACTATTCAATAAGCTTTATATTTCTAACACAAGTAAAAGGAATTAGTGCATCAGAAGTTTTATTAGCAGAGGCTTTTTATCCAATATTTAAAGTATTAACTCAACTTCCATTAACAGCTTTAATTGAAAAACTAGGAAAAAGAAATAGTCTAATTATAGCTAATAGTATAAATGTATTTTCTGTATTAAGTTACATTGTTGCAAGAAACTTTGCTTTTGTTGTATTAGGACAATTTTTATCAGCACTAGCATTTAATATAAAAGGAATTGTAGAAACTAACATTTTATATGACAGTTTACCAAAAGATGAAAAAAGAGGACAAAGATTTTCAAAAATAGATGGCAAAGGTTTGGCGTGGTACTATTATACAGACGCAATAACTTCTGTGGCAGCAGGTTTTTTATATATAATAAATGGATATTTGCCATTTATATTGTGCCTAATAAGTTGTGTGCTTTCGACAATACTGTCATTTAAATTCTATGATGTTAAAGCATCAACAACAGAAAGATTAACAACAAAACAGTATTTAAAAAACTTAAAACATTCTTTTAAATATATGATGCAATCAGATAGATTAAAATACTTATTTGCATTTGGAGCTAGTTTTGCTGCTTTATTAGGAGTGCTAATAAGCTTAAGAAGTGGAACTTTTGAACAAATAGGAGTTCCTGAGCAATATTTTGGAGTAATATTTGCTGTACTTGGAATAATATCTGGGATAACAGCAAAAAATCAACATAGAATTCATAATAAATTTACTAACAAAACTTTAGCAGTAATATCAATACCAGCAACAATTTCATGCATATTAGTAGGATTTTGTGTAGTAGGTAACTTTGGATTCAAACCTACGTTAGTAATATTAATAATATTATTTTTAATACAATTCATGGCTAAAGGAGCATTCTATACTCTAATAAAAAGATATTTGAACAATTTTACAAATTCGTCTTTGAGAAGTAAAATAACCTCAGCATATAACTTAATAGAAAGTATAGCAAGAGCAGGAGTAGCACTTATAGCATCATGGCTATTAAAAATAACTACAGCATCTAATACAATGCTAGTTATAGGGTGCATACTTACAATAGTTATTGTACTATTATTAGATAAAATGAGAAATAAAGTAGGACTAAAACCAGAAGAATATTCTAAAAAAGAAATAGAATTTTTAGATGTACATTAAAATTAATTGACAAAAATAAAAAGTTAATAGATAATAATAAATGAAAAATACCAAGGAGGAAATTATGTATATATTTAATAGAATTACAGTAAACCCACAACTGCCAAAAAGGATAGAAAAGTTATCAGAAATTGGATACAATCTTTGGTGGTCATGGAATACAGAGTTTTTAAAACTATTTAAAGAAATGGATATTGATTTATGGGAGAAAGTAAATAAAAATCCTATAAAATTTCTAAAATTAGTAACACAAGAAAAATTAGAAGAAGCTGCACAAAATTCAGATTTTCTAAAAAAATATGATAAAGTTGTAGAAAATTTTGAAGACTACATGAAAAGTAAAAATAATTGGTTTGATAAAAAATATCCAGATAATAAAAACAATTTAATAGCATATTTTTCAGCTGAATATGGACTAGATCAAACATTACCAATATATTCTGGTGGACTTGGAGTACTTTCAGGAGATCACTTAAAATCAGCTAGTGATTTAGGAATACCATTAGTAGCAATAGGGCTATTATATAAAAATGGATATTTTACTCAAACAATAAATGGTAGCGGAGCACAAGAAACAGAATATAAAGATATAGATATAGCAAATTTACCTATAGAAAGTGTAAAGGATTCAGAAGGAAAAGATATATTAGTTGCTCTTCATTTTCCAAAAAAAAAGTTATATCTAAAAGCATGGAAAGTAAATGTTGGAAGAATAGAACTATATTTACTTGACTCTGACATTGATGCAAATATACCAGAATATAGAGAAATTACTAAAACCTTATATGGTGGAGACCGAGAGATGAGAATTCAACAAGAAATAATACTTGGTCAAGGTGGTGTAGCAATGCTAAAAGCATTAGGATACAATCCAACCATATACCATATGAACGAAGGGCATTCTTCATTCTTAATATTAGAATTAATATACAACTTAATGAAAGAAAAACAAGTTTCATTCAAAATAGCTAGAGATATAGTATCATCAAGAACAGTATTTACAACACATACACCAGTTCCAGCAGGAAATGATATATTTGAATTAAGTTTGGTAGAAAAATATTTTGAAGGATATTGGGAAAAACTAGGAATTACAAAACAAGAATTTTTCCAATTAGGAATGAAACCAAATGCCAAAATAGACACAACTGGCTTTAATATGGGAATATTAGCATTAAAAATTGCAGGTAAAAAAAATGGAGTAAGTGAGCTACATGGCGCAGTTTCAAGAGAGTTATTTGGAGAAGTATGGCCAGAAATTGCTGCAAATGAATCTCCAATTACACATGTAACTAATGGAATTCATACTTGCTCATGGCTTTCACCATATTTAAAAGAATTATACAATAAATACCTAATTCCATATTGGCAAGATAAAATCTATGATAATGAGGTATGGAAAAAAATAGCTGATATTCCAAATGAAGAACTTTGGAAAGCACATCAAGAGCGCAAAATAAAAATGTTATCTGTTGTTAAAGAAAACACAATAAATAGATTAAGAAGATGTGGACATAATTATGATGAAATAATGAAAATAGTAGAAGGACTAGATCCTAATGCTTTGACAATTGGTTTTGCAAGAAGGTTTGCAACATATAAAAGAGCTACATTGATATTTAAGGACTTAGAAAGAATTACACAAATATTAAATAATAAAAACCAAAAAGTACAAATTATCTTTGCAGGGAAAGCACATCCAGCAGACAAAGAAGGACAAGATTTAATAAAATATATACATGAAATTTCAATGAAACCACAGTTTAAAGGTAAAGTATTTTTATTAGAAAACTATAACCTAGAAATATCAAAATATTTGGTAAGTGGTGTAGATATATGGTTAAACACACCTAGAAGACCAATGGAAGCATCTGGTACTAGCGGACAAAAAGCTGCTGTTAATGGAGTAATTAATTTTAGTATTTTAGATGGCTGGTGGGCAGAAGGATATAACACTAAAAATGGTTGGAAAATAGGGGAATCATTAGAATATTCTGACTATGAAGTACAAGATAGAGCAGATAGCCAAAGCATATATGATACATTAGAAAACAAAATTATTCCAATGTATTATGAAAAAGACGAAAATGGAATTTCAGAAAGATGGATTCATACCATAAAAGAATCTATAATATCAAACGGAGGAAGATACAGCACAGCTAGAATGTTGAAAGACTATGTTGAAAAACTGTATATGCCATTGTGCAATCTATATATAAATTACTTTACAGACTTAGGTAGAGTTGGAGAGTTTAACAACTGGAAAGAGAGCATAAAAAATACATGGAATGACATTGAAATAACACAAGAAAATAATTTAGACAATATTACATTAGATGCCGGAAATAATATTGAGGTAAAATGTAAAGTCAAGTTATCAAATATAGATAAAGATAACATTGAAGCACAAGTGTATTATGGAAGAATAAGTGAAAATGGAACTGTAGATGATATTACAATAATTCCAATGGAATTAGAAGATTGTGACGAAGAAAATAGAACATATACATACAAAGCAAAAGTGAATTTAGTAAATGGTGGAAACTATGGATATACATTTAGAGTAATGCCAAAACATGAAATGATACTAGATTCAGCAAATTTAAATCTAATAAAATGGATTACAAAATAACTAAGGAAAAGGGCGTAAAATAAGCGCTCTTTATATATCGGAAGGAGTTAAAAATGAGAAAAACAAAAATTATATGTACTTTAGGACCAGCAGTAGATAGTCCAGAGGTATTAGAAAAACTTATTTTAGCAGGAATGAATGTAGGAAGAATAAACTTTTCACATGGAAACTATCAAGATCAAGAAGAAAGAATAGAAAACTTTAAAAAAGTAAGAGAAAAAGTTGGAAAAAAAGTTTCTCTAATGCTAGATACAAAAGGACCAGAGATTAGAATTGGAAAATTTGAAAATGGAGAAGTTTTGTTAAATCAAAATGATATATTCACATTAAAAACAGAAGATATTCTTGGAAATAAAGAACAAGTTTCAATAACTTACAAAAACTTATACAATGAGGTAAGTGCAGGTACAATTATTTTAATAAATGATGGACTAATAAAAATAAAAGTTATTGAAATAAAAGGAACTGATATTGTATGCCAAGTATTAGAGGGAGGAAAATTAACTAATACTAAAAGTATCAATATTCCTGGAATGAAAATAAATCTTCCAAGCCCAACTGAAAAAGATATTGAAGATATAATGTTTGGAATAAAAGCAGGATTTGACTGCATTGCAGCATCTTTTGTACGAAGTGCACAAGATGTATTAAACATAAAAAAAATATTACAAGAAAATGATGGAAAAGAAATTAAAGTAATAGCTAAAATAGAAAATAGACAAGGAATAAATAATTTTGATGAAATACTAGAAGTATCTGATGGAATTATGGTGGCAAGAGGAGATTTAGGTGTAGAAATTCCAATGGAGGAAGTTCCAATTAGACAAAAAGAATTTATTAGAAAATGTAACAGAGCAGGAAAGCCAGTTATAATAGCTACTCAAATGCTAGAGTCAATGACACATAATCCAAGACCTACAAGAGCAGAAGTAAATGATGTAGCAAATGCAGTATATGATATGGCAAACTATGTAATGCTATCAGGAGAAACAGCAACAGGAGAATATCCAGTAGAGTGTGTTGAAACTATGAGTAGGATATGTGAGGCTGTTGAAAAGGCAGACTGATGTTGAAAGGAATGAAGTAATATATGGCAAATGTTTGTGACTATGTTAAATGGAGAGGAGACTTAGAATTAAAAAATGACGAGTTCAATGAAATTGATGGACTAATCTTATCAAGGTTATCTTACTTTCCATTTGAACAGCTAACAGAAGAAAATGAAAAAATAACAATAGAAGAATTCGCAAAAAGATTTGAACAAGCTGACCAAACAATTCTAAGAATACTCTGGGAAGATGACAAGAAACTTATACCACTACTTGGCAGGTCTGCAAGGTTTGGAAAAATGATTGTAACTAATCTGGTAAATAAATTTAATAAAGAAGAAGAAAGACAATTTTTCGCAGCTACAGTTATAATGCCAGATAACACAATATTTGTATCATATAGAGGGACAGACGATACCTTAGTTGGCTGGAAGGAAGACTTTAATATGAGCTTTAAAGCACATATTGCCTCACAAAAAGATTCAGCACAATATGTAAATGAAATTGCCAAAAAATATAAACAAAAAATAAGGATAGGTGGTCACTCAAAAGGTGGAAACCTTGCAGTATATGCTGCTACATTTGCAAACAAATTCGTAAAAAACAGAATTATAAATGTATACAATAATGATGGGCCGGGATTTATGGAAGAAATAACAAACACAAATGAATATAAAGAAGCAATAAACAAAGTACATACATATATTCCTCAATCATCAGTTATAGGAAGACTACTTAACCATGAGGAAAAATACACTATTGTTCAAAGTGTTCAAAAAGGTCTTATGCAACATGATTTGTACAGTTGGCAACTTGAAGGTAAAAAACTTGTAAGCTTAGCAGAAGTAACAAATGGAAGTCAATTTGTAGACAAAACAATAAAAGAGTGGCTAAAAGCAATAGAACCAAAACAAAGAGAAATAGTAATTGATGCAATATTTGAAATAATAAATACAACAGACGCAAATAGTTTCAAAGAAATAAAAGAAAGATTATTTACAGATGTAAGATTAATGCTAAAAAAATATCAAAGTTTAGATGACGAAAGCAAGAAAATGATTATAGAGTTTTTCCAAACTTTAATAAGAACAGCAAAGAACACAGTAATGGAAGAAATACCATCATTTAATAGAACAAACAAAGAATAATTTAAGTGGCATCTTATAGGTGCCACTTAAATTATATTTACATTCCACAACCACAATCAGTATTGTTTGTGTTAGAACTCATACAATTTTGATTATTCATTCCACTTGTAAAAAATCTTCTTTGAGCAAGTCTATCTTGAACATTTCTTAGTGCTTCACCAAATCTTTGAAAGTGAACAACCTCTCTTTCTCTTAAGAAACGAAGAGGGTCAACAACATCAGGATCATCAGCACATAAATCAATCAATTTTTCATAAGTTGCTCTAGCTTTTTGCTCAGCAGCTAAATCTTCTTGTAAGTTAGCAATTGGGTCACCCTTACAAGCAAGACAATTTGCAGAGAAAGGCACACCAGCAGCAGATTGAGGATAAATATCTACACCATGGTCAGTGTAATAATCACCTAAACCAGCAGCTTTAATTTCTTCAATACTTAAGCCTTCAGTTAATTGATGAACAATAGTACCAACCATTTCTAAATGGGCTAGTTCTTCTGTGCCTATATCATTTAAAGTAGCCTTTGCAATTTGGTCAGGCATACCAAATTTTTGTGATAAATAACGAAGAGAAGCGGCAAGCTCACCATCAGGACCACCATATTGAGAAATGATAAATTTAGCAAGTTTAGCATTTGGGCATTTTATATTAACTGGATATTCTAATATTTTATTATAAGTCCACATATTAAATATTTCCTCCTTCCCATGGCCATGGTTCTTCAAGCCATCTCCACTTATTACATGGAAAGTAAATGCTTAAAGGTCCATACATTTTTTGATATTTGTCTTTTACATTTTTTAATTGTTTACAATATTCTTTGTGTAAACAAAGAGCTCTTTCATCATCTGGATGAGTATTTAAATACAAACCTAACTCAATAACAGCAAAGTTTAAACTTTTAATACTATTTAGCATATCAGCTCCACTGCAGTCAGAATCTTTTGTATTACCACAACTTGAATTATTAACATTATTTGCAATCATATCTGGAGTATTATATCCAAACGCAGCATTTATACCTTGTGGAGTATAACTACAGTCTTTAGACATAATTTTATTTACACCACAATTACAGTCTCTATTTTCATCTTCCATTAACCATTACACCCCTCTCCAATTTCATTAGTTCTTCTTAAATAGTTATTTTCAGCCATACTTTGACCAGGCATATATGGACTTACCAATTCAGGGAATATGGTTCCCATTTTTAAACCACAACAAGGTGTGAAAGTTCTATCCATTTCTTGAAGTGGTACATAGCTTTGACCTAACATTGGGTTAGATGGAAACATATTAGAAACAGGCTCTTCATCAAAGCCACAACCACATGAATTGTTATTCATCATATTATTACAGCCACAACCACAACTATTTACAGGGTCTTGGGCATAATCTGCTGTTGTACCAACATCATTACATAATGATTCTATAATCTCAGGATTATAATTATTTTGACAACAACATCTGTTATAACGATTAAACATGTTTAATATTCCTCCTTAAATTAAATTCATACTACATCTTATGACATAAAAACAAAAAATGTGATAAAAGAAAAAGCAGTTGCATTATGCAACCGCTAGAAATATTAACTTAACTTAATAATAGCATGTAGTTTTTTGTCTGTTTTCATAACAACGTAATGTGAACCATTCTCAAAAGTATAAAAACAGTCAACTTTGTCTCCAAGCATACTACCAGACTTATACATAATTTCAAAATTATTTAATTCGCCTTTTTCATAAACTTCACCAGGCAATGCTTCATAAGCATACAAAAGATAGTACAAATTATGCATATGATTATTGAAATCAATATCTCTTCTTAAAACATTAAAGCTAAAAGTAAGCTCAGAATCGCTAGGCTCCTTTAATTTTGCAATTTCAAGTGTATCAAATACCAATTTATCTTCAGGCTCATAACTATTTTTTACTTCATCTGTAATTTTGGTAAGAGTTTTAGTTTCTGCATTAACTAAAGTCCACTTAGAACTTGCAATACAAATTAAATTATTTCCATTATCATAAATTTCAAAATTTCTAAAAGTAAATAGTTCATTATATGGTACAGACCAAGTTCTAACTTTTACAGTATCTCCAAAAGCCACTCTTTTAAAAACAGATACTTTCCAATTAAGCAAAATCCAAGAAACATGAGTAAAAGGTATTTGAGCTATACCATAACCAGCAATATTAGAATGAACAGTAGCAACATCTTCAAGTAAACACAAAATACCATAATTAGTAATCAAATTACTAGTTCCAATATGCCTAATATCAACTTTATATTCTCTTTCAATAAAACTCATTTCTTCCTCCTAAACTTTACAAAGTAGTTATAAGATATTATAATACAAATATAAAAAAATTACAATTATATGGAGAAAAAAATGAATTTAGAAAAATGTAATATTTGTCCAAGAAATTGTCGGAGTAAATAGAGCAAATGGAAAAGCTGGATATTGTAAATGTAATGACAAAATAAAAGTTGCATTAGCGTCTATACATAACTATGAAGAGCCAAGCATAAGCGGTAAAAACGGCTCTGGAACAATATTTTTTAGCAACTGTAATTTAAATTGTATATATTGTCAAAACTATGAAATAAGTCAACTTGGAAAAGGAAAAGAAGTAACAGTAGAAGAACTTGCAAAAATAATATTGGACCAGCAAGCAAAAGGAGTAAATAATATAAATTTAGTTACGCCAACAATGTATGCCTACCAAATTATAGAAGCATTAAAAATAGCAAAATTAAATGGTTTACATATACCAGTTATATACAACACTAATGGATATGAGAATGTAGAAACTATAAAAATGTTAAATGGTTACATAGACATATATTTACCAGATTTAAAATATTACTCAAATGAACTAAGCACTAAATATTCTAAAGCAGATAATTATTTTGAAATAGCAACTACAGCAATACAAGAAATGCAAAAGCAAGTTGGAATACCAGTATTTAACGAAGATGGAATAATACAAAAAGGTGTAATTATTAGACACCTAGTATTACCAAATCATATTCAAAATTCAAAACATATTTTAAAATGGATAAAAGAAAATATGCCCAAAAGTACATATATAAGTGTTA
Source organism: uncultured Clostridia bacterium (assembly GCA_934121875.1). Classification (GTDB taxonomy): domain Bacteria; phylum Bacillota; class Clostridia; order TANB77; family CAG-508; genus CAG-273. Next base: position 17,523 of record CAKOVG010000002.1, read on the forward strand.
TGGCGCAATATTTTCCAACATATAAAGCAAAAGAAGATAAACTATTAAACAGAAAACTAACAAAGAAAGAATACAAAGAAATAGAAAATTATTTGTATACTTTAGAACTAGAAAATGGATATATACAAGAACTTGGAGAACATGAAGAAGAATATGTGCCGGACTTTGGGTGACTTTGGGGACGGGGTCAAAAAGCACCCATTTTTTTAAAATTTTTCTTGTCATATTTTGAAATTTTTGATATAGTAATAATGAAAAATAATAGCAAAAAATTAAGGAGGAAATATAATGAGTAAATTTGATGATATTTATTTAGACATAGTAGATAAAATTTTAAAAGATGGCTATTATGACCAAAACAGAACAGGTGTAGCAACATATAAATTACCACACCAAATTATGCAATTTAACTTAGAAGAGGAATTTCCAATACTAACTACAAAATTTGTAGCATTTAAAACAGCTGTAAAAGAATTATTATGGATATTTCAAAAACAATCTAATAGTGTAGAAGAATTAAAGGCAGAAAATGTACATATTTGGGACGAGTGGGAAATGGAAGATGGAACAATAGGTACAGCATATGGTTGGATAGTAAAAGAATTTCATCAAATAGATACACTAATAGAACAACTAAAAACAAACCCACAAAACAGAAGAATGATTATAAACTTATGGCAAATTCCATATTTAAACACAGGTGCACTATACCCATGTGTATTTAATAGTTGCTGGGATGTAACAGACGGAAAATTAAACTGTATGTTAACAATTCGTTCAAATGACTTACCTTTAGGAAATCCATTTAATGTTGTGCAATATGCAGTATTAGTACATTTATTAGCACAAGTAACAGGATACAAACCAGGACTATTAACAGTTTGTATCAGTAATGCACATATATATGAAAATCAAATAGAAGGAATGAAAGAACAATTATCAAGAAGGGATAAAGCATTATCAGCACCAAAATTATGGATAAATCCAGAAATTAACGACTTTTATAAATTTACAATAGATGATATTAAATTAGAAGGATATGAACATTTAGGAAAAATAGAAATGCCAGTATCTGTATAAAAAAGGAGAAAAATATGTTAAGTATTATAGTAGCAATAGCAAATAATAATGTAATAGGAAAAGATAACAAACTAATATGGCATTTACCAGAAGACTTAAAAAGATTTAAATCACTTACAACAGGGCACACAATAATTATGGGAAGAAAAACATTTGAATCTTTAGGCAGGGTACTACCAAATAGAAAACATGTTATACTATGTAATGATGCACAAATGAATATTGATGATGAAAATGTAGAAATATTATCAGATATAAGCTTATTAGATAAATACAAAAATTCAGAAGAAGAAAACTTTATAATAGGTGGAGCAACTATATATAAATTGCTTATGCCATATGCAGACAAAATGTATATAACAAAAATAAATCAAGATTTTGAAGGAGATGTGTATTTCCCAGAAATTAAAGATGAAGAATGGAAAGCTATTAAAATAGAAAAAGGCTTAACAAACGAGGCAAATCCATTTGATTATGAATATATAAACTATGTTAGAAAATAAAATATAACAATAGCTAACAACAAAAATGCTAACCTATAATGGTTAGCAATTTTTGTTGTTAAAAACTAATTAAGGTTATTTTAATATGACAAGCCTTTTAAAATATTTTCATATCTTTCATAACTTGGCATATATTTAGCAATTATTTTCCAAAAATTCTTTGTATGAATTTTGTATTTCATATGGCAGAATTCATGTAATACAATGTAATCAATAACATTTCTGTCATATTTAGCAATATTGTAGTTTATAGATATTTTTTGTTCTTCACTAGAAAAATGTGCCATAATATTATTAGTCATATTTTTAACTTCATAATCTTCTGGTGCATAACCTAATAATAATCTTGTTTTTTCCATAGCTCTTTCAACTTCCTGTTCAGCAACTTTTTCATAAAGTTTGTCAACTAATATTTTTAAAACTTGAGCAGTTTCTACTTTTTTATATTTAATAGGAAGAACAACATCAATAGTACGATTTACTAAATTAATACTAGGAGCATCTACACTTTTGTAATATAGACGTACTTGATGACTTGCACCCAAAACTATAATATTTCTCTTATCAGAATATACCATATTTTGCTTTTGATATTCTTCTATTTTGCTTAAAATCCATTGCTTTTTTTCTTCAATAATTGTTTGAATTTGTCTTCTAGAAAAATACCAAGGAGCATTAACTACAACTTCACCGCCGTCTACTGAAACGTAGCAGTTTGAACCAATTTCCTTATTCACTGTATATGAAATTACATTACTTTTATTTTTAAAAATACTCATAATTAAAGCCTCCCAACAAAATAAATATTCTCCAAATCAATGTTCGTATATAGTATACAAAAAGTTGTTTGGTTTGTCAAGCGAATTTTAAAAAAAATAAAAATATGATAAAAAATGAATATGATATACTAAAATTAATAATACTAGATTTATAAAAACTATTTAAATGTATATAATTTTATGTTATACTTTCAATAGTATAGACAGAAATTATAAAGGAGTTAAGAGTAAAATGTATGATGTAATAGTAATTGGCAGTGGACCAGCTGGAATTACAGCAGCAATTTATGCTAAAAGAAGAAACCTATCAATATTATTAATATCAAAGGGAATTGGGGCATTACAAAAAGCAGAAAAAATAGATAATTATTATGGATTTGAAAATGGAATATCTGGCAAAAAGTTATATGAAAACGGAATAAAACAAGCCAAAAATTTAGGCATAGATTTTATAGAAGATGAAATAATAAATATTGAATACATAAATCAATTTACTGTAGAAACTGTTAACTCAAAATATGAAGCAAAAGCAGTAATATTAGCTACTGGAGTAAGTAGAAACGTTCCAAATATAAAAGGAATAAAAGAATTTGAAGGAAAAGGTGTAAGCTATTGTGCAGTATGTGATTCATTTTTTTATAAAGGCAAAGATGTTGCAGTATTAGGAAATGGAAATTACGCTATACACGAGTTCGAAACATTAAAACCCATTGCAAGTTCAGTAACTATACTTACAAACGGAAATACTATGGTAGAAAACAGAGATAATAGTATTGAAGTAAATGGCAAAAAAATACGAGAATTTAGAGGAGATACAAAGCTTGAAAAGGTTGAATTTGAAGACAATACAACGCAAAACCTAAATGGAGTATTTATTGCAATGGGAACAGCATCAAGTAGTGATTTAGCTAGAAAAATTGGAGCAAGAATTGAAAACAATAACATTATTGTAAATGAAAATATGGAAACTACAGTACCAGGTTTGTTTGCATGTGGAGACTGTACAGGTGGATTATTACAGATATCAAAAGCTGTATATGAAGGTGCTAAAGCAGGCTTAGCTGTATTAAAAAATAATTAAATTTTTTTGAAAGGAGTTATAAAAATGAGTGTAACAGAATTAAACAAAGATAATTTTGAAAAAGAGGTAAAGGAGGCAAATGTACCAGTTCTAATAGATTTTTGGGCAAGTTGGTGTGGACCATGTAGAATGATGTCACCAGTAATAGACCAAATCGCAGAAGAAATGGGAGACAAATTAAAAGTATGTAAAGTAAATGTAGACGAGAACCATGAACTAGCAGAAAAATATGAAATAATGACAATTCCAGCATTTATTGTTATAAAAAATGGTGTAGAAGTAGGAAGAACAATAGGAGTACAACCAAAAGAAGATATATTAAAACTTATATAAAATCACTGTTTAAACATTAATTCCAAAACTTATATAAAATGTGTTTGAATAATGTAATATAAAGGTAATGTAACTGTAATGAAAATGTAATAATTCTTAAAATCGTTGCGGCAGTATATACAAACACACTTACTCTGGTTAAATACTTGTAAATGCAATAAGAAAATGGTAAAATGTGTTTAAATTTAAACTACGAGGGTAAAATTTGAATGATAAATATAGTTTTACCTAAAAATACGAAGGAATGAAAAAATATGGAATTAGTAACAAATGAAACTTTAAAAAGACAAAAAGGTATTACTCTAATAGCACTAGTTATCACAATTGTAGTGCTTTTAATATTGGCAGGAGTAAGCATAAGCACAATATTTAGCGATAACGGAATAATTAAAAAGGCAACAGAAGCTCAAAACAAAATGGATCAAGCAATAGAGAATGAGTTAACAGAAATAAATGCATTAAATAACTGGTTAGAAGAAAATGGTGGAATAAAAAACGAAACTGGAGACTTAGAAAAAGGAACAGTAAAAGCAGAAATAGTAGCAGGAGACTATACATGGACACAAAGTAAAACACAAGTAACAGGAACACATAAAACGAATGGATCTACAATAACAAAAGAAGTTGGCGAAAACTATGATTATGATTGTGGAGTATCAAGTTATACAGGAGAATGGAAAATATTAGGAGCAGAAAATGGCAAATTACTAATAATGTCAGCAAAAGATATAGGAACATTAAAATTAGAAGGGAAAGAAGGATATAACACAGGAGTAAAACAATTAGATGATAAGTGTAAACCATATGGAACAAATGCAAGAAGTATAAAAGTAGAAGATATAAATAGAGTAACAGGTTATGATCCAAATAAAACAGGAAACAGAAAAAAATTTCGTCAAGGAGAAATGGAAGAATATGGAAACAGAGTAGCATATACATCAAGTGGAAGTACAGGAACAAATGGACAAAAATATAACGGAACTTTAGCAAACAATAAATATGAACATCCAGATGGAAGAGCAATAGGCTCAAATGGAGTAACATCAATAACAGAAACAAGTACATTTTACTATTATTATGCAGATACATTAACAACAAGTAATTCTGGAACAACATTAGGACTTTCAAAAACAACAAATGCATATAAAGCATTATTTAATGAAAATTACTGGCTTGCGTCTTCGTGCGTGTATGCAAGCACTTACAGTTCGTACTTCGGCATGCGCCGTGTGAATACTTCTGGGTATGTGAACTACGACTACTTGTGGTACTCTAACGGCGGCACTGACAGTCCTAGCAATGGGGTGCGCGCGGTAGTTTCTCTATAATCTGATATTCGGGTAAAATAGAGTGCATTTATAATGGAAACAAGTGATGTCAAAAAGTTAATATTAACAGATAAATTTGAGCTTGATATAATTGAGTTATTAAAAATAAAGGGAAAGGAAAACGATAAAGACCAATTGTTAGATTGGCTAGTATTTTTAGACAATCCAGAAAGTGAAAGGGTGCCAAGAAAAATGGATCAGTGTTGAATTTATTATAAAAGTTACAGGTTTAAGTAAAGAAGAGGTAGAGCAACTAATTAGTAATCAGTAAATATTTTAGTAAGTATTTACTAAAACCTATTGCAAAAATAAAAGATATATATTATCATAATTACAGTACAAATCCAAAGAAAAATAAGAGAAGGAGACACCAAAAATGATAAAAGCTGAAACAGTTGCAGCAGTAGAGAGAGAGAGAGAGAGAGAGAGAGAGAGAGAGAGAGAGAGCCACAACTTTAAAGAATAACCAAGCTAAGAAATTAGCTTTATTAATCGAATGTAAAAGACAGACTATAGGCAAATAATGCTTAAATAGCCTGTCTTTTTGTGTGCCAAATAATTTATGAAAAAATAAAATGAGGAAAACAAGGGGGAAAAGAAAGTGAAATTAAAATTAGAAGAGAAAATCAAAAAAATAAGTAAAACAAAGATATACCAACATCAAACAGGTATAACACTAATAGCATTGGTAATAACAATAGTAGTATTATTAGTGCTAGCAGGAGTAAGTATAAATACTCTATTTGGTGATAATGGAATAATAAACTCAGCTAGTAAAAGCGGAGATAAGTACAAAATGGAAGCTGTAAGAGAAAGAGTAGAAACAGTAAAAGTAAACTGGGAAGCAGAAAGAATTATAGATGAAACAGTAACAGTAGATAAATTCTGGGAAGAGTTAGCAGATGCAGACATAAGAGATAGAAACGGAGAAATAAGAGAAAAAGAAAAAACAACAGAAGATGGAGTAGAAAAAACAAAATATGAAGTAGATACAAAAGAAGGATATGTAATAGGTGTAATAATAACAGATAAAAATGGAAAAAAAGATATAACAATAATAGATATAGAAGATGGAAAGAAAGCACTACCAATAATAAAGATAGAACTAACAAGTACAACAAATAGTATAACAGTAAAGGTAGTAGAAGCAAGAAGAATAGAGGGAAACTTAATATATTCATATAAATTACAAGAAGATAAAGAATATACAGAATATAAAGAAACAACAGATAAAGAAGTAACAATAGATAATTTAATAGCAAATAAAATATATGAAATAAAAGTAGAAGGGAAAAATAAAAATGGACCAGCAAAAGCAGAAGGAAGTCAAAGGACAGGAGAGCTAGAAAAAGGAACAATAACAGCAAGTAAGCCAATATGGAATAATGGAACAGCAAGTATAACATTAAACACAACAAGTAGTTATGGAATGCAATATCAAATAGGAGCGATAGAAGAGAGTGGCTGGAAGAACTATACAAGTACAGGAATAACAGGCTTAAGTCATAACACAACAGTATATGCAAGAATATATGATGGAACAAATGGAAGTGAAGAAACATCAATAACAATACTAGATAAAATAGCACCAACAGTAACAATAAACAATAATGTAACAAAAACAACTAATTCAATAACAATAGGAGTAACAAGTAATGATGGGCAAAGTGGAATACCAAATACACCAACATATAACTTCTATATAAAGAAATCAAGTGAAACAGCATATGTAACAAATGAAACAAAGCAAGAAACAAGTGCAACAGCAGAAACAAGCTATACATTTAATAGCTTAGAAGCAGGAGTAAGCTATGATGTAAAAGTAACAGTAGTAGATAATGCAGGAAATGTAGGAGAAACAACAAAAACAGGAATAACAACAAATGCAATAGGAGGAGCAACAACAGGGTTAAAATCAGGAAATATAATAGCAAGTAATCCAACATGGAGTAATGGAACAGCAAGTATAACATTAAGTACGACATCAGGGTTAACAATACAATATCAAATAAATTCAATATCTGCAGGAGGCTGGAAAAACTATACAAGTGCAGGAGTAACAGGATTAAGCCATAATACAACAGTATATGCAAGATTAACTGATGGAATAAATAACGGACAAGAAGCAAGCATAACAATATTAGATAGAGCAATACCACAAGAAGCTACAATAACATTTAGTGCAACAAAAGTAGAAGTTAATAAATCAATAACAGCAACAGTAACACTAAAAGATAATGAAAGTGGAATAAACCCAAGCAAAAGTAAATGGGAATTTAACCAAACAAGTACAGCAATAGGAACAGAAGAAAGTAAATATAGCAATACATTTGTAAGTGAAACAGGAACAATAAACATAAAAGTAACATCAGGTGGTGACTGGTATTTACATGTATTATCAGTAGATAATGCTGGAAACAAAAAAGAAACAGTAAAAGGAACAGTAAAAGCACAAATAGCAGTATCAGATTACACATGGACACAAAATAAAACACAATTAACAGGAACACATAAAACAACAGGAGCAACAGTAACAAAAGAAGTTGGAGAAAACTATGATTATGCTTGTGGAGTATCAAGTTATACAGGGGGATGGAAAATATTAGGAGCAGAAAATGGTAAATTACTAATAATGTCAACAAAAGACATAGGAACATTAAAATTAGAAGGAAAAGCAGGATATAACACAGGAGTAACACAATTAGATAATATGTGTAAACCATATGGAACAAATGCAAGAAGCATAAAAGTAGAAGATATAAATAGAGTAACAGGGTATAATCCAAACAAAACAGGAGACGGAAAGAAATTTGAACAAGGAAAAATGTGGGAATATGGAAACAGAGTAACATATACATCAAGTGGAAGTACAGGAACAAATGGACAAACATATAATGGAGGTTTATACAACGGTAAATATGAACATCCAGATGGAAGAGCAATAGGATCAAATGGAGTAACATCAATAACAGAAACAAGTACTTATTACTATTATTATCCGGACACATTAACAACAAGTGATTCTGGAACAACAGTAGGAATAGCAAAAACAACACCTGCATACAAGTTATTATTTAGAAATGCAGAAGACACATCAAACTGTAGTTACTGGCTTGCGTCTTCGTGCGTGTTTGCGGCCAATAGCTGTTCGAACTTTGGTTTGCGCTTTGTGCACTCTGGCGGCATCGTGCGCAGCTACACCTTATGGGACTCTAACGTCTACGCTAGCAGCAACAGCCATGGGGTGCGCGCGGTAGTTTCTCTATAATCTGATATCCAGGTAAAATAGAGTGCATTTATAATGGAGACAAGTGATGTCAAAAAGTTAATATTAACAGATAAATTTGAGCTTGATATAATTGAGTTATTAAAAATAAAGGGAAAGGAAAACGATAAAGACCAATTGTTAGATTGGCTAGTATTTTTAGACAATCCAGAAAGTGAAAGGGTGGCAAGAAAAATGGAAGAAAAAATAGAAAAGTTAAATTAAATATGGTAAACCCACTTGACACTTGTGAAAACAGCGAGTATAATAGTATATAGTTTGAAAAAATAAAAACAAGAATGAGACAAAGTAAAATCAAGGTTGTTGAAAGAGAGAGTTAGTCACCGGCTGAAAGCTAACTTAAATAAACAGATTTGAAAAACTACCTCATTAGTTCCTAGTTAAAAGCTAGGCGTATATCTGCGTTAAAGAGTAATTAAGTTAAAAATAGGATGGAACCGTGTATATAAGCACTCCTAAAGTAGCAATACTTTAGGAGTGCTTTTGTATTGCTAAAAAATAAAAATAAGCACTAAAATTGTAAAATTTAAAGGAGGAAAAATAATGGTAAAAGTAGAACTTAAAGATGGTTCTAAAATAGAAGTTAATGAAGGTTCTTCTATTTTAGAAGTAGCAAAAAAATTGAGTGAAGGCTTAGCAAGAAATGCTATGGCTGCAAAAATTGATGGAGAGGTTAAAGATTTACGTACTTTAATTGAAAAAGACTGTAAATTAGAAATTTTAACTTTTGATGATTTAGATGGTAAAAAAGCATATTGGCACACAACATCTCACATCATGGCACAAGCTGTAAAAAGACTATATGGAGATAATGCAAAATTAACAATTGGTCCATCTATTGACAATGGATTTTACTATGACTTTGATGTAGAAAAACCATTTACAGAAGAAGATTTAGCTAAAATTGAAGAAGAAATGAAAAAAATTGTAAAAGAGGATTTACCAATTACAAAATACACTCTAAAAAGAGAAGAAGCTATTAAGTTAATGAAAGACAGAAAAGAACCATACAAAGTAGAACTAATTGAAGAACTACCAGAGGGTGAAGAAATTAGCTTCTATGATCAAGGTGAATTTAAAGAACTATGTGCAGGACCTCATATAATGAGTACAGGTTCAGTAAAAGCATTTAAACTATTACACTCATCAGCAGCATATTGGAGAGGAGACGAAACAAAACAAACTCTTCAAAGAATTTATGGCATTTCATTTCCTAAAACAAGTATGTTAGAAGAACATCTATATCTATTGGAAGAAGCTAAAAAAAGAGATCACCGTAAATTAGGAAAAGAATTAGATTTATTCTTTTTTGATGAAACAGCACCAGGTATGGCATATTGGATGCCTAAAGGATTTACAATGATGAATGTACTAATAGATCTTTGGAGAAAAGAACATAAAAAAGGTGGATATCAAGAATTTTCTGGTCCACAATTAAACAGTAGCAGTTTATGGAAAACATCAGGACATTGGGATCATTACAAAGAAGACATGTTTGTATTAATAGACAGCGATGGAAAAGAACAAGCACTAAAACCAATGAACTGTCCAAACTCTATTAAAATTTATCAAAGTAAATTAAGAAGCTACAAAGACCTACCTTTAAGATACAGTGATATAGATGTTATACATCGTAACGAAAAATCAGGACAATTAAATGGTTTATTCCGTGTAAGAATGTTTAGACAAGATGATTCACATAATTTTGTTATGGAATCACAAATTAAGGAAGAAATTAAAAACATTCTTGAACTTGCTAAAAAATTATATAATATATTTGGACTAGATTTTATACTAACATTATCTACTAGACCAGAAGATTACATGGGAGACATTAAATTATGGAATAAAGCAGAAAAAGACTTAAAAGATGTACTAGACGAAATATGTGGTAAAGATAATTATCGTGTAAACGAAGGTGATGGTGCTTTTTATGGCCCAAAAATTGACATTAAAATGAAAGACTGTTTAGGAAGAGAATGGCAAATGGGAACAGTACAAGTAGACTTCCAATTACCACTAAGATTTAATTTGTCATATATTGATTCTGATGGAGAAAAGAAAACACCAATTATGCTACATAGAGCACTATTTGGTTCATTTGAAAGATTTATTGGAATTATAACAGAACATTATGCAGGTGCATTTCCAATATGGCTATCACCAGTACAAGTAAAAATATTACCAATAGCTGACGCACATAAAGAATATGCTGAAAAAGTTTTAAAAGAACTAGACAATAATGGAATTCGTGCAGAAATTGATGAAAGACAAGAAAAAATTGGTTACAAAATTAGAGAAGCACAACTTCAAAAAATTCCATATATGTTAATTATAGGTAATAAAGAAATAGAAACAAATGCTGTAGGAGTTCGCTCAAGAGAAAATGGTGACATTGGAACAATGGAATTAAATGAATTTATATCAAAAATAAAAAAAGAAGTAGAAGAATACAAATAAAAACTAAAAAGCAAAAATTACGTAATAAACTAAAAATGAATTTACTAATATGGAATGTTTAAGGTACTATACCATAGACATTCCTTTTAGTTTGCCAATAGTATACTATAATTAAATATTTATATATAATTTTTTATTTGGATAATATAAATCAATATTTAATATTATAAAGAAATTTTTAAAAATAGTTGATATTTTTTGCATTTTAAGATAAAATTTAAAAGAAAATTATACATTAGGAGGTAGTCAATTGATTACATTAGAAGATGTAAAGAAAAATGAAGAACTTAATCAGTTAATATTAAGTTCACAAAAACAGCTAAATGCCTTAGGATACACAGAACACTCTGTAAGGCATATGAGCATAGTATCACAAAGAGCAGGAGAACTTTTAAAAACTTTGGATTATCCAGAAGAAAGAGTTGAACTTGCTAAAATAGCAGGATATATGCACGATATTGGAAATTGCATAAACAGGGTTGACCATGCACATACAGGAGCAATATTAGCATATCAAATTTTAAAAGACATGGGAATGGACGTAGAAAAAAGAACTGAAATAATGATGGCAATAGGAAATCATGATGAACAAACAGGGACAGCAGTAAGTGATATATCAGCTGCATTAATACTTGCTGATAAGTCTGATGCACACCGCAGTAGAGTAGTAAACCAAAATATTTCTACTTTTGACAAACACGATAAAGTAAATTATGCAGTTACAGATTCAAAATTTATAATAGATAAAGAAAACAGAAAAGTAACTTTAGATTTAACTATTGACACAAAAATATCGCCAGTATTAGATTATTTTGAAATATTTATGGATAGAACTATGATGAGCAAATATGCTGCCAAATATTTAGGAATTTGGTTTGAGTTGATTATTAATGATATTAAACTACTATAAATTTTAAAAATAATCAGTATTTTGCTTTATTAAAGTACATTAACAATAAATAAAGAAAGGATATGAAAAAAATGAAAACATTAAAAAGGACACTAATAATTTTAATAGTAATATTATTAGCACTAATCTCTTTTGGAGGAATTTTTGTACAAAAAACTAAATTTGTAGAAAACATACTACCAGAATTTAAACTAGGAGCAAATTTAACAGGAACAAGAAATGCAGATATAACAGTAAGTAAAGCTAATAACACTGTTATTTATGACAAAGATGGAAAAGTAGTAGAAAAAGAGGGAGAAGGAACCACTAAAAAGGATATCCCAGTAAATGCCGAAGATGTTTTAACAGAAGAAAATTATAAAACATCAAGAAAAATAATAGAAGAAAGATTAAATAATTTTAAACAAATGCAGTATACTTTAACAGGAATAAGCGAAACAAAAGCAGCTGATTACTATATTTTAAAACAAGATGAAAAAACAGGAGCTATTGCTCTAGAATTATCAGAAAATGACAGTACAAATATGGTATTACAATATGCAGCTATTAAAGGAAATTTCACAATAGTAGATGAAGAACAAAATATATTAATGAATAATTCTCACATAGAAAAAGCACAAGTTGGATATAATTCTACAGACAAGGGAGTAACAGTATATTTAACAATAAAATTTAATGAAGAAGGAACTACAAAACTTCAAGAAATTTCTAAAAAATATGTAAAAACAGAAGACTCTGAAGGTAAAGATACTACTAAAAAAATCACTGTAAAAGTAGATGACACAGAAATGCTTAGCACATACTTTGCAGAAGAAATTACCAATGGAATGATTCAATTATCATTTGGAACTGCAAGCAATGATAAATCAACACTTGTAACATATGCGCAAGAAGCTTCAAACTTGGCAGTACTATTAAATTCAGGTAATTTACCAATAACATATACAATAAGTGGAAATAAACACATACAATCAAATATCGAATCAAATATGTTTTTAATTCCAACAATAGTAATAACAAGCATAATGGTTATAGGAATATTAGTTTTATTATTTAAATATAAACTAAATGGACTTTTTGGAGCAATTAGTTTTATTGGATATATAGCTACTCTATTAGTAATAATTAGACTAACAAATGTAATAGTAACATTTGAAGGAATAGTAGGAATTTTAGTTTCAATTGCATTAGACTACACATTTACAGTATATTTATTAAATTCTATCAAAAAGAATGATGAAATTACTTATGGACAAAGCTTATTAAAATTCTTATTTATAATGATACCAATGGCAATTGTAACAATTGTATTCTGCTTTACAAAATGGCTACCAATATATAGCTTTGGTATGAATATGTTCTGGGGAATAACACTTATTATATTATATAATTTTATTACAATAAGAACATTGGTATATAAAAAATAGTAAAGGAATGTGAAAAAGATGAACAAAAAAATTATTTATGCAATACTTATTTTAATTATTATAATCAGTGCAGTTTTAGTAGCCACAATAGGGTTTAAACTAGACACTGCATATGATGAAAATACAAAAATATATGTATATATAGGCAAAGAATTTGATAACAAAGAATTAAAGCAAATAGTAAAGGAAGTATTTGAAACTGAAGATGTTGAAATAAAAAAAGTAGAAGTATATGGAGACATGGCTTGTATAACAATTCCAAAACAAGAAAATGCAGCAGATAAGCTAGAAACTTTAAATACTAAAATAAATGAAAAATTTGAGCTAAAGAACAAAAAAGATGATATAGAAATTACAAATCAACCTAAAATAGAAATATACAACATTGTAAAACCATATATTTGGCCATTAGCAATAAGTACAGGAATTATATTAATTTATAGTGCAATAATGTACAGTAAATTAGGTGTTGTAAAAACTATTTTCACATATATATTAGCAATGTTAGCACCACAAGCAGCATATGTGATTGCATTAGTACTTGCAAAAATACCAGTAAGTTATTTAACAATTCCAATTAGCTTAATAATTTATGCAATATCTATTGTTTCTGTAACAATGGTAAAACAAAGCCAATTAGAAGCTTACAAAGAAAATCAAAAGTAAACAAAAAATAAAAACGATTCATATTATATAGTATGAATCGTTTTATTGTTGTAGACAACAAACTAATTGCAATCTTTGATTGCTATATTATGGCAGATTCTTATTATAAAAAGGAAAGTGAAAAAATGAGAGATATTAGTTATAATCAAGCACAAGAAATTTTAAAACAAACTAATGGAATTTTGTTAGATGTTAGAAGTTATCAAGAATATTGCGAAGAACATTTGCAAAATGCAATTAATATAGATTTATATAATTTAGAAAGAAATGTGCAAAATATAATTCCAAATAAACAAGATGTAATTATAACATACTGCTCCTGTGGAACTAGAAGTAAGCAAGCACAACAAATACTAACACAATTAGGCTATATAAATGTTTTCAATTTAAAAGACGGAATATATTGTAGAAATATTAAATTCAATAAATAAATTTCGAACATGTTACCAATTTAAGCCATTTAGAATAAAATATGTATATCTAATAAATTTTAGTAGATAATACTGTAGAAAGGAGCTAAAAACCAAATGAAATCATTTTGCTTTAAAACAAATAATTCCAACATATTAAATTATCTACTAAACAGAATTAAAGAAATTGATTTTGAAAATTTAACATATTCTCAAAATCAATTTAAAATATATAAAAATATTATTATTCACTATAAAGGAAAAGACAATAATAAATTTTACAGATTTTTAGCCAGTCTTATAGAAGAAGTAGTGATTGAATTTTATGAAGAAAAATTAATAACACAATTTATAAACTACAACTATTTTTATTTTGATGAATATGAAAAAACAAAAATATTAGAAAATTGTATGGAAATAATAGAACCTGAAATTTGCGTAGAAAAGCTATCAAAACAAAAAGATGTAAAAGAATATATAAGAGAAAATAAAGCAATAGTCATAAATGGATTTGTGCATTTTAGAATAAAAGAATATTTAAAATATTTGGACGAAATAGTGGATAGTTCAGTAAATCAATTCATAATAGAAAAAGAGTATAGAGAATTTGTAAGCTTACTTAAAGTGTATGTAGAATCAAAGCCACCAGAATATAACTTACTTCACTTAATTTATATAAATGGAGAATCAATATTATTAGACGAAAAAAAGAATATAGTATCAGTTTCCCAAAATATATACAATGCAAAATATTTATCTGACATAACTTTTTCGTCAAACGATTTAGCACTAAATACATTATTATGCCTACTGCCAAAAAGAATAGAAATACATTTAATAGACAATGAAGATGAGTTTATAAACACGCTAGAATTAATTTTTCAAAACAGAATATCAATATGCAAAGAATGTGATATGTGCAAAACATATAAATTATTAAACAATGCAAAAATAAGCCATAATAAATAAAATATTTACTATTTTGAAAATATGTGATATAACTATAGTATAAAAATAATTGGAGGTTATTATGGAACAAGAAAAAAAGAAACTAGTTACAATATTAGTGCCAGCATATAACGAACAAGAAGTTTTACATTTATTATATGACAGATTAGAGAAACTAATGAACGAAAATACTAATTATGACTTTGAAGTATTATTAGTAAATGATGGAAGCAAGGACAAAACTTTTGAAATTATGCAAGAGTTAAGAAAAAAAGATAAAAGATTTTGTTATTTAAATTTATCAAGAAACTTTGGTAAAGAAACAGCAATGATAGCAGGGCTAGATTATTGCAAAGGAGATGCAGTTGTTATAATAGATGCAGACTTACAAGATCCACCAGAGTTAATTCCAGAAATGATAAAATACTGGGAAGAAGGCTATGATGATATATATGCAAAAAGAAAATCAAGAGAAGGCGAAACATGGCTTAAAAAATTTACTTCTAAAATGTATTATAGAGTATTACAAGGATTTACAAGAATTGAAATACAAAAAGATACAGGAGACTTTAGATTATTAGATAGACGCTGTGTAGAAGCTTTAAAATCTATGAGAGAAAATCAAAGATATACTAAAGGGCTATTTAGCATAATAGGGTATAACAAAAAAGAAATTCTATATGATAGAGACCCTAGAGCAGCTGGACAAACTAAATGGAATTATGGTAAATTAATAGATTTATCAATTGATGGAATTACATCATTTACAACATCTCCATTAAGATGGGCAGCACTTATAGGATGTGGAGTTTCATTTATTGGATTTATTTATATGATATATATAATTATAAAAACAATAGTAACAGGAGTAGATGTACCTGGCTATGCATCGCTAATGGTAGTTATACTATTCTTGGGAGGAATTCAACTAATATTCTTAGGAATTATAGGAGAATACTTAGGAAGAACATTTAATGAAAGCAAACACAGACCTTTATACTTTATTGAGAGATATAATGAAACAAAAGAAACAAATGAACATTTAAATAAATAAGAAAAGTGCCAATGGAAAATTTTCCATTGGCGTTTTTTTATCTATGTACATGTGGCAAAGTCACCTATATTATAAATCATATAATCAATTTCAGGAAATATGCAGTCTTTTTTAGAAATATCTTTTAAAAATTCTATATATTCTTCATCAATTTTATTATTCATAAGACCATCATATAATTTATTAAATCTACCAACATGGTCCTTAATACGTTTTTTAGCATAATCTACCATAGTTCCATTTGTAATAATAAATAACCAATCACTACTTTGAGCTAACAATACTTCTCTAGCACATTGATTTAAAGCCTTCTTTTTAGTTTTATCTTTTTCATTTGGAAATTTGCTGGCAAGTTCAACCATTTTATTTCCAATATCATGTAAATATTTATGAGCATAATCATTTGTATGATTTAACCAAACTTCACTGTAACCATTAGCACCCCAACTAGAACGGCAAGGTGTACACACTTGCATTTGAGGGTATTTATCAATATATTCACTAGGAGTAATTAACTTAAAATTACATTTATCATAGTAAATCTTTTTAAATAAAATGTATAACCAGTCTGGCCCCTCATACCACCAGTGACCATAAAGCTCTGCATCATAAGGACAAGTGATAATAGGAGGGTTAAAAGTTAGTTTAGATAATTCATCAATTTGTTTTACTCTACTATCAAAAAAATGTCCAGCTTGTTTTTCAACACTATCCTGAGCCCATTGAACATTATAGTAGTCTTTCTCACAGTCTTTACCAGTAATTCTATAATACTTTATACCAGTATGAACTCTAACTCCATTTGAAGCAATATATGGCTTAATATAATCATAAGGAGCATCATATCCAATATCTCTGTAAAACTCTCTATAATTAAAGTCACCAGGGTAACCATTTATAGAACTCCATACTTGCCTTGAAGATTCAATATCTCTACCAAAAGCAACAATTCCTTCAGGAGAAACAATTGGGGCAAAAGTACCATAAATAGGTGTAGGATTAGCATACAAGATACCATGTGTTTCAGTAATTATATACTTAATTCCAAATTCTTTTAAATATTTATCTGCTTCAGGAATATATCCACACTCAGGAAGCCATATTCCATTAGGAATTTTACCAAAATATTTTTTATATGTTTGAACACCAACTGCTATTTGTGCGCGTACAGTTTGTTCATTTACATATAAAATAGGAAAGTAACCATGTGTTGCACCACAAGTTATAATCTCCAATACTCCAATATCTTGAAAATGCTTAAAAGCTTTAATTAAATTACAATTATATATTTCTTCAAATAAATGTAAATCATTAGAATAGCGCTTAAAATAATAATAAGCCAGTTCATTTTCTTTTACATTATCCTTAGTTCTTTCTATTTCTTTTTTAGCAAGTTCAATGTGAGACTTTAAATACTTAATATATCTTTTTTGCAATAGCTTATTATCAAGCATATTTAAAAGAGGAGGAGTAAGTGACATTGTTATTCTAAAGTCAACTTTTTCCTTCTCTAATTTTCCAAAGTTTGTTAATAAAGGTAAGTAAGTTTCTGAAATTGCCTCATATAACCATTGCTCCTCTAAGTAATCTTCACTTTCAGGGTGATGTATAAAAGGCAAATGAGCATGTAGTATAAAACTAACATAGCCTTTTTCTTTAGTCATTATTTTTCTCCAATCTTAAGAAGACATTTTAGAAGAAGTTAAATGTGTATTTAATTTGTCCTCTAGTAATTCATTTTTGTAAATTTCTTTATATAAATCATAAATGTTATATATTCTACCAATATTATTTATAAATGACAATGAAGTAGTATTTTTTGCTTCAATTTCACCAGTTTTTACATTCTTAAAAAATACAGTTTTGCCTAAGCTATCAAATAGTATATGATCATTAGGTGTTTGTAAATCATTAGAAGAAGTTATATAAACATTTTCTTGGTAGATTTCAGTATTCTTAGGTTTTCTAAATAATGTCACATCATATTTGCAATCACTGTCTGGAATATTAATATACCAACTGTTAGCATAATCATTTATTTCTACTTCAAAAGAATAATCTTTTGTCTTATTAGTTACAGATAAATACGGAATGGTGTTATCAAAAAATTCTTCTCCATATTTTTCTAAATATATTTGTCTATCTTCATCAGAAATATCCCAATACACAAACAAAACAGTAGGAGTTTGGGCTAATATTTTTACAATTGTTTGATTATATAAGTTTGGTAAATCATAATACTCTAAAATAGGTAATTTTTTGCTAGTAGATTTTTTTGTAGTTGTTTTTCTTGTGACAGATTTCTTAGCAGTTGCTCTTGAACCTGTAGAAGTTTTCTTTGATGTGGTAGATTTTGAACTTGTATTTTTCTTAGCCGTAGTTTTAGTGGTGGTTTTAGTTGCCTTTTTGTTAGCACTTTTTTTCTTGCTTGTAGCAGTTTTAGAAGTGCTTTCCTTTGTTGCCTTTATACTAGACTTTTTTTCTTCAATTAATTCCTCTTTTGCTTTTCTTGGCATCTTATCCTCCGTTTATATTTCGAACTTTTATATCTATATAATACTATATCAAAATACAAATAAATTCAAGAGAAAAATGTAAAAAAATTAATAAAAAATAAAGTCGCAAAAAAAAGAGTATATTATGGTTACAAATTCACAATTTTATTACAAAATAAAATATTTTGTAAAAAATTGTTTACATTTGTCTAAAAATTATATACAATATGTGAAGAAAATATCCAAAAGAAAAAAATATGGAAGGGGCCAAAATTAAAATGAAAATATTGATGTTAACATGGGAATATCCACCAAGAATAGTTGGAGGAATTGCTAGAGTAGTACATGATCTATCAAAAAGACTAATAAAAGATGGACATGAAGTTACAGTAATAACATACAAAGAAGGAGATCTACCAGAATACGAAAATGACAAAGGGGTAGAGGTATATCGTGTAGAAAATTACATGATACATCCAAATAGTTTTATAGACTGGACTTTACAACTCAACTTCAATATGGTAGCTAAAGCCACAGAACTAATAAATAAAAATGGTAAGTTTGACGTTATACATGCACATGATTGGCTTGTTGCATCAAGTGCAAAAACCTTAAAACAATCATTTGAAATTCCATTAATTGCTACAATTCATGCAACAGAAGCGGGCAGAAACTCTGGAATTCATGACGAATCACAAAGATATATAAATGACACAGAATGGTTATTAACATATGAAGCAACAGAAGTAATAGTAAATAGCAACTTTATGAAAGGACATGTGCAAAATTTATTTGGACTTCCTTTTGACAAAATAAATGTAGTTCCAAATGGAATAAATTTAACTAATTTTAATGGAATTGAAAGAGACTACGAATTTAGAAGACAATATGCAATGGATAATGAAAAAATTATTCTATATGTTGGAAGACTAGTGTATGAAAAAGGAATACAACATTTAATTTCAGCAATGCCAAAGATATTACAAGGATATAACGATGCAAAACTTGTAATTGCTGGAAAAGGAGGAATGCTTGATGAATTAAAGGCACAAGCAGAAGCAATGGGAATTGCAAACAAAGTATATTTTACAGGTTACTTAAATTCAAAACAAGTACAAAAAATATATAAATGTGCTGATGTAGCAGTATTCCCAAGCACATATGAACCATTTGGAATAGTTGCATTAGAAGGAATGTTAGCAGGAGTTCCAACAGTAGTTTCAGATGTTGGAGGGCTAGATGAAATAATAGATCATGGAATAAACGGAATGAAAAGCTATGCAGGAAATCCAAACTCAATAGCAGACTCTGTACTAACAGTACTATATGACAAACAACTAGCAGCTAACATGGCTAAAAAAGCTAAACAAAAAGTTAAGGAAGAATTTAACTGGACTAAAATTGCTCAAGATACACATTATATATACGAAAAAGCAATTTGCAAAACAGTAGCAGAAAAACAAAAACAAGAAATTGCTCAAGAAAATGCTAAAAAAGCCAAAAAAGCTAAAAATACAGAAACAGAAATTACAAATTTACTTAGTTTTCAAAAAAAGCATGCTTATGCTTAATTTTACACAACTAGATATTATATAAAAGCTAGAAAGGAGCTAAATTAATTATGCAAGTATATGATACAGCAAATCGTTTAGCACAAGAGATAAGAGAATCAGAAGAATACAAATTGTATAAAAAAAGAAAAGACGAAATACAAAATGATCCTGAAAAAAAGCAAAAAGTAGAAGATTTTGAAAAATTAAGATATGAAGTTCAACTAATGGCATATACAGGAGAAGCCAAAAATGAAGAAAAAAATAAAAAACTAGAAGAAATGTATATGACTTTAGTAGAAAATAAAGATATAAAGGAATATTTTGATTTAGAAGTAAAATTTAATATCATGATTGCCGATGTGAACAAAATAATTGCAGAAGCAATAAAAGATGTATTATAAAAAATGTCGTTAAGGAAGCTAAAAATAAGGCTTTTTTAACGACTTTTTAAATTCTGAATATAAATTATTAAAAAAGTTAGGAGAAAGTAAAAATGGAATATATTTTAATAAGTATAACATGCATAATTACTTTGATAATTTTAAAATTTGCATGGAGCATAAAAATAAAAGACATAAAAAAAATAAAAGAACTAGGCTATAATAAACAACTAAATGAAATAACAAATAAATTACCAGAAAATAAAGAAATATGTAAAAGTATTTTAAAAATGCTAAATAATGAAAATGTAAAAATTGAAGAAAATGAGAATAACAAAGCAAGCTTGTATATGGTGCTATCAAATTCAATTATAATAGCCAATATAAAAGATACATTTACAAGAGTACAAACAGTGGCACATGAATGTATACATTCAATTCAAAACAAAAATACTCTATTGTTCAATTTCATATTCACCAACATATATGTTGTATATTTTTTAGTAATATGTATTTTAACAACTTTAAAAGTAAATTCATATAAAATGCTACATATATTTATATTAACTATGCTAAGTTTAATACATTATGCAATGAGGTCATATTTAGAGATGGATGCAATGACTAAAGCAAAACCACTAGCAGAAAAATATATGCAACAAGAAGAAACATTGAATGACAATGAACAAAACATAATACTTGAAAATTATGAAACTATAAACAACATAGGAATAAAATTAACAAACTATATACTAATTTCAAAATGTTGTATTAAAATAATAATTTATTCAATAATATGTGTAATAGCCAGAATTTAAGAGTTATACAAAAAATAGAAAAATGGTTAAAAATGATTATAAACGGTAAAAAAAACTATTGCAAAACTAAAAAGCTTGTATTATAATAGCATGTATATAACTAAAGAAGAAAGTGAGATGAAACACAATGAAACCTGTAAGTGTTGCAGCAGTAGAGAGAGAGAGAGAGAGAGAGCTAACTTTAAAGAATAATAAAGCTAAGAGATTAGCTTTAGTAAACAAATATAAAAGGCAGACTATAAGCAAATAATGCTTAAATAGTCTGTCTTTTTGCACATTTAGCAATCTAAAAAAATACAAGGAGGAAATAAAAGTGAAATTAAGAAAGAAAATGAAAAAAATAATAGGAGTAAAACAATATCAAGAACAAACAGGTATAACATTGATAGCACTGGTTATCACAATAGTAGTGCTACTAATCTTAGCAGGAGTGAGTATAAATGTAATATTTAACGATAACGGAATAATTAAAAAGACTCAAGAAGCCCAAAACAAAACGGAACAAGCAAAAGAAAATGATTTAACAGCAATAAATGAATTAAACAATGGGCTAGAAGAAAATGGTGGAATAAAAAATACAACTGGAGGAAATACAAGTGGTGGAGATACACCTTCTCCAACAGTAGAGTGGGCTCAAAATAAAACAAAAGTAACAAATGGAACAACAGAATACACAGTAGGAGATGATTATACTTATGATTGTGGAGTATCAAGTTATACAGGAGGATGGAAAATATTAGGTGCAGAAAATGGCAAATTACTAATAATGTCAGCAAAAGATATTGGAATATTAAAAATGGGAGGGGAAGAAGGATATAACACAGGAGTAACACAACTAGATAATATGTGTAAACCATATGGAACAAATGCAAGAAGTATAAAAGTAGAAGATATAAATAGAGTAACAAGTTATGATCCAAATAAAACAGGAGACGGAAAAAAATATGGTCAAGGACAAATGTATGAATATGGAAACAAAGTAACATATACATCAAGTGAAAGTACAGGAACAAATGGACAAAAACATAGTGGAAAAATATTTTATGAACATCCAGATGGAAGAAGAATAGGTTCAAATGGATTCACATCAATAACACAAACAAGTACTTATTACTCTTATTATCCAGATACATTAACAAAAAGTAGTTCTGGAACAACAGTAGGAATAGAAAAAACAACACCTGCATATAAGTTGTTATTTAGCAATCCAGATAATAAGCAATACTATTTATACTACCTTGCTTCTACATGCGTAGAATCTGAAACTGAATATTCGAGATTTTATATACGTTGTGTGAAGACTTCGGGTGCTGTAGATGGAATATGTTTGTGTCAACCACGGAACTAGAAGCTGGCCTGAGCGTGGGGTGCGCGCGGTAGTTTCTCTATAACCCCACTGCACCATACAAAAGACAAATTCAAATTAATTTGAAAAAATTAAAATATAAGGAGAAAGAGAATGAAAAAGAAATCAAAGTTACAAAAGCAAAATGGTATTACATTAATAGCATTAGTAATAACAATTATAGTGTTATTAATATTAGCAGGAGTAAGCATAAATGCAATATTTAGTAAAGATGGAATAATAGAAAGAACTCAAAATGCAGAGCTAAAACATAGGATGGAACAAGCTAGAGAAAAATTAGAAATAGGATTAT
This sequence comes from uncultured Clostridia bacterium, assembly GCA_934121875.1. Classification (GTDB taxonomy): domain Bacteria; phylum Bacillota; class Clostridia; order TANB77; family CAG-508; genus CAG-273. Next base: position 40,692 of record CAKOVG010000002.1, read on the forward strand.
CAAATGCAGGAATACATAAACATTCTGATACACTGTATAATCAAAATGAATTTTTAGATGTATTAATTTTAAAAACTGTACAAGGTTCTAAGATACTATCAGATGTAGTAATAGTAGATGGCTTTGCTTTCAATTTAGATAGGAGTGTACCTAAAATAGGGGAATATATTGGAAAAGAAGAAGAATTAATATTTCCAGAGTTAAAAGTTAGTGCACAAAATGCAAAAGATTCAAAAACATCTACAATCACAATAAATGCAAAAGAAGACAAGAATGGAATAAACAAAATAGAAATACTTCAAAGTGGATTTGTACTAAAAACATATTCTTATGATAACGTAAAGGAAGAAATAACAGAAAATTTTACAACAAAACAAAATGGAGTATATTCTATAAAAGTATACTCAAAACTAACAATAACTCAAATAGCTACAGTATCAGGATTAACTGCATCAGTAAAGTATAATCCAAATGGAAGTACAGAATATAAAAAAGTATATTCGATTAAAGTAACAGCAAATGAAGATATAGAAAAAGTAAAAGAAATAAAATATCAATGGTTACAAACAACAGAAGAGCCAGAGAGTGGTACCTTTTTAAATAAGGTTAATAATGGAGCAACAATTACAGAAAATAAATTAACAGGTAAATGGTACTTATGGACATTATTAGAAACAGAATCAGGAAAAACTAATATAAATAGAAGTGAAGTGTTTTATTTTGACAACGAAGGACCAACTGTAACTTTAACATCAACTCCAATATCTGAAACATCATTTACATTAACAGCAACTGCAACGGACAATGATTCAGGATTAAAAGAATGTAAATTTTATGTAAATGAAAAATTAAAAGAAACAAAAGATATATCTACAGGAACAGCTATTTGCAATGTAACAGTTGAAAGTATGGGAAATAATTATGATTGTTATGTAATACTAACCGATAAGACGAAAAATGAAACAAAACAAGCAGTAACTGCAAAAACCAAAGTGCATACTTGGGAAAAATGGAGTGTTAATTCGACATCATATTATACTAGAAGAATAGGAACATTTAATAGAAATACTTCATTTATGACATATGGTACAGGTATACAATGTGCATATTTTGACAATTTAACTGGCAAACATTATACTAGCTACAATCAGGACTATCGCTATCACTATAGTGGTTATTTGTTTATTGGATCAGATGTGTATTACGCATGTTATTATTGTAGTACAGGGGCTAGCGCTTGTGAAAAGGTGACTTATGCAAACCTTTATAATGTTATTGTAGAAGAAAAAGCAACATATTCAAAAGGAACAACTAAATACAACGATACAATAAATATAACTAGTACTGCATATCCTACGAATGGAAAAAGCGGAGATTATTGGTATGTTTATAAAGGAATAATGTAAATTTAGAAAGAGAGTTCAAAATATGAAAAAAAAAATAGCAGTTCAAACAATAAAGTTGATATTAGAACTAACAATGTCTATATTGCTAATCCTAATAATTATATATTTAATAAACTCAAATGATGGTATTTTATCACAAATCGACAGAGGAAATGCAAGTGAAAAATTAGAAACAGCTATAAAAACGTTTGCTTCAACAGATGGAATGAAATTAGATACAGCAATAAAAAATATAAAAGGCCTTGAAAATCTAGAAATCAATGAAGAAACAGGAGAATATAAAATTACGATAGATGGACAAGAATTTCTGGTTTTTAGCAAAGAAATTATTCCTGAAGAACAAGAAAAAGAAGTAGGAGAAAAAGATGGACAAGAAAACTAAAATAAAATTTAACATCATTATTATTTTAGCAATTGTACTATTTACCATTGCTACTACACCAAAAACTTTACAAGAAGATACATATTATATGATAAAAGTTGGTGAATATATTTGTCAAAATGGAATGCAAGTTATAGAAGAAAGAATAGAACCTTTTGCTTGGCATGAAGAAATGATATATACATATCCACACTGGTTACTAGATGTGATCTTTTACCTTATATTTAATGCATTTGATTTACTAGGAATATATATTTTTTCGATTATAGCTGGTATTGCAATTTATTTGCTTATTTATTACACTAATATTAAAATTGGAAAAAATAATATTATTTCAGCAATTTTAACAATTACAAGTATATATTTGCTAACTGGATATATAACTGCAAGAGCGCAAGTAATTACATATATTTGTTGCATTTTAACTATACTATTTATAGAAAAATTCTTGGAAAAAGGAAGAAAAAGATATTTAATAGGATTAATTATTGTGCCTATTATATTAGCTAATTGCCATGCTGCAATGTTTCCAATTTACTTTGTAATTTATTTGCCATATATAGTGGCATATGTATTTTCATACATTACAAAAAAAGAGTTTTATACAAGAAAAATTAAAACAATAAATAAAACTATAATCAAGTTAAAAGATAAGAACAATATTAAAAAACTAAGCAAGATAGAAAGAAAAGAAAAAAGATTAATAAAACTAAGAACAAAATTAGAAATGATTGAGGAAAAAGATAAAAATACTCAAATGAAAATTAGTATTGAAAAAAATTCAAATACAAAATGGTTGATTGTTATTTTTGTAATATGTTTATTTACAGGATTGTTAACACCATTAAAAGATATTCCATATACATATATGATAAAATCTATTCAAGGAAATACAATGAATTTTATAGCTGAACACCAGGCTGTAGTTCTAATTCAATCAATAAGTCTTTTAATAATATTTGCAATAATACAAGCTTTATTATTTTATGACAAAACAAAAATTAAGTTACAAGATTTATTCATGTTAATTGGGATGGCTATATTAGCGCTAATATCATATAAACAATTACCAATATTTATTATTTGCACAATATGCATAGTAAATAAATTGATATATGAAATAATACCAGTTGAAACAAGAAAAAAGATACTGGAGATAATAACTAAGTTACTAACAGTCAAAAATTGTGTGTACATAATAATGATAATACTAGTAATTGCACTGCTACAATATAAAGATATTGCAAATCAAAATTATATCGACAGAAATGAATATCCAGTAGAAGCTACTACATGGATAAAAAGTAATATAGATATAACAAAAATGAAGTTGTTTAATGACTTTAATTATGGAAGTTATTTACTGTTTAAAGGTGTACCAGTATTCATAGATGGAAGAGCAGATGCATATGATCCGAAATTTAATGGTAAACGAGAGGACTATTTTTTAGATTATATGCAAACGGCTTCTCTAAATGTGTGGTATAAAGATATATTTGACAAATATAACATTACACATATTATATTAAAAACAAATTCTAATCTGAATATATTTTTACAAAGAGATATTAGTTATAAAAGCATATACAATGATGGTATATTTACAATATATGAATGTTTATAAAAATAAAAGGCGAAACTCATCTAAATGTTATAATAAATTTTGCAAGAAGTTCTTGCAAAATTGGGAAAAATAAGTAGGTAATTGAATTACCAAACAACTGGAAAATTAAAAATTGTTTTAGATAAAAAATTCTAAAACGATTTTTTTATGGAAAATTTTTATCTACAATTTAAAGATATAAAACTATATAACTTTATAAAGGGAGTATTATTTATATAAAATTTTAAAATATAATAGCATTATTTGACAGAGTATGATAAAATATAAAAGAAATTGTAAAAAGGAATTAATAAATATGAGTGCTAGAATTGACAAAAACAACTACTATTTAGACATAGCAAAATCAGTGGCAGAAAGAAGTACATGTTTAAGAAAAAGAGTTGGATGTGTAATAGTAAATAATGACGAAATAATTTCAACAGGATATAATGGAGCACCAAGAGGCAGAAAAAATTGCATAGACTTAGGATATTGTACTAAAAAGAAATACTTTCCAAATGTAAGACATGGCGGATATGATGCATGTAGAAGCGTACACGCAGAACAAAATGCAATAATTAGCGCTAGTAGAAAAAATATGATTGGTGGTACATTATATTTAGTTTTATATAGAGTAGATAACAAAGACTATGATCCAGGAGCTAATTCATGTCAAATGTGTAGAAAGTTAATAATAAATAGTGGAATAAAAAAAGTTATAGTAAGAACAAGCAATACAGAATACATAGAAGTTAATGTTGACGAATGGATTAATAATGATGATTTATTAGAAGGAAAACTTACATACTAAAGTTTAAAAATAATCAGCATCTTGCTTTGTCAAAGCACATTAAAAACGCAGTTACATACAAGAGTATGCGCCTTTGCCTTTTTAATGTACTTTTCCTCGCAATATACTAATTCTTTTTAAACTTATTAAAATCAAGAAAGGAATGAAGAAATGAGTAAACCAACAGTTGCAATTATAGGAAGACCAAATGTAGGAAAATCTACATTTTTTAACTATGTAGTTGGAAAAAGAATATCAATAGTTGAAAATACACCAGGTGTTACAAGAGATAGAGTTTATGCTGATACAAATTGGAGAGGTAGAAACTTTACTTTAGTTGATACTGGTGGTATTGAACCAGAGTCAGACGATATTATACTTTCACAAATGCGTAGACAAGCAGACATGGCAGTAGAAATTGCAGATGTAATTTTATTTATAACAGATATTAAACAAGGAGTTACAGCAGCAGACCATGATATTGCATTAATGCTTAAAAAATCAAAAAAACCAATAATTTTAATATGCAATAAATCAGATACATTTGGCAAAACACCAGATGAGCTATATGAATTTTATAACTTAGGAATAGGGGAACCATATGCAGTATCTTCAGTAAATGCAAAAGGAATAGGAGATGTACTTGATGCTATTTATGACAAGCTTCCACCTCAAACAGAAGATGATGAAGATACAGATGTTATAAAAGTAGCAATTATAGGAAAACCAAATGTAGGCAAGTCTTCATTAGTAAATAAAATTCTTGGAGAAAACAGAGTAATTGTAAGCAATATTGCAGGAACTACTAGAGATGCAATAGATTCTGAATTTCAAAATGAATTTGGAAAATATGTATTTATTGATACAGCAGGTATTCGTAGAAAAAGCAAAGTAAATGATAACTTAGAAAAATATAGTGTTATGAGAAGTTTACTTGCTGTAGAAAGAGCTGATGTATGTATTCTAATGTTAGATGCTAATGAAGGTGTAACAGCTCAAGATGCTAAAATAGCTGGAGAAGCACACGAGGCTGGTAAAGGTGTTATAATTGTTGTAAATAAATGGGACGAAGTAGAAAAAGACAACCAAACAATGGAAAAATACAAAAAAGATGTGTATGATAAACTATCATATTTATCATATGCACCAATAATGTTTATATCAGCTAAAACAGGGCAAAGAGTAAATAAATTATATGAAATGATAAATATGGTTGCAAGCCAAAATGCGCTAAGAGTATCTACATCAGTATTAAATGATGTGCTAAGTGAAGCAGTAACAATTGTACAACCACCAACAGATAAAGGTAGAAGATTAAAAATATTCTATATGACACAAGCTACTACAAAACCACCAACATTTGTAGTATTTGTAAATGATAAACAATTATTTCATTTCTCTTATGAAAGGTACTTGGTAAATCAAATTAGAAAAGAATTTGGACTAACAGGAACACCAATTAGAATGATAGTAAGAGAAAAAAGTGAAAAAGGAGAGTGATTTTTTTGGCAACATACATAATAGTTGCAATAATTGCATATTTAATAGGAAGTATAAATTTTTCAATTATACTTAGTAAAAAAATGGCAGGATTTGATATTAGAGAAAAAGGAAGCGGAAATGCTGGAACCACAAACATGTTAAGGTCAGTAGGAAAAAAGGCTGCTATAATAACATTAATTTGTGATATATTAAAAGGAGTAGTAGCTATTTTACTTGCAATTTTAGCAGGAAATATTGTTAAAAATTTAGATAATGCTCTATTAGTACAATTAGCAGGAATATTTGTAATATTAGGCCATACATTCCCAGTATTTTTTAAATTTAAAGGTGGCAAAGGTATTGCTACATCATTAGGAGTATTGCTAATGATAAACTGGCAAATAGGACTAATTTGCTTAGTATTTGCATTAGTTTTAATAGCACTAACTAAAATGGTATCAGTTGGATCTATAGCAGCAGGAATACTATTTCCAATACTAGTTGCATTTATAGGGCAAAACTATATTGTTCCAACAAGTAATTGGAGTTATTTAATATTCAGCATAATTATAGCATTATTAGTTATATTCAATCATAGAGAAAATGTACAAAGAATATTAACTGGAAAAGAAAATAAACTAAGTTTTAAATAGAAAGGATAGACAAATGAAAAATATTTGTATAATAGGAAGTGGAAGTTGGGGATGTGCACTAGCAATACATGCAGCTAAAATGGGACACAATGTAAAAATATGGTCATTTGCTCAAGAAGAAGCAAACCTAATAAATAATGAAAGAAAGTGTATATTCTTACCAAAAGTAACTATGCCAGAAAACATATACTGCACAACAAATATAAAAGATGCAGTAGAAGGAACAGACATAATATTACATGTTACACCATCAAAATTCTTTAGAAATACATTAAAACAATATAAACAATATATTACAAAACAACCAGTAGTTATATGCTCAAAAGGCTTTGAACTTGAAAGCCTATCAACATTAAGTGATGTTGCAGAACAAGAATTAAAAAATATAAAAATTGGAGCATTTTCAGGGCCTAGTCATGCTGAAGAAGTGTCATTAGGAATACCAACTGCAATTGTAGCAGCATCTAAAGACTATGATGTACAATATTTAATTCAAGATACTTTTATGAACGAAAGCATGAGAGTATATACAAGCAATGATATTCAAGGAGTTGAACTAGGAGGAGCATTAAAAAATATAATTGCATTTTGTGCAGGAATTATATCAGAATTAAACTTAGGAGACAATACATTTGCAGCATTAGTATCAAGAGGGCTAACTGAACTTTCAAGATTAGGAGTTGCAATGGGCGGAGAGTACAATACCTTTTATGGTTTATCAGGCTTAGGAGACCTAATTGTAACATGTATGAGTGAACATAGCAGAAACAGAAAAGCAGGAAGATGCATAGGCAGAGGGCTTTCACTAGAAGAAACAAAAAAAGAAGTTGGAATGACAATTGAAAGTATTGATAATATTGAAGCAGCATACAAATTAGCACAAAAATATAATATAGAAATGCCAATAGTAAATGCAGTTTATAATATTCTATATAATAACTTAGATCCAAGAGAGGCTGTAAATAAGTTAATGACACGAGAAAAAAAGGCAGAATAATAAAGGAGAATTTTAACATTATGAGATTAATAGTACAAAGAGTAAAAAAGGCAAATGTAGTTGTAGAAGAAAAAATAATAGGAGAAATTCAACAAGGATATATGGTTTTACTTGGGGTAGGACCAACAGATACAAAGGAAACCGCAGATTTTTTAGTACAAAAATTAATCAATCTAAGAGTTTTTGAAGACGAAAACGAAAAAATGAATTTGTCTATAAAAGATATTGATGGAGAATTATTAATAGTATCACAATTTACACTCTATGCAGATACAAGCCATGGTAATAGACCAAGCTTTGTAAATGCTGCAAAGCCAGACTTGGCAAATGAACTTTATGAATACTTTGTAGAGCAATGTAAAAAACAAAATATTAAAAAAGTAGCAACAGGCAAGTTCGCAGCAGATATGCAAGTAACTTTGCAAAATGACGGACCAGTAACAATTATGTTAGAAAAAGAGTAAAAAACAAGAATTTCTAAAAGGCATAAACCAATAGAAATTCTTATTTTTTAGTCAGCTAATAATTTTTCTAAAATTTGAACTGCATTGATAGCAGCACCTTTTCTCAAATTATCAGCTACTACCCATAAATTAATACCATAATTAACACTAAAATCTCTTCTAATTCTTCCTATAAATACATTATCTTTATTGTTAGAATCTAAAGTAGTAGGATAATCTTCTTTTAGAGTAATACCAGGAGAAAGCCTTAAAATATGCTTTAATTTATTTAGTTCAAAATCTTTTTCAAATTCTACATTTATAGATTCACTATGGCTATTAAAAACTGGAACTCTAACAGCAGTTGCTGTTATTCTTAAATTAGGCTTCCCCAAAATTTTTCTAGTCTCAGTTATCAATTTTTCTTCTTCTTTAGTATATTCATTATCTAAAAATACATCAATATGAGGAATACAGTTGTTAAAAATAGGGACATTAAATTTTTGCAATTCATAATCTTGAATTTGATTTTCCAAAACAGATAGCTTACTATCAAAGTTTTCTATTCCAGCCTTCAAATCCTTAACACCTTTATACCCAGCACCCGAAACAGCTTGATATGTACTATAAACTATTCTCTTTATACCATACATATCATCTAAAGGCTTTAATGCAACAACAGCTTGTATTGTAGAACAATTAGGATTTGAAATAACTCCAATGTTATTTTTAGCTTCTTCAAAATTAACTTCTGGAACTACTAAAGGTACATTCTTATCCATTCTAAAATAACTACTATTATCAATAACTGTACAACCTTTTGATACTGCTATTGGAACAAATTCTTTTGATACACTCCCTCCAGCAGAAAAAATTGCAAAATCAAAACCAGAATCAAAAGAACTTGACGTTAACTCTTGAACAGTGTAATTTTTGCCAAGCAAATTAATTTTCTTTCCAGCTGATCTACTAGATGCAAAAAAAGCATACTCACTAATAGGTAATTTTTTTTCTTCTAAAACTTTAACTATTGTTTGCCCAACAAGTCCAGTAGCACCAACAACTGCCAACTTTATATTATTCATAAAATCATTCCCTTCTAGTAAATTTTATGAATAAAAATAAAAAAAGTGCTTAATTTAATAAGGGTATCTTTCAAACAAATACCTAATAATATCATCTACATTATTTTCAGTTACATTTATAAAAACATCTTTATCCAAACTAATCCACATATTTATACTATAATCATTTTCAAGCAAAACCCCAATAATATCAGCAATTTCAATAGGATTTTCATAAATTTTTTGCCATAGCAAATCATTATCAATATAATTAATATTTGTAAAAAATTGTTTTAAAAATCGCAAAATCTCGCCATTTTTGGTACTATACAATTTCACAACTGCATTCATAAAAAATCTCCTCTATAATTAGTATTAAAAAAATAAAAATAATTATACTTAAGAATAAAAGGCAATTTTTTGCAAATAATATGAACAGAAAGGTGGAAGCTATGAAAAAAACAATAATAATTATAATAATTGCAGTAATTGCAATAACAATAATTTTATCTTCATTAGTTGCATATGCAAAAGGAGACAACAAAGATAAGCAAATGGAAGATAAAGTTACGCAAGAGCTAACGTACTTAAATCAGTACTTTATAGCAATGCTTGGAGATTTTAATGGACTTACTATTGGAGACAACAGACTACAAGAAACAGAGCCAAAAATACAAACAAATATAAATACAAATTTAAGCGATCAGTCAGACAAAAATAACAATACGCAGAGAAACGATAATTTGCAACAAAACAAAAAGGTAGAAAAAAAGACTGATACTGTTCAAAATGGAATTTTAAAAAATAATGGTAAATATGATGCTAAATGGGATAAAATTGAAACAGAAATAGAACAGATATATCAAGTGTGGAACACAGTATGTATAGATTTATACAGTATGAATATTGATAACAATTTAATATTATCTTTTAATGACGGATTAAATAAAGCAACACAAGCTGTAAAAAGTAAAAATAAAGCAAACGCCATGAATGAAATAACTGGAATATTTGCTAAAATATTAGAATACAGAAAAGCATATGACAAAGATTTAAGAAAAATGGATATACTAACAATACAATATAACTCTGTAGCAGCATATACAGATGTAACAAATGACAAATGGAAAGAAGCAAACACAAAGTTAGTAACTGCAGAAAAAATATTTTCAAACTTGTTAAACACAGTAACAAATGACTACACAAATCAAGCAACAATGAACCAATGCTATATATCAATAAATGAACTAAAAAAGGCAGTAGGACTACAAGATAAAGAAATATTTTTCATAGAATACAGAAACCTAATGAGCAAAATGGAAATTATAATATCATAAAAATTTGAGATGTAAAAATGTTGGAATTTTATCAAGTTTTTTATTGTATAGGAAAAATCGAAGAAAAAAGATATATTAAATTCACAATTTGTTCACAATGATGTGATATATATTAGTAAGTAAATTATTTAGGAGGTAATTGATTATGGAAAAAGAAGAAATAAAACAAAAAATGGAAGAATTTAATGCAAAAATGAAGGAGCTAAATGCAAAAATTAAAGATGGAACAGACACAGTAATAATAGCTGGAATGGAAGCAAAAGATGTTCTATCAGAAAAAATGAAAGATGCACAAAGTGGGCTAGAAGCTGCAAAAGAACAATGCAGAATTGCATCAGAAAGAGGAAAAAGCAAAATTTCAAGTGAACTACTAAGAGCTCAAATGAACTTCAATGTAGCAAAAGAAAATATTCAATCAAGAAAAGAAGCACATGACAAAGAAAAACTATCTAAATACATTGACAACGAATTAGAATATGCAGAACAATGTGTAACTTTAGCATTACTAGCAGCAGAAGAAGCAAAAGTAGCATTTTTAGAAGCAATTGATGCTCAAAAAGAATATGACGAAAAATACGGAAAAGAAGAATAAAATTCATAAGCTCTACCAATATTTAGTAGAGCTTATGAATTTTTACTAGAGTTTATGAATACTTGCAGCTTTTTGTTATATATGATATAATATAGTATACAAGGAGTTGATAAAGATGGGATTATTTGATATATTTAAAAAGAAAGAAAAACAAATACCAGAAATGCCAAAGGAAATTCAAAAACAACAAAAAGAATATAACATAGAATATAGTACAACTACAGATGGAAGATTACAAATTGACTTTTTGGATAATAAAGTAAAAGTAGGTCAATTGTATGATACTACAAGATTAGTAGTAGGAAACAGACCAATAGCACTTGCATATCAAGCAGTACAAAACTGCTTAGTTTCATGGTATAACCAAGATGATGTTATATTTGTAGGAGAAGGTGAAAGCCTAAATGCAAAATCATATAAAGGAATTCTTGCACAAATTGACCCAGTATTATTAGAAACTGATGAAAAATATTGTGTAACAGTAATGAGAAATTTATTAGAACAAAATAGGGTAAAAAAATACCTTGAAGATGGACTAAAAGAAAATCCAGAAAGACCTTGTGGCAAATACATTGGAGGAGTGAAAGAAACAGAAGAAGGATACAAAAAAATATTTTCAACAGCAGTAGGACAAGCATCACATAATTCAGAATTAATGGTAAATCGTAGAAAAGAACTTAGAGAATCAATTGAAGCAAAAAAACAAAAAGAAATCGCTAACAAGAGAGCACAAATTCAAGAATTACAAAATGAAATAGACGATATGTCAAGATAAGTTAAAAATGTAAGTATTAATAAAAGTATTATTAAAAACAATACTTCACACTACAATAACAAATTTATAATAAAACAAGCAAAAAATTTGATATTTTGTTAAAAATGTTGTATAATAAAAAAGTAGTAAGTTGGATAGTCGCGTATAGCAAAGCCGAAAGGCAGCGTACGAGGAAAGTCTGGGCTCCATAGAGTAATGATGCTGGATAACGTCCAGTGAGGGTAACCTTAAGGAAAGTGCAACAGAAAATAACCGCTGTATTATACAGTAAGGGTGAAAAGGCAGGGTAAGAGCCTACCGCTAATATGGTGACATATTAGGCAGTGTAAACCCCATCTGGAGCAACACCGAGCAGGAAGGCTAAGACTACTCGTCATCTTCCAATTTGGTGGCATGAGACTTATAGTAATATAAGTAGTAGATAAATGACTATCTTAAATGACAGAACCCGGCTTATAGATTTACTATATTAAATGAAGAACGCGTAGGTAAGTGCCTACGCGTTTTCCATAAGTTTATTTAAATCTTCAGGAACAGTTGCAATATATTTTACTTTTTTCTTTGAAAGTGGATGTGTAAACTCAACTTCATAAGCATGTAAAGCCTGTCTATTTATTAAACTTGAGCTTGTACCATACAATGTATCACTTAATAAACTATGACCTAAATAAGCAAAATGAACACGAATTTGATGAGTTCTGCCAGTTTCTAAAATACATTCAACTATGTCAAAATTAGTTTTTCTTTTTATAACTTTATAATGAGTAATAGCAATATCTCCAGTTTCACTAACACATCTTTCAATAATACTTCCTTCTTTTCTAGCAATAGGAGCATTTATAGTTTCTTTTAAATTATCTAAATTACCATTAACAACAGCAATGTACTTTTTTATAAATTCTTTAGACTTCATTTGCCTAATTAAACACTCTTGAATATACTCATTCTTAGCAAATATAACAATACCAGAGGTATCTTTATCAAGTCTATTAACAGGTCTAATTTTCTTCTTTAAACCAATTTTATTAAAGTAAAAAGCAATTCCATTAGAAATACTATCTGTGTAATGATCCATAGAAGGGTGAACTGGAATACCAGCAGATTTATTTACAACTATGTAAGCTTCATCTTCATATATAATGTTAAGAGACATTTTAGTAGGTACAATATTTGAGTTATCTTCTTCATAATCTAGGTAACATTCAATTAAATCATTTTCAAGAACTGAATGATTTACAGAAGTAACATTACCATTTAAATAAATTTTATCTAATTTTTTCAATTTTAATAAAAGCCTATCAGACATAGAAAACTCTGCCTTCAAAACTTCTTTAACATTAGAATATTTACTTGAATTTACATATGCTAATTTCATAATTATTTTTTTCTACTTTCAAGAATATAACTTGCTTCTAAATCAGCCTCATGTAAAGCTAAAGCAAGAGGGTATCTTTCATAAACAGTACTAATAGTATTATATAATTCCTTTGGCTCTGTAAATCCCATATGCCAACGAATACAGTACATTTCTTCTAAAGTTAAGTCAATAAATTTAGTAATCATCATTACAGATTTTTCACCATGACCATATGGAATAGTGTCATTAACTGTATAATATGGCTCTTTTACCCAAACACCATCTTCATTTTTTCTGTTACGATAATCAACTGTATAATAATTGGCTTTGCAAAAGTCGTGTAGCAAGGTGATTAAAATAATTGTCTCATCAGAGGCTTTAACAATATCACTATATGGTTTGTGAGATAACTTCTCTTTTAACAAATGATAAACATTTAAACTATGTTCTAATAAGCCACCTTCATAATTTCCATGAAATCTTGTACTAGCAGGTGCTTTAAAAAAATCAGTTTTTTCTATATATGTAAGTAACTTGTCCATGCCTTCTCTTTGAACAGATTGTAATAATAATAAAAATTCTTCTTTCATAATATTCCTCCTAAAAAAAATGGTGCGAATAGTGGGACTTGAACCCACACGCAATACTGCACACGCCCCTCAAACGTGCCTGTCTGCCAATTCCAGCATATTCGCATGAACATTACAATTATATACTAAATTTCTACACAATGCTAGAAATTTAGTAAAAAATATTAAATTTTCTATTGCACTAATGATAAAATTTTGATATAATCTGTATATATTCTTAAAGGAGGAATTTTAAATGGCATTAATTAGACCTTGTGCAGATTTAAGAAATAACTATAATGAAATATCAAAGTTGTGTCATGCAACTAATGAACCAATATATATTACAAAAAATGGATATAATGATTTAGTATTATTAAGCAATGAAGCATATGAGCAATATGAAGAAAAGAGAATAGAAGACTTAATTAATAAACATTTCAATGAAAAATTTGATGATTTCGAAAGCTTTAAAAAAGACATTTATGAAAAAATAGAAAAAGGACTAGCAGATATAGAAAATGGAAACTATAGACCAGCCCAAAATTTCTTTCAAGAAATGGAGGAAAAGTACAATATAAATAAAACTTTTAATCAATAATTTTGTTATCATATATGAAGTCAGAAACGACACATATCAAATATTTATTTTACATATTTTCAACAAAAACCAAAATTACTTAAATAAGTTATAATCCTAACTCCCACTTGACTAACCTTATCAATTAAGTTTATAATATACCATATAAAACATATTCTAGAAAGGAATTAATGCAAATGAAAATACTAGCAGTTGGAGATATAGTAGGGGAAAATGGATTAGAAAAATTAAAACAAGTTTTACCAAAATTAAAAGAAGAAGCACAAATAGATTTTGTAATAGTAAATGCAGAAAATGTTGCAGGAGGAATGGGAATTACTTTTAAAAACTGGAATGATTTATTGAAATTACCAATAGATGTAGTTACAATGGGAAATCACACTTGGGCTAAAAAAGATATATTTCAGTTTATAAATCATCCAAAGCTAATTAGACCTGCAAACTATTCTAAAGGAGTACCAGGAAAAGGTTATACAATATGCAAATGTAAAGATAAAAACATTGCTGTTATGAATTTAATTGGAAGAACTGACATGAATGTATTATCAGAAAATCCATTTACTGTTGCTGAAAATTTAGTTAATAAATTATCAAAAGAAGTAGATATAATAATGTTAGACTTTCATGCTGAAGCAACAGCAGAAAAAATTGCCATGAGACAATTTTTAGATGGAAAAATAAATATATTATTTGGAACACACACACATGTGCAAACAGCAGACGAACAAATAACAGAAAAAGGAACAGCATATATAACAGACTTAGGTATGACAGGACCAATTAATTCTGTTATTGGTATGGGAGTAGAAGAATCTATAAAAAGATTTGTTACATCACTACCAGAAAGATATAAATTGGCAGAAGGATCATGTATGCTTAATGGATGTATATTCGAATTAAATGATCAAAGTCAAAAAGCTGAAAAAATCGAAAGAATTATTATAAAATAGATTGAATTCGACATGAAAATGACATATAATGTAAAAAAATAAAAGAAAAAACTTCCACTTTTTTCCAAAAAGTACTAGACAAAAACTGGAAATTGTAATATAACTATAATTGTTCAAAGAACAAAAAATAAAAATTTAGGAGGCAAAAATGGAAGTTTTAAAAATCTCATCAAAATCAAATCCAAACTCAGTTGCAGGAGCAATAGCAGGTTTGGTAAAGGAATCAAACAAAGCAGAAATGCAAGCAATTGGAGCAGGAGCATTAAATCAAGCAGTTAAGGCAGTTGCAATAGCAAGAGGCTTTGTAGCACCAGCAGGAGTAGATTTGGTATGTATACCAGCATTTGCAGAGGTAGAAGTCGAAGGGGAGGACAGAACAGGCATTAAGCTGATTGTTGAATCAAGAAAATAATTTAGTTTAAAATTAATTTATATAGGGGGCACAGAAATATATTTATGTATATTTTTGTGCTTTTTGTTTGAAATTATTGAAAAAGAAAAAAATATATTATACAATTATGTGGCAAAAGGAGAGGGTGCAATGAAGCTAAAATCATTAAAGATAATAATTGCAATATTTGTATTATTTGTAATAGTAGGAATAGTGTATGGTGTAACTCATAATATAAAAGATGAACAACAAGAGAATAAAGAAATATCATATAGAACAGTAAATATGATAACAAATATAAGGCTTGGAATTTCAAACTTTGATAGTATACATCCATATATAACCAATAATCAAGAAGCAATTTACATAGACCAGCTTATATTTGAGCCTTTACTTACTATAACTGAAGACTATAAAATATCTAATTGTTTAGCACAAGAATGGTCAAAAATAGGAAATAAAACATATTTAATTAAACTAAAAGAAAATATACAATGGCATGACGGAAGCAAGTTTACAGCAGAAGATGTTGAATTTTCAGTCACCAAATTACAAAGCCAAACAAAGTCTGTATATTATTCGAATGTTAAAAACATAAAAAAAGTGGAAGTGGTAGACCAAAACACTGTTAGAATTGAATTAGAACAAACAGAACCATTTTTTGAATACAACTTAATATTTCCTATAATCTCATCAAAGCAATATAAAACATATAGCATAAACTCAAATGCAATACCTTTAGGAACAGGCCAATACAAAATTGCTAAGATACAAACAGATAAAATTGAACTTATTAAAAATGAAAATTGGAGAAATTTAGATGCAGAAAATGCTAATATAAAAACAATATATATAAATTTATATGATACTAGAGGAAAAGAATATAATGCATTTAAATTAGGAAGTATTGATTTGATTCATACCAGCAATAATAATGCAGAAGAATATATAGGAAGTATGGGGTATAACAAAAAGGTATATGCAAATAGAGAATATGACTATATAGCCTTAAACTGTCAAAGCACTATTTTACAATATCCAGAAGTAAGACAAGCTATTAGCAAAGTTATTGATAAAGAAAAGATAGCAACTTCAATTTTGGAAAATAAGGTTACAGTAGCAAATTATCCATTGATAAATAACAGCTATTTATTAAAAGATATTGAAGTATCTAACAAAACTAATACCGAAAAAGCAAAAGAAATATTGCAAAATGCAGGTTGGAAATATGAATATGGACTTTGGCAAAAAGAAATAAAAGGAGTTACTAAAACAATAAATGTTGATTTAATTGTGAGCAAAAGCAATATTCAAAGAATAAAAACAGCAGATGCTATACAAGATCAATTAGAGGTATTTGGTATAAAAGTTAATATAAAACAGGTATCTGATTCACAATACAAAGAGTATTTAAATAATAAAAATTATGAAATGATATTAACTGGAGTATATACATCAATAGCACCAGAGTTAAGCTATTTTTTAGGAGAAAATAATTTATCTAATTATAAAAATAATGAAATTATTTCTGCTATAAACGAAATAAATAATATTACAGACCAAGAACAATTAAAAGAAAGATATGCTAAAATTTTTGGAATTTGTAATGAGGAAATTCCATATATAGCTTTATATTATAATAACGATATGGTGGCATGTTCTACAGATTTAATGGGGGACGTAAAACCAAACTGTTACAGTATTTTTTACAATTTTTCTAATTGGTATAAACAATAAAATTGAAAAAATTATAAAAAATGCTTGACAAATAAAAATAATAATATATAATAAACACAAACAAACGTTTATGATATTTAGGAGGAATAAACAATGGGTAAAGATAATTCAGAAAAAATGAAAGCACTAGAAGCAGCACTAGGACAAATTGAAAAACAATTTGGTAAAGGTTCTGTTATGAAATTAGGAGACTACACTGCAATGAATGTAGAAGCTATACCAACAGGAGCTTTAAGCTTAGATATAGCCTTAGGAATTGGTGGTATTCCAAGAGGTAGAATTATAGAAGTATTTGGGCCAGAGTCTTCTGGTAAAACTACTTTAGCATTACATTTAATTGCAGAAGCACAAAAAATGGGTGGAGAAGCAGCATTTATTGATGCAGAACATGCTTTAGATCCAGTTTATGCAAAACATTTAGGTGTTAATATAGATGAACTTATAGTTTCTCAACCAGATACTGGTGAGCAAGCATTAGAAATTGCAGAAGCTTTAGTTAGAAGTGGTGCACTTGATATTATAGTTGTAGACTCAGTTGCAGCTTTAGTACCAAAAGCAGAAATTGATGGAGATATGGGAGATGCACATGTTGGTCTTCAAGCAAGATTAATGTCACAAGCATTGAGAAAATTAGCAGGTGTAATTAACAAATCAAAATGTGTAATTGTATTTATAAACCAATTAAGAGAAAAAGTTGGTGTTATGTTTGGAAATCCAGAAACAACACCTGGTGGTAGAGCTTTAAAATTCTATTCTTCAGTTAGACTAGATATTAGAAGAGTAGAAAGCTTAAAACAAGATGGAGAAGTTATAGGTAACCGTACAAGAGTAAAAGTAGTTAAAAACAAAGTAGCTCCACCATTTAGAGAGGCAGAATTTGATATAATCTATGGAAAAGGAATTTCTAAAGAAGGTAACATACTAGATGCTGCTGTTAACTTAGATATAGTAGAAAAAAGCGGTTCATGGTTTAGCTATAATGGAGACAGAATTGGACAAGGTAGAGAAAATGTTAAAGATTACTTGGCTAAAAATCCAAAAGTAGCTGAAGAGATAGAAGGAAAAATTAGAGCAAACTATGAAAAAGCTTTTGAAAAAAGCTTAGGTGAAGAAGAAAACGATCCTGAACAAGATACTGAGCCATCAGATGATGAAGAATAATAGGTGAAAACATTGTACGATAATATAGAAGAATTTGATAAATTAAAAACTAAAGTATTAAAGTATATAATGTATAAGAAGAGAACTGAAAGAGAAGTAATTCAAAAGTTCTCTTCTTCTGTTGACCAAAACTTATTAGAAGACGTTATTGAACATTTAAAAGAAATTGGATATATAAATGACGAAAACTACATAGAAAGAGCAGTTAATGAGTTTATGGCTATAAATACATTGTCTATAAAAGAAATGAGAAATAAACTATATGCAAAAGGACTTAGTAGTGATATAATAGACACATATTTTGAAAATCATGAGGACGAAACATTAGAATATGAAATAAATTGTGCTAGAAAAATTATAATAAAAAAGCAAACTCAAATGGAAAAAGAAGAAATTGAACAGTTTTTATACAGAAAAGGTTACTCTTCAGAAAATATTAGAGAAGCATTTGAAACATTAGAATAAGGGGAAATATATGCAAAACGTACTAACATTAGAAACAAATAAATATAAAGTAAAGGTGGAAAATTTTGAAGGACCACTAGATTTGTTATGTCACTTAATTGATAAAAACAAAATGGATATTTGTGATATAAAAATTAGTGAAATTACAGACCAATACATAGAATATTTAAATGCTATGGAAGAACTTAACTTGGAAATAGCAAGTGAGTTCTTAATAATGGCATCTACTTTATTATATTTAAAGTCAAAAACACTTTTGCCAAATGATGCGGAGGATGAGAAAGAATTAACAGAAGAGGAACTTTTAAGAAGAATTATAGAGTATAAAAAATATAAAGAAATTACCAAAACATTAAAAGAATGTATAGAAAATAACTCAAAAAAGATATTTAGAAAACCAGAAGTAATAGAACTGCCAAAACAAAAACTAGAGGCAACATATACAAAAGAAATGATTTCTGAAATGTATAAAAATGTAATAGAAAAAAATGCACAAAAATTAAATCAAAATGCTAAGAATATTGAAAAGATTGCAATTACTGATACATATACTGTTGAAAGCAAAGTAAAAGTAATGTTTAGAGAGCTTATTCGTAAAAATAAATTTGTATTCAATAAACTATTTTCATTAAAACAATGCAACAAACAAGAAGTAATGACAGCTTTTACAGGACTTTTAGAACTATCAAGAAGAAGCAAAGTAGTTACTAATCAAGAAGAACTATTTGGAGATATCACAGTAGAAAAGGCTAAAAAAATTGTTTAAAAATAGAAAAAATGGAAAAACTAATATCAAATAACTTCAAAAGGAGGTTATCATGATATTAGTTTTAATTTTTCTTGGAATACTAGTATTATTAGTGACTATTATAACTTTAATAATAGCCTCAACACTACATATACAAATAAAAAACTTAAGTGTGTCAAATATGGAGCCTAAAAATACAAATGAGTATGCAATAATATTTTCGCTATATTTGGGCAATAAAATTAAATGGATATGGTTTAGACTAAATGATAAAAAAGTTAGAAAAATGTACTCAAAAATGCAATTGGAAAAACTAGATTTCAAAAAGTTTAGAAAAGATTTTAAAGTAAAAGACCTAAAAGAACTACCAAAATTACAACCTAAAATTTCATATTTAAATTTAGATGCAAACTTAGGATTTATAAGCCCAATAACAACCTCATTTTTGGTAGCAACTATTGCGTCAATAATATCAATAGCATTACCATATTTGGCCAAGAGCTTAAAAAAAGAAAGATATATTTATAATATAAAACCACTTTATTATAATAAAAATTTATACAAAATTAACTTAAATTGTATAATTGAGATAAAAATGGTACATATTATCAATATAATATTTATCTTAATAAAGAAAGGAAGGAAGAAAAATGAGCAATCAACAACATCCAATAGAAAACCTTATGCTTACAGCTATGAATAGTATTAGAGATATGGTAGATGTAAATACCATTATAGGAGAGCCTATTGAGACTAGCAATAATATAATAATAATTCCAATTTCAAAAGTTGGATTTGGGTTTGCAGCAGGTGGAAGTGAGTTTAAAGGCGAAACAATTGACGAATACACTAAGAGAGAAAAAGAGGAAGCAATACAATATAGGTTACCGTTTGGTGGAGGAAGTGGAGCAGGAGTTTCTATTTCACCAGTTGCATTTTTAGTGGTTCAACAAAATAATGTCAAATTATTACCAGTAGAGCATTGTTCAGCAATTGATAGACTACTAGATTATGTACCAGATTTAATGGAAAAAGCAAATTGTATGTTAAATAAAAGTATGCAAAATAAAAAAGAAGAAATGAAAAATCAAGAGAAAATTAAAAAACAAGTAAAAGAAATACTAGAGAAAGATGAGGAACCAATAGTAACTGCACAAGTTAAAGCAAGACCAAAACATGCAAAAGTTCCAAGACCAGAACCAATAGAATATGATTATGAGTATGATGAAACAGAAGAACCAGATAGCTTAGAATAAAATATTACAATTGTATTACAAAAAGATTAAGTTTACATTACATGTACTTAATCTTTTCGCTTTTATGGTAAAATAAAAATACAAATTACTAAAGAAGGAAAAAACATGAAATACTCAGAAAATTTTGAAGAATTGAATTTGCCGGATTTATATCAATTTGGGGTTGAATTAGAAGCTTTTAATGTTAACACAGGAATACCTACTAAAAATAGACCTAGTTTATACATGTCTGCTGATAGTAACAGGTTTCTAAAAGAGCATAGATGGAAAAAGGCAAATGCAATAGAAGAAACATTAGTATCAGAAGGGGGAGCAGAGCTTGTTTCTCCTATTTTGCATGACACAAAAGAGGATTGGCAAAATTTAACTGAAGTATGTGAACATATGAAAAAATATCCGGGTAATCATGGGAAAGAAGTAGTAACAGACAGTAAGTGTGGATGTCATGTACATTTTGACGCTAGATGTTTAACAGGAAAAAACTTACAAGAAACAGAAAAATTAATGGGAACATTTCTTAGGTTTTGGGCTGAATCTGAGGAATTGATATATAAAATGTGTAATGATGTTGGAGATCCAATAAGATTAGGCACACTAACAAATACCAAAAAGGGACTAAACAGATTAAGCATGAAACTTCAACATATAAAAGGTATGGCAAGCCCAACAGGCAAGAAAATAATGAAAGACATAGAGAAAAATAGACTTAAGGTATCATATAGAAAATTTGGATTGTTAAAGCGAGCATTGGCCAAAGGGAAGTTAAATACTAGAAGATATCATGGACTTAACTTAACTAATGTAGGAAATCCAAAGAAAAACACAATAGAGTTTAGAACAAGTAATGGAACATTAAATCCAGAAGTAATTAAGAAAAATGTGTATTTATATGCTTCTGTGCTTCAAACTGCCAGAACAATGGCATTGGAGCCAGAAAAACTTCAAGAACAAATGCAACAATTTTATAGGACAGATGTAACAGAGCAAGAAAAGGTACAAAGTTTTTTGAATTTAGTATTTGAAAATGAAGAAGACAGAAAAATCTATGAAGAAAGATGGCAGTCTGTAAAAGATGCTACGGTATTTGTGAAAAATCAGGGAGATTTCTTACAAGGAACTTTCAAAAGAGATGAGTTTAAAGCAATTGCTAAAAGGACTCCAGCTACATTGGCTAAGGAAGCTTTTTGTAAGTTGAAACAAATGGCGAGAGAAAGTAGAGAAGAAACTAAAGGAAGGGAAACATATGATGGACCAGAATTATGAAATGGCACTATCAGAAGTTGATGAGATATTAAACTATACGGATGAAGAACTAGTAAAAAAAATACCTATACAACTTAGAATTTTGATAAGTAATAATAAAAATAAAGAATATAAACCAAATATTGATAGAACTAGGCCAATTAGTGAACAAGAATTATTAAAAGAAACAAAAGCTATACTAAGTTTATTGTTTCGTAGTTATTGGGCAACAGAAGAGGAAAAATTAGAATTTGAAAAACAAGATGCCTTAGAATATGAAAATTTAAGGAAAAGTACAGAAGTCATATTTCCTGTTAATAGAAAACAAGAGCAGAATGTAAATGTTCAAAGTCAAAACGTTGAGCTAACTGTTGTAGATAATATACCATGGTATAGAAAAATTTATAATAAAATAATGAAACTATTTAAACATAGCAATAAATAATATTGCTATGTTTTTTGCTATGTAGAAGATGAATATATGAATTATAAGAATTTCTAGCAGTTTGTACTGCGTAGAAATTCTTTGTGCTTAGTCTGGTAAATTAGAATCAATAAAATCAATTTTTCTGCTATAGTCTTTGGTTTCTTGATTACTTTTATAAACCTCACTACGATTTCTTTGTAAGAAATTTACTAGGTCATATAAATCACACCAAATTTGATTTGGACCTTCCTTTTGAACTTCATCAAAAATAAGCTGAATACCAAAATGCAAGTGAGGTACATTTATGTTATTTACATTTTCTTTTGTACTATAGCCTGTCATTCCAAGGTATCCAATAACATCACCAGCTTGAACAATTTGCCCTTCTTTAATATTTTCAGCATAAGGATGGTTTCTTCTCAAATGTGCATAGTAATAATAACGTTTTTTATCAAAACTACGAATGCCAACTCTCCAACCACCATATTGATTCCAACCAACAGCTTCAACAATACCAGATTCTACAGCAATAACAGGAGTGCCAATATTACCCATAAGGTCATTTCCAAAATGTACCCTTTTATAACCATAAGATCTAGAGGCCCCAAAGTCATCATAATGACTAAAACTATAGCCTTTGGCAATTGGACAAAAAGCTTTCAAACCATACTTTTCTTCGAACTTTTTTTCAGTAGAATTAGAGCCTTTTATTTCAATTTGGTATTCACCTATAAATTCATGTAAGGCAGAGTCATAGCCTTCAAAATAATATTTATAGAGTTTCATCTTTTCTGTTAATTCTTCAATTGTCTTACCTGATTTTAATTCTGCCACTAATTTATCCAAATCAGCTTGTTTGAATTTAGAAAAGTTATTTTGATATTTACAAGCTAAGTAAGATATAAGTTCAACCCAATTGTATTTTACAGCTTCGTTTTTTTGATGTGAATTAATGTCTAATTTTGATGTCTTATCTAAAACCTCATAGCTTACTTTAAATTCAAACCATTTGATGTAATCTTTTTTCTTTTCAGCTTCTGCAACATCATTGCTATAAATATATTTTTCTGTTTGACCACTAACAGGTAAAATAGGAGTAGTAAGTACAAAATAGCAAATTAGTAAAATTACAATTAGTGCTATTGAACTGATACAAAGCCATATCAAACTTTTATTTATTTTAAAACTTTTAATTATCACTAAAATTCACCAATATAAATTTATGAAAAAAACTAAAAAATATGATTACATTTGGATACTATAGTGATATAATTTAAATGCCACAAAAAAGAAATAAGGAGGAGCTAATTATGAAGAATTATTTATTCACTTCAGAAAGCGTAACAGAAGGACATCCAGACAAATTGTGTGATTTAATATCAGATAGTATTTTGGATGCATGTCTTGAACAAGACGAAAATTCAAGAGTGGCAATTGAAACCTTTGCTTCAAAAAATTTAATTACAATAGCAGGTCAAATTACCACTAATGCTAAAATTGATGCAGAAAAAATTGCAAGAGAAACTATGAAACAAATAGGCTACGACAATGAACAGACAGATATTGATTATCGTACTTGCAAAATAGAAACAAATATCACAACACAAAGTGGTGATATTGCAATGGGCGTTGACGTCGGAGGAGCAGGTGACCAAGGTATTATGTTTGGATATGCCTGTGACGAAACAGAAAACTATATGCCGTTTGCAATTGATATGGCACATAAACTAGCTAAGCAATTGACGAAAGTTAGAAAGGAAAACATAATACCATATCTAAGGCCAGATGGAAAAACACAAGTAACAGTGGAATATGAAAACGATAAACCAAAAAGAATAGAAACAATACTAATTTCAAACCAGCATTTAGCAGATGTAGATATGGAACAAATGAAACAAGATATAATAGAAAAGGTTATAAAACCAATAGTACCAGAGAAATACATTGATGAAAACACAAAAATATATGTAAACCCAACAGGAAGATTTGTAATAGGTGGACCTTTAGGAGATACAGGGCTTACAGGAAGAAAAATAATAGTAGATACATATGGTGGATATAGTAGACATGGTGGAGGAGCATTTTCTGGAAAAGACGCAAGTAAAGTAGATAGAAGTGCAAGTTATATGTTAAGACATATTGCAAAAAATATAGTAGCAAATGGATATGCTAAAAAGTGTGAAATTCAAGTATCATATGCAATAGGAATGGAACAACCATTATCAGTATATGTAGATACATTTGGGACAGGCACTATCCCAGAAGAAAAAATAGTGGAATTGATAAAAGAAAAATTTGACTTAACTCCAAATGGAATAATAAAATACTTAGATTTAAAAAAGCCAATATACAAACAAACCACAAACTATGGACATTTTGGAAAAGAAAAATTGCCATGGGAGCAAATTGATAATTGGAAGAAAAAATAGAGAAATCAATATAAAATGCAAAAGGTTGCTAAAATGGTAAATGTATGTTATAATAACTAGATTAGTTACTTAATTTAAAGTGACTGAATTACTTAAAAATAACAGAAGGAGAATAGACACAATGAGCAAAATTATTTCCATTAATGCGGGCAGCACGTCGATCAAAATGGCGATTTTTGATGACTTCGCCATTAAGGACGGACAAAAAACTCCACTGGCGGAATACCTCTGGGAGAAGGATCTGAATCGGGCAACATTAAAATTTGGGCGTTACAAACATACGCATGACGTACTTTTCGAGAGTCACACAGAGGCCTTCAAAGATGGCATCAACTGCTTTAATGCAGCAAAGAGTTTCACTGATATGAAACAAATTGATGCAGTTGTGCATCGGGCCGTAAATGGAGGTGAACTTTTGCAGAGCCCTGATCCCATTGAAATAACGACGGAAGTTCAGAAAGAATTTGAAAGGAATATCGATCTGGCACCAAA
Source organism: uncultured Clostridia bacterium (assembly GCA_934121875.1). GTDB lineage: Bacteria > Bacillota > Clostridia > TANB77 > CAG-508 > CAG-273. The sequence continues at coordinate 66,041 of CAKOVG010000002.1, forward strand.
CCACAATCCTCCGGCATTAGAGGTTTCTGAGGCGGCACAGCAGATGTTCACCGATGCCAAGCATTATTATATGTTTGACACTGGTTGGCATTCAACAATGCCAATTATTAATCAACTATATGCATTGCCGAAGAAATGCTTTGAAGGAGTGAGAATTCATACCAAAAAGGTTTCGGATGAGGAATATTCGCATATTCCTGTGGTGGTAATCCCGGCGAATGAAGAACTTGCCATG
>CAKOVG010000003.1 GCA_934121875.1 uncultured Clostridia bacterium
AGGTTCTTTTAAATCTATTTTCTTTTTGTCAATTTCTATTTTATATTGTTCTTTTAAGTTTTCTGCAATTTCTTTTGAAGTAATTGAGCCAAATATCTTTTTGTTTTCCCCTGATTTTACAGAAATTTTTAATGTTATACTTTTTAATTTTTCAGCGATTTCTTCTGCTTTTTCTTTTTCCACTGATTTTTTATACTTGTTTGAATCTTGTTTTGCTTTTAATTTGCTCATATTTTCAGCATTTGCCTCAACACCCATTTTTTTAGGTATTAAAAAATTTCTTGCATATCCATCACTTGCATTTATTACATCATCTTTTTTGCCTACGCCTTTTATATCTTGTAACAAAATTACTTTCATGCGTTCTTCTCCTTTCGATTTTTATTATTCAATTATTTTTTAATTTAGTTAGCTACTTCGGAAAAATACTCATTAATCTTTTCAATTAAAAGATTTTTAACTTCACCAATACTCATTCCTTCAACTTGTGCACCAGCCAAAGTAATATGTCCTCCGCCGCCAAGTTTTTCTAATATAATTTGTACATTTATGTCTCCAATTGAACGTCCACTAATGCAAACTTTATCTCCTAATTTGCCTATAACAAATGACGCTGTTATATCACTGATTGTTAGCAACTCATCTGCTGCTTTTGCGCAAATTACATTTGCATCTTTATCGTTTTCATCATAAATTGAAATTCCTATTGTTTCATTTATTATTTCTGCATTATCAATTATTTTTGAAATTTTAGTATATGTTTTCAAATCACTTTGAAACCATTTTTTTACTTTTATAATGTCTATACCACATTTTCTTAAATATGCTGCTGCTTCAAAGGTTCTAACTCCTGTCTTGAATGTAAAGTTTTTAGTATCCATCATAATTCCTGCATATAGAGCCTCTGCTTCTAAAGTAGTTAATTCTATTTCTTTTGGTGCATATTCTAATATTTCGGTCACAAGTTCACATGCTGATGATGCATATACTTCATGAAAAGTAAGAATTGCCTCTTCAATAAAGTCTGGACTTTTTCTGTGGTGATCAATTATTACTATTTTATTGGTTTCTTCTAATAGCTCAGGTACTTCAACATAGCTTCTCTTATGAGTATCAACTATTATAAGTAATGTTTCTGGACTTATTTTTGACAAAGCTTCTGCTTTATTTATAATTACTTCTTGATATTCTTTTTCTGCTTTAGTTGCTTCTATAAAATTTTCTAAACTAATTCCTGTAGAATTATTCACAATGTATGCATCAACATTTAGACTCTTTGCTAAGCGGTAAAGTCCCATACTAGCTCCCATAGAGTCTATGTCTCCATTAGTATGTCCCATTATCATAACATTTTTAGCTTTTTGCATTAGTTCTTGTAGCGCATGTGATACAATCCTTGCTTTTACCTTTGTTCTTTTTTCAACTTCTTGAGTTCTACCTCCAAAAAATTGATATTTTCCATTTTCTCTTACTATTGTTTGATCTCCACCTCTACCTAGTGCAATATCCAAACCTGCTTGTGCAAATTTATATTTTTCATAATTTGATTCTCCTTCTGTTGATACTGAAATGCTTAAAGTTATTTGTATTTTATCAGTCAATTCTAGTTCTTTAATTGTATCTAATATATTAAATTTTTTCTCTTCTAATTCTTTTAAATACTTTTGTTCAAATATACACACAAAGGTATCTCTTTCCGCTTTTATTACTAATCCTTTAAATTCAGTTGCCCAATCATAAATTGTTTTTTCTATTTGAGCTGTCAACAATGGTTTTTCTTCATCACTAATTCTTTGGTTTACCTCATCAAAGTTGTCAATCATAATAAGTCCAATACAAATTTGAGAATTGTGATACTCTTTTTCTAGTTCAACACATTTAGTTTCATCTATAAAATAGATTGTACACATATATTCTTCCTTTGTTTTTGTGTACCTTCCAAGTATTTCATAAATTTTATTTCCTATTTCTAATTCTTTGTGAATACTACTTTCCAAATTTTCTTCATTATTTTCTATTTCTAGTTTTATTTGTTTTAGCAAATCTGTTAAAATAGTATTTATATCCACATTGGCAAATTCCTGTACAAATTTGTTGCTTTTCCAAATCATATTTCCATTTGTTTCAGATATAACTAATGGAAATGGCGAATTAACCATTGTGTTTTTAGCTAGCTTGTCTATGTCCAAAGTTAAGTCTTGTAAATGGTCTGATAATTCAGTTCTTCTTTTTTGGTTACTCCAATATGTGTACGCTAAAATTAATATATATAGTACAACTGCGGGAGTAAAGTATTTTATATCTAAGACACAAATTACTACTAAGAGTATAGCAATTAGAACTAAATAAATTTTAGTTCTTAATATTAAACCCTCAAATATTTTTTTACTGTTATTATTTTTCATAAAATAAACTCCTTTTTTACGTTTACTATTGTACTATTTTTACACGTTTTTGTCAATTTTATTTAGGTATATCTATAAGTTTTCCGCTTTCTTTACAAATTTTGTAAATTGTGGTATAATAATATTATGCTCTTATGAGCAAATATATAAAAGGTGGTTAATTACATGACTTACTTCGAAAGCAACAATGATTTCAATTTTTGCAAGACTAACAATGTTTTAAGAGCAAGTGAAGCATTGCTTTGCTCTATTAACAAGTTCAAGTCTTCTCTTTGGAATTGGGTAGTTTGCACTGATGTATTAACAAATGATGTTCTCTTTTTTATCCCGCGTTCATTTCTTGATGCTTCTCGTTGCTCTGAAGCTTTTTGGAATGATTTAAAGCGTTCTTGGAATGAAACTGGATTTACCATTATCGATGAGAAAACAGATATTTGTTATGTTTGTAACGGAGAAACTACTTTATCTTGTATGTTTCGTTTACAGCCTTCTGCTTAAACCACATAAAAGCAAACCGTCATATTTGACGGTTTGTTTTTTATTTATTTTTTATTTAATATCATGTATATTTCTATATTTAATAAGAAATACAACTGCTACAACTGCAAGTGTTGCTATTGCTACAGGTATAAATGTATATATACCTGTTTGTGGTAGTTTGCCTCCTGGCGTAGTATTATCTGTACTTGGCTTATTTATATTGCCATTGTTGTTAGTATTAATACTAATATTGTTGTTTTTTACTTCTTCCACATTATTTTCTGGTTTTTCAGTATTATTAATATTATCTTGTTTATTATCATCTTTTTTGTTGTCTTCTTCACTTGGTTTATTTGAAATTTTTTCTACTAGCTTTAATTTAGTAGATACATCACTTACTGCAATTTCGTTTTCAGTATCTGCTACGTCAAAATTAGTTATAGAAACAGTAGTTTCTTTATTTTCAGGAATAGAAATTACTTTAAAATTGACTTTAATAATATTTCCATTTGGTTTCATAACATCTGATCTTTCTGTAACAAATTCTTGGTTGTCTGCATTATAAACTGGTACAGACCATGAATTTGTTGCTTCACAAGATACATATTGTAATACAGCTTTATCATAGTTTATTTTTGCGTGTACTGTAGCTACTCCTTCTACATTAGTTGCAGATTGTAACGCTAGTGTATAAGAAACAGTATCGTTTAAATTAGCTGTTTCTTTTGAGCATGTTAGTTTCATAGTAGCTCCATAATCCACAGCTTTACTAATATTAACTGTAGATAATAATATTATAAGCAATAAAAAAACTATTTTTAAAATTTTATATATTTTTTTCAAATTTTATCCTCCTTTCTCTTTTGTTTATAATATTTTATATTTAATTTTTATAAATTGCAAGAGATATTATAAAATATCTCTTGCTTTTTTGATTTTATTTTTATAATGTAATTTTTCCAACAATTGCTTGTTTTTCTTTAGAAATATCTAATGCTTTAATTACGCCATCATCATTTATGTCACCTGCTAATAAGTAAGCTCCTTCTAATTTTTTCTTTCCTACTAGATGTTGTTTCATTAGAGAAATGTCAAGCGCTTTGATTAATCCATTTCCAGTTACATCTCCTATAACTGATAATGTTTTAGTAATACTTTCTGTACCTTTAGTTGCTACTATTTTCATTCCTGTTCCAACATAATTGTTATCTGCTACTATATTTCCCTTATTGTCATATACTTTCATTTCTCCATTTGATTTCATATTAGCTAAATAATCTTTTACTGTTCTTGGTCCTGAAATTCTTTCGACATATTTTTCGGTTACTCTATATATATCTGACTTCAAATATAATTCATCATCTGAACTTTCTAGTGGTTGATGTAATAAATTTATGGTCAATTCATTGTCTGAAGCGTTTACAATTTGAATATTTTGTCCTTGAGTTATTTCTACATTGTATAATGCTCTGCTATTATATATTTCTGTAACATGAGCTATTATTTTTTGTACTAATGCTACTGTTTCATAACCATTTGGCTCTTGTGTTTCTTCTATATTAATTTCGAATTTAGCCAAGTCTGGTATTTGAAGACCTTGTAAAATTATTTTTCCTGTTTCATTTGATGTTATTTGTTTTGTTTCTCCATTTAGGGTTATATTTAATTTTACATTTTTGTCAGCAATTAATTTATTTGTTATTTTGTCTACTAAATTAATTTGCATTGTGTATTGGTTAACTGCTGATTCACTTTGTACATATATAATTACAGTTCTGTTTGCTTCATCATATTTTGTTATTACATTTTCTGATTCTTTTATAGTAATATTTCCAGTTATTTGATTTCTATTCATTTTTACAAACATTTTATTATTGTTAATTTGGTAACCAAGTCCTACTTTAGTATTTTGTAAATCTATTTTAATATCTCCTGCTCCATTTACTTTTAATGCTATTTCTCCGTTTTCGTTTGTTGTTTTTGTAGTTTCTAGTGATGTTGCTCCAACGGTTTGATTAACTTTAATACTAAATTCTGAATCTTTAATAACTGCCTGATTATTGTTTTTGTTTACATTTATTACTTTAATAGTATATGGTAACACATTTAATTCTTTTTGTTTATTAGCAAATGAATATTTTACGTAGTTATTATTTTTATCCATAAGTTCTAATCCGTTTGTTTCAGATGCTTTTGTAATTTTTCCTTCTGAATCATAATATAATGATATTTCTCTTGGGTTATTATCTAATTGATATCCTCCGCTTGCTAATATTTCAGTTAATTTATATTTTTTTGTTTCATTAAATGATTTTGGTAAAGCAAAATATGCAATTCCTTTGTTATCTGTAGTTGATGTATATTCGTTTCCTGAGCTTATATCTATTAATTTAAATTTAGTATTTACTATATTTAAATCATAATCGTTTTCATCAACTTTGTTAATAGCTAATCCTATTAAGTCTGTTCTATTAGGAACTTTTATGTTAATTGATTTATTGGCATTGTCAATATTTAATAAGTCTTCTTCTACATTTGCATAAACTTTTTGCAATACATCATTTTCTTTTTTTATTCCATATTTGTAATATCCATCAGTTTTACCTAATTCATATCCAGCTGGAGGTACAATTTCTCTTATTTCAATAACAATGTTTCCACTACCAACTAAACCTTTTAAATTAATTTCACCATTTTCGTCTGTTGTAGCTGCTTGATATACTGGTATTCCAACATCTGGTGTTACTTTGACTTGGAATGGTACTCCTGCTATTCTTATATTAGAATCATTTTCATTTGTTTTTACAACTTTTATTTCATAAGGTTTTGCATATTCTTCTAATTTATTAGTGATTTTTGCTTTAATATTAGTTTTGTTATAAGTGATATTTGCATTATTTTTTCCACTAATAAGTTTTGTACTTATAATTTCACCATTCTCATCAATTTCTGCTTCTATGGTAATTGGTGCTATTTGTTGATAGTATTCATTTTTTTCTTCTGTTAATATAATAAAAATAGATTTTGCATAATATTTGTTTTCAATTGCAGTTTGTATTGTTCCTGCTTGTGTTGTCGTAATTGTACCATAATCTATGATATTGCTTAAATTATTCTTTTCTTGCACTTTCATGTTAAATGATATTCCTGATAAACTGTTATTGTTTTCATCTACTTTGTCAATTTCAAGTTTTATAATTGGTTTATTACTTACTGTTATTGCAATTTCTCTTGTTTTATCATTCACTTGAATAGTTGCACTTTGAGAATTACATTTTTCATTACGAACAATTAGCTTAACATCATTTATATCTGTTTTATCTAATTTAACATCGAATTCAATATTGATTGGTATATTAATTAAACCTTCATGTCCTTCTGGTGCTTTTATTTCAGTTAATGTTAATTTTACCTTTCCTTCATATTGTAATTTTTTAATTTCAGCTACACCTTCTTCTACTACTTTTTCATTAACAAGTTTTGGTCCAGTTTGTAAAGCTTCGTATGTTTCCACATTAGTTCCATTTACATTTAAGTTAACATTAAATATTGAACCATTAACTCTTTGAGAAGATGTTTCTGCCTGCTTAATTATTTTTATTTTGTAATTATCAATATTTCCAAATGCTATAATAACATTCATAGTTAAACTATTACTATTGCTTACATTTTCAATTCTTGATGTTTCTCCATTTATTTTACTAATTAACCCATTTCCATCAAATTCTACTACAATGTATTGATCTTTTATTGCATTATATTTTCCATCTATATTATCTGGTGTAGTAGGTGTTGAAATTGTATACACTACCTTTTTATTAAATAATTTATATGTATTTCCTAAGTCAAATGATGTAATGGCATTTGAACTATTCTCAGGACCTTTTTGTAATAAAATATTATCATTTTTTGTTAGTATTGATGTTACTGTTTCATTAAGTTCACCATATTGTGCTTTTACCATATGGCTTCCGTTTTCTACTGTTTTACCAGTTTCACCATCAATATCTGCAATATTTAATAATAAGTTATTTTCATTTTTTAAATAAATTGTTACAATTCCTGTTTCGTTGTCAATAGTATAGTTTAAATTATCTGTACTAGATAAATATGTTAATTTATATTCTTTACTGCTCTTATTAATTTTAATATATCCAGAGTTTTGATTATTTACTTTATAGTTTTCTGGTATACTATTTTGACTAAAATAAAATGTTAAGTCACCATTTGCATTTATATTTTCAATTATTGCCTGTCCTTTTGCATTGGTTTTTATTGTATCTGCTTTAATTGTACCATCTATATTTTCAACTGAAAGTGAAAATTCTGAGTTTGCAATTGGTTTTTCTGTCCATACATCTTGATTTACTACCCTAAATGTTACTCTATTATCATTTGTTATTTTTAATTTCAAATGTACACTTTCTTTAGAATCAGACATTGTACATAATTTGTCAGTAGCTAATTCTATTGTTGCATTTTCTGGTTGTTGTTCTATAGTATATGATGTAATTCTGCCTTCTGAATTATAACAAACTTTAATAATTGCATCTTCCATTTTTCTATATCCAGTTGGTGCTTGAAGTTCTGAAATTGTATATTCTATAGTTTTATTTTTTGGAATATCTCCAAGATATTTAGTTGTTTCTCCTTTAGTATTTGTCATAGCTCTCCAATTATTAGTATTATTTTCTTCTTTTGCAGTAATTATGTATTCAACTCCGCTTAGTTTATTTCCATAAACATCAATTTTTTCTATTCCTACTCCTAATTGGCTTTCTCCTTTTATCTCTATTTGAACACCTTTTAATCTTGAAGATTTATATAGCTCTTCACTATATCCTTGTGTAATTTTTTCATTTTGTGGATTAATAATATATGTTCCTTTTTCTTTTACTGTTCCTAGATTTCCATATGAAACTACTAATCTAATTGGTTTTATGGCTTTATATCCACCATAACTATTAGTTTGAGTAATTGTATAATTTACAATTCTATTTTCATAAGTTGGTGGAACTGAAATTTTTAAAATTCCATTTTCATTTGTTTTACTATCAACTGTAGTTTCTATTCCAGTTAATTCATTTTTAATTTTGAATCCTAAACCATATACTCCACTATTATAATTTTTATCTATTACTTTTATAGCAATTTCTAATGTAGATTTACTATATAATTGTAGCATAATATTTGGTTCTGTTTGACTATTATTCTGTTGTGTTTTCTTAACAACTAATCTGTCTTTATTTAAAGGATTTACACTATTAATAGTTCCATCTAAACTATATTTTACTTCAAATTTTTGATCTTCAACTATTTCATATCCTCTTTGTATTGATACTGGATGAATTACATATGTAATTTTTTCACCTGGATAAACTTTACCTAAATTTGTTATAGTATTTGTTAGTCCTGTTGATGATGATATTGTTGTTTTTTCTCCTTTATTTGAAGTTATTTCGTATTTACCTGTAATATTTACAGTGTGATTATGATAATCAGATGTTATAATAGACATTGTAGTTATTTTCTTGGTACCAATTTCAAGTACTATACTTCTCGTTCCTATTCCACTTGCTACTACATATTCTGATTGATTTGTTGCAATTCTAGAAATTCTTCCTAAATTATCATATGTTACATTAACAATAATATTTGGTAATTTCTCTATATTGGTATCTGTGTTTACATTTTGTTCAGATATATTATATGTTATGGTATTTTCAGCTTTAATTTTTCCTGCATTGATGTTTAGTTTTCCTTGTGCATTTGTTGTTGTTTTTATAGTTTTTTCTAGTGCTGGTGAACTAATTGTTAATTCTCTTCCTGTAAGAGGTGTTTTTGTGCTAGTATTTGTTCTTTCAATTTGCATTTCTAAATTTGGTATATATTTTACATTTACTTCTACCGCTAAGCCACTTCCATATTTTACATCTATATATTCGCTATTTGATACACAATTTGTAATGTTTCCATTGCTTCCAAAGTATACTCTTATAGAGTGTTTACCTTTTTGAATTGCAGTGTTATATCCTGATTGTGTTGTTAATACAGTAACTTCATAATCTAAATAGCTATTTGCAATAGTAGAACCTAATATAGTATTTGCTTGCCCTTTTGAATCAGTTTTTACTGTAACACTTTGTTTGCTATAATTAACTTCTTTTAAGTATATTTGCATATTAGCTAACTTAATATTTCCGTCAAATGCATCTTGTGTAGAAATATAAAATTCAAATTTTTGCTTATTTTTTATTTCTATATTTAATTGATATGAGTCATATGTAATTGATTTAATTACTGTTCTGTCTGCAGTACTTGCAGAAACTATTTGATATGCATTTGTTATTTTTCCATCATTATTATATGTTACTCTAATAACAATATTTTTATTTAATGTATATCCTCTAGCAACTTCTGTTTGTTTTAACACATAGTCTACATTTATACTTTTTGGTACAGACTCCAATATTGAGCTTGCCTCTCCATCTTTTGTTACTAAATTAATTTTTCCGTTAATACCACTTCCTGTTAACTCATATGTTGAATCAACTGTTAATGTGTCATCTCCATCAGATACATTTTTAATATTAAACTTTGTAACTGGATTGTTTTTAACTGTTATTTTGACAGTATAGGCTCCTGTTTGTTCAATAACATAAGCTTCACCATGTGTTGCATAATTTTTATTTGAAAATGGAGAAATTGATTTTATTTTTCCGTTTTCGTCAAAGTTAATATCTAGTCTAATATTAGCAATAGCCATATAACTTCCTTCTATTTGAGATTGAGATATAATAAGTGTTTGTTTTGAATTAATTGCTAATATTTTTCCAAAGTTAAGCATTCCTAGTCCAGTATCCTTATCTGTTGTAGTATCTTTGTATACACCTGTAGTTAATTGTCCGTGGAAATTTGATTTTATTTTTTCAGTATTATCTAAAATATTTTGATTTTCAATAATTACTTTAAATTCATCTATTTCTTCATATTTAATTTGAATATCAATATCAAATGAATTTGGTTTGTCTGTTCCTTGTTTTATTGAAATATATTCAAATCCTGATAATAGTACTGAATTTTGAGTAATTATTTTTCCTTCTCCATCACATCCAATTTGAAGTGTTCCAATTACCTTGTTCATTGATTTATATTTGTATCCTAATGGTGCTTGTAATTCAATGATTTCATATACAGTTGTTTGTCCAGCAATTGTTTCTCCTACACTTGCATGTGCTAATTCTTCTGTTTTTGTTATAACTGTTCCTGCATTTGTAGTTTTATTTACTTGTCTTATTTGGTATTTTCCACCTGCTAATGGTTTATTAGTTTCTTTATCTACTGACTCTACACCTATAGTTAAAAGTGGTTTACTCTTAATTGTTATTATAATTTCTGTTTGATTATAATATTCTGAATTTTTATTTGGAATTTCTATTGTTAAATAATTTTGTGCACTAGTTGGAATTTCGCTTGCAATAATTTTTCCTTTTTCATTATATGTTAATGTAAATTCAGTATTTTGTATTTCCTTAAATCCAAAACCAGGCTTTGGATTTGTTATTTGATATGTAATCTTTTTAGAAATATAATATGGTCCTACATAAAGTTGTGCTCTACCATCAAGTGAAGTAACTTTTGTATCTCCATATACTTCTTCTTTTCCTTTTTGTATAATTTTAAAATTACTTCCTGCAATTGCACTTGTTGTATCTTCTTGATTTATATTATACACTTGCATTCTAGCTTTTACTCTATTTTTAGTAATTAGTTTTAATGTTGTAGTTCCAATTGAAGCTGTGTCATCAATTTGTACATATCCATCACTTGCAATAATTCTTGCATCTGTAATTAAACCTTTATTATCATAAGTAACTGATATTTGAATATCTGAAGTATTAATCATATATTTTTCTTCAATCGCTGATTGTTTTAAAGTATATGTTATTGTTTGATTTTTGTATTTCTGACAAGAACCAACGTCTGCTTGTCCATTTCCATCTGATATCATTAATGGATATCTACTATTTTTATCATTATTTACTGTTATATCATAAAGTGCTGATTGAATTATTTTTGTTTTGTCAGCATCATCTTGTAAATCTATATTAATTTGAGTTCTTTTACTTGGAATTACATACATTTTAATTTCCATATTAATATTTGTATCTGTGTCTTTTACGGTTGTAATTAAATCAAATACTCCTTCTTTGCTATTAGGTGTGCAAGATGTAATTTTTCCATTTTCATCAAATACAACTGTTAAATCTATTTCTTTTGTAGGTTCATAATCAATTGCATTCGTCACTTGTTCAATATGATAATTAATAGATTCTCCTTTGTATACTTCTCCAACTAATTCTATAACATCTCCAATATTATTGGTTTTTGTTGTTACATTTGAGTGTTCTCCTTTACTATTGGTAATGTCAAAAGTATACCCTGCTAAGCTATAATCTACTTCTTTATTAACACTTTCAACTCTTACTTTCATACGGAAATCTTCAACTCTAATATAGGTATTAATATAGTTTTGATTTTGTGAGAAATTTGTTCTTGTAATATAGTGACCTGTTGTAACTTGATTTTTTACATTTCCATATTCATCAAAGACTATTTCTACTTTTCCTCTTTCTGTATATGTATTTCCTGTTTGTTCTGAAATTGTATATAAAACAGTTTGATTTCTATGTTCTGTTTTAAATCCAACTTCAGTACTATTCATATACATTTCTTTTGAAAGTCTTTCTTCTTCTATAACTTGATATGTTCCATCTTCATTTTTTACTTGTGAAACTGCTTTAAATATGTTTTTATTATAAGTTTTGTATCCTTGTAATTCACTCTTATTAATTTTAATTTTAAAATATGGTTCTAATTCATTAATAATATTTAATTTTAATAGAGTATCCCCTATTGGATCACCTTCTATTGATACTGTTGATATTGCTCCCTTGTTTGGCACATAAATATTTTGTTCAGTTAAAATTTGAGGTTTACTGATTATTTTTCCATCTTTGTCATAAATAACTCTAATTAAAATATCTTTATTTGCTATATATGATTTTGAACTTTCAACTTCTTCAATTTTGTATATCATTGTTCTTAATGCATGTGCATTTTCAAAATAAATTTTACTTAATCCATTTTTATCTGTAGCTTGTGAATAACGAATTTCATTAATTGCTAAATTATTAACTGCATATTCTTCTTCATCCCATACTGTAATTTTATATTTTGTACCACCTAATTTTATGGTATTATTTTCAGAATCTGTATTTGTAATTTGTAAAATAGGCTTTGCTTCTACTTGTTTATTCTTCATTTTAATATCAATAGAAGATATTTCTGTTGTTCCTTTTTCTACATTGTTTTTGCCTGTAATTACTGTATTACCTTCTTCATAATCTGAAATTATCTGGCAATCTGTTACTGTTCCACTTGTACTAAATAATATTCTTATTTTTATTAATTCAATTGCTCTATAATTGTCTGGCACATAATATTCTTTTAATACAATATCTATTGTTTTTCCATAATATTTATATGATCCTGTTTCAGGTAATGATACTTTTAATTTTGTATTTCCATTTTCATCTGTTTTTTGAGAACCATATGCAAATACTTTATTTCCATTCCCTGTTGTGATGTTTGAGATATAATATGCTTCTGTTTGAATTCTTACATCTTTTAAAGGTTTGCCATTTTCATCTACTTTTTTTACATTAATAGCAAAATTATAAATAATACTATTATATATTGTATATTCAACTCTATTATTACTTGAACCTACATATTCAACATTATCAGATATTGTTACTTGTTCTAATTTTTTTACATTTGCATCATCATCAAATGTTACGTCAAATTGTGTTGTTATTTTAGCTTCATTTTTATATGTTAAGTTTTCTCTTCTTCCATTTGAAATTTGTGCTAATTCAATTCTTAATGTTCTATTAGCATATGTATTATCTAATCTAGCTTTTCCTACTCCATTTGTAATTGTAGCTGTTTGATATCCAAGTGGAATATATTCTTCTCCTCTTTTTTCACTTACAATAATACTTGCTTCTCCATTTAAATCGTAATTTGAATCAATATCTTTTAAATTAACTGTAATTTCTAGTGGATTTGATAATGCTTTATTCAATAATCCTATATTAATTGTATCTGTTCCCAAACTATTATATTTTTTAATTTCACCTATAGAATACTCAGTACTACCATTTCTTTCTACATAGCTTAAATATTTAATATTATCTACTATTCCTTGTGCACTAATTCCTCCTATTGCAAATTCTTCTGTATCATTTCCTTGTGTAATTTCTGCTGATTTCATTTTGCCATTTGCATCAAATTTTGCAATAAATTTGATATCTGTTGTATCTCTTTTATAATTATATGAAGGAACATTTTGTATTACAGTTATTTCAACTGTTTTATTTTTGTAGTTTTTATATAGATATATTGAATCTGTTCCATTTGTGTCATTAATATTAGTATTTCCTCTTGAATTAGATGTTTCATAAATTTCCTTTGATATTACTCCATCTTCAACTAACCTAGTTTCTAAGGTAATTTCACTTCCAGTAATAAATTTAAATCCATGGCTTTGTGAATCTGAATTATCTTTGAAAATTCTTTCTAATTTTTGTGCATTTTCTAGTTGATAATAATGTGTTTCCCATCTATACCAATGCCAATACCAATATGATGACCATCGATATGAATAACTTCTTGTCCAATTTCCATAAGATTTATTAAATATTTTTACAGCAACTGTTGCATTTTTGGGTCTTTCTTCTGCTGGTTTTTCTTTATCAGTGTCATTTGGAATGTCTGGAACGTTTGGAACATCTGGTTGTTCTGTTTCAGATGCTACTTTTGTAGGTACTGTTATTGTTACTACCTTTTTAGTTACCCCATCTACTGTTTTATTTATTATTTCAACTTTCAATTCTTTTGTAGTAGTATCTTGTAAGTATACAAGATTTCCATTTTCATCTATTTTTAATGTAACTACTTTTATTTCTTCATCTAGTCCATAACCAACTGCTGCTTTAACTTCTTTTAATAGTATAGTAGTTTTATCTTGTCTAATTGCTAAATCACTAACTTCTATTTCATCATTAACAAGTGTATTTGCACTTATTATACTGCTTTCTGCATATGGCCTAATTTCAACATCATATCTTGAACCTGGTATTTTTTCACCTTTTGAATTTACTTTTATTATGTCTATATCATAAAGGATTCCAGATAATATATCCTCTGTTGAATTCATTATTTTTAATGAAATATTTACTTGGTTTTTCTCTGCTTCATAGCTTACTAAACGATCTGATAAAAGTTCTTTTCCTTGTAAATAACTTATTCCTTTATATGTAACTATTTCCCCTTCTTTGGTAAAACGAACTTCTACATTTATTGTTTCTCCTAATAATTTATATGGTTCTACTGTTTGTAATTCTTCTAATTTAAATATATAGCTTTTTCCTTCTTTTGCTACAAATTCTTCTCCAATTTCAACATATCCATTTGATGAAGTAGTAATTTCTTGGCTATAACCTGTTGTTTCTTCTGTTACTCTAAATTTAAACCCTCCAAGAGATAACTTTTTGTTTGTATCTGTTTTTGCAACTTGAAATTTAACTCTACTATTTTTATTTGAATATACATTATCTTCTACTAATACATTACCATTTTCATCTATTTTAATTTGAGATGCATTAATATTATTGGTAGAATTTACCTGGTAAATTCCTTTATTGTTTTTAGTTAATAATATTGTTTTTGTTTTATCATCTATTAAGTATCCATTTGCTGCCTTTGTTTGTGTTATTTGTATAGTAATATTTTTGTCATTTAATAATTCTGTATTTGCTTGTCCATTATCACCTGTTGATATAATTTTGGTTATAATTGAATTAGATGTTGACATTTTTATTTTGTATTGTGCACCTATAACAGCACTTTCAGAGTCTTTATCTTTTTGTGTAATTATTAATTTAGTGTCTCCGTTTATTGGATTCATTGTACCTTTTATTTGTATATTTGATACATATTTGAACATATCTGTATCATCATCTTCTGAATAAAATACATTAATATTTTCTAATTTTGACATTTGATATGTATCTACAATTTTATTATTTTCATATTTGATAACTATTATAGGTGTAATTCCTAATACATCATTTTCTATTTCTAATCTATATATTACTTCTCCATTTCCATCATTTTGTATATTTATTAATTCTATATTTCCATTTTCATCTGTTACACCAGTTCCTATTAAACTGTTATCCAAAATTTTATAAATTTTAACACCAATTCCTTCTAATGCAACATCAGGATTTTGTTCTGAACTTATTTTTATTTTTATAGCATTTGTGCTTGTTTTTTTAACATTTGTTAATTTAACATATACAACACCATTTTCTGCTTTTTCAAATACACCACTCATAGATGCTTTATTATATTCAATACTTCCGTCATCTTTTCTATTAATAGTTATATAACGATCTACAGTTTCTTTAGCATATCCGTTTGCTGATTCTTCATGAATAAATGTTAATTTTAATAATCCTTTTCCATATAGATTATCAATTATAATGTTTCCATCAGCATTTGTTTCATATGTTTTGGTTGTATATTCTAGTCCATCTTCTGTTTCTACTTTAATTTTATATTTACTATCTTTAACTGGTGATCCATCCTTGTAATCAGTTACAGAAATTTGAGTTGTAAATTTACTTGTTTCTTTTCTTTGGTTTGCAACTATTATATTTGCTTTTGTTTGGTTTTCAATTGTAACTGCTTTATTTTCTGCAAATAGTTTTTGCTCTACTTTAGAAACCTCTCCATTTTGATCAAATGTTATTTTTAAATATGTTTTTCCACAACTTGTGTATTGTTCATTTACACTTACTTGTTCTAAAACATATTCTTTTGTTTTATTTACTCCTGCACTTTGAATATTAAATACTATTTTACCGTCTTTAGTAGTTCCCTCTGCTATTTGAGTTCCATTTTGTTTTAATACAAATACTGTACCAGATAATAAATTTTTAGTTTGTGCATCAATGTTTGTAATTTCAAAATTAAAAGCTGTTTTTTCAACAAAAACTTTTATTTGTATTGTTTGTCCATCTTCACTAACTTTTGCTTGCACTTTATCTGAGCTTTCAGAAGCATTAATTATTATCTTTGAACCATTTGCATCTATTTTTACTGTTTGATAATCTGCTAGTTGATATCCTACTGCTTTTTCTACGTTTTCTATTTTTATACTGCTAACATCTTTTAATTTTGCTTTTTCTACAAATATTTTTCCATTTTTATCTGTTTGTACATTTTTGGCAATTTCTATAAGTATTCCATTTTCTTTTTCTCCAATAATATCATAGGTAGCACCTGTTACTCCCATACCTGTTTCACTATCAGCTACTTGTAATTCAATTTTGTATGGATTAATGTAATATGGGCCTGTTACTTTTTCTTTAGAAACTGTTCCATCTTGATTTGTTGCTTTTATGTGTAAATATAGTACTTGATCTGTATAATCTCTAGAAAGTTTAACAGTTTGTTCTGTTGATTTTCCAGAAATGGCTATTTCATCAGACCATTTGTCTATTGCAACTTCATCAGTGCTTTCTGTAAAAGCATATTTATATGCTTTTAAACCACTTTCATCATCCTTTATGTTTACCAAAATATCAATTTCTTGATTTTGTGTTTCTGCTTCTATAGGATTTACAGTAATTAAGGGAGCTGTTTGATCCTTTATAATTTGAATACTTTGTGAAAATTCCTCAGAAGAAATTTTTATACCATTTATTATTTTTGAAACTACTAGACTCATTGTATAATTTCCAAGTCCATATGAACTATTAGCCTTTATTGAAAAATCTAATAATGGTTGATTTCCACTATATACTTTTTTATTTTCTTTTTTTACAGTCCATTCATATGTTAATTCTGCTCCTGATGGATCATAAGATTCATCTATTACTTCCAATTTTTCATACATAGATATATTTTTATTTTTTACTTTATATGATGCTATTGGTTTTACTGTAGAGGCTCCTGTTGTTACATATTTTATTGCACTTGTTTCAACATCTTGGTAATCTGTTACAGTTAACCTAACCATATATCTAGTATTTGCTTCTAGTTCTTGTACTATTTCTGTTCTTATACTGTTAGAATTAATTTTTTTCCAACTACTATCTGTAAGTTTTTTGTATTCCCATTTTTCTGTTTTTATTCCATTGGTTGCTTTTTGTTTTTCTGTGTTTTCTGTATTTGCCTCTATATCTAAGTCATAAGAGTTGCTAGTTAATGCAACTTGATTTCCTACTACTTTCATATTAAAGGTAGCTACAGGTCTTCTATGAGCATATACTTGTGTTATTAATTTGTCTTCACAATAAATATAATATTTTCCTACATTATCAAAACCTTTTATTAATTCATTAGTATATACTCCGTTTAATTCATATTGGTATTGTGGGTTTTCATAGTATTTTTCATCATGAATTACTTTCCAAACACCATTTGGATAAGCATCTGTTGGTGTTTCTACTCCTGTAGATGGAGATGTCACCTGAATATTTACTGGTTCTCCTGCAATAACGGTGTTTCCAACTACTGGTTTTATAATTTTTTTAATATATTCTACTGTTTCTTTAATAGCATTTTCTGAAGAATTACCTACATATATTCCTTTGTTATCATTTTTCTTAATAACATCTTCCATTTGTGCACGATTTTCTTCTGTTCCATATCCAATATAGTAAACGTCATTATTCATTAGTTTTGCAATAATAGCTGTCAATTCTTCAGTATTAGAAAATTGTGAATTTGTTTTGTCTTCTGCATTAATTACTACGTGTAATGCACCATCTCTCCATTCTGGTGCTTGTAAAACTTCTGTAAATTTCTTTACAGTTTGTGTTTTTAAATTAATGTTAGTTAGTGTAAAACTACCTATTGAATCACATCCATGACTATAATGATCTGAGAAAAATCCATATCCCTCACCATAACTTTCGTCTGGTTTATATTCATATATATATTCTGATGATAATCCTCCACCATTAATTTTTATTGCTTTGTCTGTTACTTTTACAGTTAAATTTCCTGTTGGATTAATATTTAGTGATTTAATAAGTCGTATATCTGTACCTACTTTAAATGCAGTTCTATTATCATTATCATATTTAAAATACCATAATGCTCCATTTGCATTAGATGATCCACTGTAAAAAGTTGCACTTGATTTATTAAAGCTTAACATATATCCTTCGAGTGTATTATTTGAATTTTTTTTCACTCTTAAAAGCATTCCAGCAGCATTAAAACTATCTCCAAAGTTTATATTGTATCCAAAATTAAAATCTTGTTCTTGATTTCCTCCTGGAATAATCCATATAGCATTTTTACCTGCTAGGGAGCTGTTACCTACCATGCTTACATTTTTTCCATTGTTCGTGAAAGATACTGAACCTATTGATGAATTTACACTTTCAACCCATTCAAAAGCTTCTTGTGTTACAACAGTTTGTGTATCAATAGCTGATATTTTTATTTTTCCACTATCAATCTCAGTTTGTGACATTACTTTTTGTGCAATTAATTCTTCTTTTAATTTCTTCTCAAATTCAGTAAAATTTGCACTTGTCTGTGATTTAGTTAAAACAACATCAACATTTGGTGTTTGACTTATTTCAAGTTTTACTTGTTGAGAAGCATATGAATAAATGCCTACACCCAATACTGCTGTAAGTAATATGCCACTAATTATTTTAATTAATCTTTTGTTTTTTAAGTCTTTCATCTTTTTCTTCCCCCTAAAAAATAAATACCTCTTGTTTTTATATTAACATATAGTATTTAACAATTCAAATGTAGTTTCTTCCATATTTACCATGTATTATAAAAAGAGCCTTAAATTCCTTTACGGAAATTAACGCTCTTTGTTTCATATTTCTATTTTTTATAATTTCGTGACATTTTTGTAACAAATTGTCATATTTTTTTGGTTTTTCTTACGCATAGTAGCATTTTGTCGTTTTTAGTTTTCTACTTTCTATTAATTATTAGTATTAATACTTTCTTTCTCTTCTTCATTTTCTTCTGTATTAATATGTGTATTTTTATATACAGGAAGTCCTGTTCCTGCAGGTATTAATTTACCAATAATAACGTTTTCTTTTAATCCAATCAAATCATCAACTTTGCCTTTAACAGCTGCTTCTGTTAATACTCTTGTTGTTTCTTGGAATGATGCTGCTGATAAGAAACTTTCTGTTGCTAATGATGCTTTTGTAATTCCTAGTAATATACGTTTTCCTGTTGCAGGACGTTTTCCTTCTGCCTCAACTAATGCGTTTTTGTCTTCAAAATCATGTATATCTACTAATGAACCTGCAAACATATCTGTATCACCATTATCTTCTACTCTTACCTTTTTAAGCATTTGTCTACCAATTACCTCAATGTGTTTATCATTAATATCAACACCTTGATTACGATAAACCTTTTGAACTTCTTGAATTAAATATTCATATACTCCGCTAGGTCCTTTAATTGCTAATATTTCAACTGGATTTAAAGCACCTTCAATTAAAGCATCTCCAGCTTTTACTTCATCTCCATCTTTTACACGTAATTTAGCTCTAAATGGTATTGCATAAGTTTTTGAATCATCTTTAGATGTAACAACAATTTCTTTCTTCTTTTTGTCTTCAACAATTTTAACTTTACCATCTATTTCTGTCATTACTGCTAATCCCTTTGGTTTACGAGCTTCAAATAGCTCCTCAACTCTAGGAAGACCTTGTGTAATATCGGCAACACCAGCAACACCACCAGAGTGAATAGTTCTCATTGTTAATTGTGTACCAGGCTCACCAATTGATTGAGCTGCAATAATACCAACAGATTCGCCAATATTTACTTCATCACGAGTTGCTAATCCCATACCATAACATTTACGGCAAACTCCATGTCTTGTACGACATCCTAATACTGAACGAACTTTTACTGTTTCAATTCCTGCTGCTACAATTTGTTCGGCAATTTTATCTGTAATCATCATATTTGTATTTGCAATTATTTCATTTGTTTCAGGATTAATTATATCTTCTAATGGATATCTACCAACTAGTCTTTCTTCAATTTTTTCAACAACTTGGTTTCCATCTTTAATATCAAATACTGTTAGTCCTTCATGTGTTCCGCAGTCATCTTCACGAACTATAATATCTTGAGAAACATCAACTAGTCTTCTTGTTAAGTAACCAGAGTCGGCTGTTCTTAAAGCTGTATCTGCTAAACCTTTTCTAGCACCGTGTGCAGAAATAAAATATTCTAGTGCATCTAGACCCTCACGGAATGAAGATGTAATAGGGATTTCTACTGTTTTACCAGTTGTACTAGCCATAAGTCCACGCATACCAGCAATTTGTCTTAATTGGTTGATGTTACCTCTGGCTCCTGATTGGCTCATCATGTATACTGGGTTCAAGTCATCAAAATTGCTTTTCATTGCTTCTGTAACTTCATCTGTTGCTTTTTCCCAAATTTTAATAACTGAGTTGTATCTTTCATCCTCTGTTATTAAACCACGTTTATATTGTTTTAATACATTATTTACTTGCTCATTTGCTTCAGCAAGAATTTTCTTTTTAGCTTTTGGTACTTTAACATCATCAACAGAAACTGTAATACCAGCTGTTGTAGAATGTTTAAAGCCTGTTGATTTAATATAGTCTAGTAATTCTGCTGTTGCACTTAAACCATTTGCATTTATAGATTTTGCAATTATTTTTCCTAAGTTTTTCTTAGATACTGCAAAGTTAAGTTCTGGTTCAAATAAGTTTTCTGGTTTTGTTCTATCAACAAATCCTAAGTTTTGTGGGATTCCTTCATTGTAAATTAATCTACCAACCGTTGTTTCTACTTTTCTTGTTTCTAATTTACCATTTACTTCTTTTTGAATTCTTACAAATATTTTAGCATGTAATCCTAAGTCATGATTAAAGTATGCCATTTTAGCTTCTTCAGGTGATGAAAAATAGTTTCCTTCTCCCACTTCTCCAGGCACATCCATTGTTAAGTAATATGCACCTAATATCATATCTTGTGTAGGTACTGTTACTGGTTTACCATCTTGTGGTTTTAAAAGGTTATTTACAGAAAGCATTAAGTATCTTGCTTCTGCTTGTGCTTCTGGTGATAATGGTAAGTGAATAGCCATTTGGTCGCCGTCAAAGTCAGCGTTGAAAGCTGTACATACTAATGGATGTAATTTTATGGCTCTACCTTCTACTAAAACTGGTTCAAATGCTTGAATACCAAGTCTATGTAATGTAGGAGCACGGTTTAGTAATACTGGGTGATCTTTTATAACCTCCTCTAGTATATCCCATACTTCTGGTCTTAATCTTTCAACCATTCTTTTAGCATTTTTAATGTTATGTGCAATTCCGCGTCCAACTAATTCTTTCATAACAAATGGTTTAAATAATTCAACTGCCATTTCTTTTGGAACACCACATTGGTATATTTTAAGTTCTGGTCCAACAACAATAACAGAACGACCTGAATAGTCAACACGCTTTCCTAATAAGTTTTGACGGAATCTACCTTGTTTTCCTTTTAACAAATCTGATAAAGATTTTAATGCTCTACCACCAGCACCTGTAACTGGTCTTCCTCGTCTGCTGTTATCAATTAAAGCATCAACTGCTTCTTGTAACATTCTTTTTTCATTACGTACAATAATTTCTGGTGCACCTAATTCTAATAATCTTTTTAAACGATTATTTCTGTTTATAACTCTACGATATAAATCATTTAAATCTGATGTTGCAAATCTACCACCATCTAATTGTACCATTGGTCTTAAATCTGGTGGAATAACCGGTACTACATTCATTATCATCCATTCTGGTTTGTTTTCTGATAATCTAAATGCCTCTACTGTATCTAATCTTTTTATTAATTTTGCCTTTTTTTGTTCACTTGCTTTTTCAAGTTCTTTTTTTAGTTTTTCTGCTAATTTTTCTACATCTATTTTTGATAAAAGTTCTTCAAGTGCTTCTGCTCCCATCTTAGCCTCAAAAGATCCTCTACCATATTTTTCTTCTGCTTCACGATATTCTTTTTCAGATAATACTTGCCCAATTGTTAAATCTGTTGTTCCCTTATCTGTTACAATATATGATGCAAAATATATTACTTTTTCTAAGCTTCTTGGAGATACATCAAGCATTAATCCAATTCTACTTGGAATTCCTTTAAAATACCAAATATGTGCAACTGGTGCAGCAAGTTCAATATGTCCCATTCTTTCACGTCTAACTTTTGATTTTGTTACTTCAACACCACATCTATCGCATACAATGCCTTTGTATCTTACTCTTTTATATTTTCCACAATGACATTCCCAGTCTTTTGTTGGTCCAAATATTTTTTCACAAAATAGACCGTCTTTTTCTGGCTTAAGTGTTCTGTAGTTAATAGTTTCTGGCTTTTTTACTTCACCTTTTGACCATTCTCTAATTTTCTCATCTGATGCTATTCCAATTTTAAGTTTGTTAAAAATTTCTAATTCATCCACTTTATTTAGCCCCCTAAATATTTTTCTTTTCTTCATACTCGTTTAAACAAGTTGTACACTGCTGTGCAATTCCATATTGTAAACTTGTTTAAACTTTTTGAATGGCTATTTAATTTTATTCTTCACTATCGTTAAATTCGTCTATATCTAACAAATCTTCATCATCAAGTAATAAGTCTTCATCATCTATGCTATCTTCATCGTCCATGAATTCACTATCTTCTGAGTATCCGTCTGTCAACTCATCTTCGTCTACAATAGCAAGTTCTTCTTCCATTTTAGAATTATCTTTAATATTATTAAAGTCTATTCCTTCATCAATGTTTTCTTTTAGTTCTAGTTCCCTATTATCTTCTGAAAGAAGTTTAATATCTAAACCTAAAGATTGAAGTTCTTTTACTAGTACTTTAAATCCTTCTGGAACTCCTGGTTCTGGAACATTTTCTCCTTTAACAATTGCTTCATATGTTTTTACTCTTCCTACAATGTCATCAGATTTAACTGTTAACATTTCTTGAAGTGTATATGCAGCACCATAAGCTTCTAATGCCCAAACTTCCATCTCTCCAAATCTTTGTCCACCAAATTGTGCTTTACCACCAAGAGGTTGTTGTGTTACTAGTGAATATGGTCCAGTTGAACGAGCATGTATCTTGTCATCTACTAAATGATGTAGTTTTAACATGTACATTACACCAACTGTAATAGGATGATCAAATGGTTCACCAGTTCTACCGTCATATACTACTGTTTTTCCATCTTCTCTTAATCCAGCTTGTTTAAATAAGTCTCTAATTTCTTCGTTTGTAGCACTGTCAAATACTGGGGTTGCCACTTTAATTCCTAGAGCTTTAGCTGCCATACCTAAGTGTACTTCTAGTACTTGACCTAAGTTCATACGAGAAGGCACACCAAGTGGGTTTAATACTATATCTACTGGGGTACCATCTGGCATAAATGGCATATCTTCTTCTGGTAATATACGTGAAATAACACCTTTGTTACCATGACGTCCAGCCATTTTATCTCCAACAGATATTTTTCTTTTTGTTGCTATATAGCAACGGATTATTTGGTTTACTCCTGGTCCTAATTCATCAGAGTTTTCTCTTGTAAATATTTTAACATCTACAATAGTTCCAGCCTCTCCATGTGGAACACGAAGTGAGTTGTCTCTAACTTCTCTAGCTTTTTCTCCAAATATTGCACGAAGTAGTCTTTCTTCTGCTGTTAGGTCTGTTTCTCCTTTTGGAGTAACTTTACCTACTAATATATCTCCTGGTCTAACTTCTGCACCTATACGTATAATTCCGTTTTCATCAAGGTCTTTTAAGCTGTCATCTCCAACATTTGGAATATCTCTTGTAATCTCTTCTGGTCCCAATTTTGTGTCTCTACATTCACAATCGTATTCTTCTATGTGAATTGATGTATAAACATCTTCTTTTACTAATCTTTCATTAATTAAAACAGCATCTTCGTAGTTGTAACCTTCCCAAGTTGTGAAAGCTATTAAAACGTTTTTTCCAAGAGCCATTTCTCCATCTTTTGTTCCAGGTCCATCAGCAATTAGTTCTCCTGCTTTAACTCTTTCTCCAACACTTACAACTGGTCTTTGATTTATGCATGTACCACCATTTGTTCTTTTGAATTTTCTTAAATGGTACACATCTAATTCGTCTTTTTTATTTCTAATTTGAATTTCTTCACCAGTTACTCTTTCAACTATACCGTCATTTTTGGCCATTACTGTAATTCCAGAATCTTTTGCTGCTCTATATTCCATTCCTGTTCCAACTATTGGAGATTCTGTTGTAAGTAGTGGTACAGCTTGACGTTGCATGTTTGCACCCATTAGAGAACGTTTTACGTCGTCATGCTCTAAGAATGGAATCATTGCTGCTGCAACTGATACTAATTGTTTTGGAGATACTTCAACAAAGTCAACTTGGTCTTTATCAACCATAGTAATATCTGCTCTGTGACGTACACGAATTCTTTCATTAATAAATTTTCCTTCTTTATCAAGCGGTTCTGATGCTTGTGCAACTATGTATTTATCCTCTTCATCAGCTGACATATATATAACTTCATCAGTTACTACTCCATTTTCATGATCTACTTTTCTATATGGTGTTTCAATAAATCCATATTCATTTATAATTGCAAATGATGAAAGTGCTGATATAAGTCCAATATTTGGTCCTTCTGGAGATTCTACTGGACATAATCTACCATAATGTGTATAGTGAATATCACGAACCTCAAATCCAGCTCTTTCACGAGATAAACCGCCAGGTCCTAAAGCAGAAATTCTTCTTTTATGAGTTAACTCTGAAAGTGGGTTTGTTTGATCCATGAATTGTGATAATTGCGAACTTCCAAAGAATTCTCTTATAGAAGATGTTATTGGTTTTGTATTTATTAATGATTGTGGTGTAACTATATCTAAATCTTGAATTGTCATTCTTTCACGAACAACTCTTTCTAGTCTTGTTAAACCAATTCTAAATTGATTTTGTAATAATTCACCAACACAACGAATACGACGGTTTCCTAAGTGGTCAATATCATCAACTGTTCCTAATCCATGTTCTAAGTTTAATAAATAACTTATTGAAGCAATAATATCTTCGTTTGTAACATGTTTTGGAATTAATTCATCTAATCTTGCCTTAATAACATCGTGTAATTCTTTTTGTTCTGTAGTATCAATTATTGATTTTAGCACTACATAGTTTACCATTTCTTTAATATGTAAGTCACTTAAATCAACATTAGGTAATATGCTGTGAATATTAACTGTTCCATTACCAATAATTCTTACTGGTTTGTCATCAACTTTTACGTCAACAATATTAATTCCGCTGTTTTGAATTGCAATTGCTGCATCTTCTGAAATACTGCTATCTTTTTCTGCTAATACTTCTCCAGTTTCTGGATCAATAATGTCATTGTATGCAATTCTTCCTTCAATTCTTGATGCTAAGCTTAGTTTTTTATTAAATTTATATCTACCTACTTTAGCTAAATCATATCTTCTATCATCAAAAAGTAAACCGTTAAATAAGTTTCTTGCAGCATCTGTTGTTGGTAATTCTCCTGGTCTTAATTTTTTATATATTTCAACTAAAGCTTCTTCTTGAGTTTTAATTGGATCTTTCATTAAAGTTTCTTTTATTTTATTTTCTTCTCCGAACAACTCTGTAATTTGTTCATCTGTTACTATTCCTAATGCTCTTAAAAGTGTTGAAACTGGTATTTTTCTTGTTCTATCAACTCTGGCCCAAAACACGTCATTTCCATCAGTTTCATATTCTATCCATGCACCACGAATAGGCATAACAGTAGATGTGTAAATTCTTCTTCCTGTTTTGCTGTCAAAATCTTGTGCATAGTAGCAGCCTGGTGAACGAACTAATTGGCTTACTACAACCCTTTCTGCACCATTGATTACAAAAGTACCACTATCTGTCATAAGTGGGAAATCGCCAAGATAAATTTCTTGTTCTTTGATTTCACCTGTTTCACGATTGATAAGTCTTACTTTTACATGTAATCTTGTAGAATAAGTTGCATCACGTTCTTTCGCTTCTTCTAATGTGTATTTTGTTTTTTCTTCTATGTAGTAGTCTAGAAATTCAAGTACTAAGTTTCCTGAATAATCAACTATTGGAGATATGTCTCTAAGAACTTCTCCTAAGCCTTCTTCGATGAACCAGTTGTATGAGTCTTTTTGAACTTGAATCAAGTTTGGCATTTCGATTGAATCGCCGATTTTTGCAAAAGTTTTACGAGTACATTTCTCGTGTTTAATCTCTTTTAACAAAAAAATCACTCCTTAAAAAAAATTAAGCAGAAGTTATAATATATGATTTTAATAAAAAGTCCTTCTTGTTTCTATAATTGGTTTACAGTTTGGCATATTTTCTGCTCTCTAAATACCCTTTCCGTAGGCAATTATATTGCAATTCCTCTTTTTATTAAATTAACATAATCTTGTTCAAAGGACAACAAAAAGACGGTTGACACTTTTGTCAACTGTTTTGCTTGTTGTTTATTTGATATAATTTATTTTTATATTAATCATTACATCCACCTTAAATGTAGACTAGTAATGCTTAATAAAAGCATACCTATTTTAGTATACCACCTGTTGTTCCTGCTGTCAACAATTTTGGTAAAATTTAATAATTTTTGTAGACAAATAATATTTAGTATAGTACAATATTTGCATTATTAATAGAAATGAGGTTAATTATATGTCTATAATTTTGAAATATTTAATTACATTCTTCGTTGGTATGGTTCCCATTTTAGAGTTAAGGGGTGCTATTCCAATAGGTGTTGGGCTTGGTCTTTCATATTTTGAAGCTTTTGTCTTTAGCTTTCTAGGAAATATTGTACCTATATATTTTATTGTTAAATATATTAAACCTTTATTCAATTTTTTTGGAAGATGGAAACCTTTTAAATTTATAATTGACTGGGCCACTGAAAGAGCTACTAAAAAAATTGAAGAAAGTGAAAAATTACAAAATTATACAGCTTTAGGTCTATTTTTATTTGTAGCAATACCTCTACCTGGAACTGGTGCATGGGTTGGTTCTTTAATTGCTAACTTTTTAAATTTACCACCTAAAAAAGCTATTCCGCCAATTATAGCTGGTGTTATTGTTGCTGGTATTATCGTTTTAGCAGTAACTGCAGTTGCTAATGGTGGTATTCAATATTTGTTTAATCACATTAATTAAAATTAAAAAGATGTTGATATAATCTTCAAATAAAATTATTATATTAACATCTTTTTATTTTATTAAATTATTCTAATAACATTTCAAATTCAATTATAACTTTAAATAAATCTCCATCTAAGTGTATATTGAACTGACCTCCTTGAAGTTTCGTTAAGCTCGATGCTATTGAAAGTCCTAATCCGCTTCCCTCTGTATTTCTTGAAGTTTCTCCTCTTACAAACCTTTGCATTAATTCATCTACCGATATATTAAGCTCTTGTTTTGATATATTTTTCATATAGATTTGAACTTTATTTTTGCTTTTAATTACATCTAAATATACCCTTGTATTTTCCATTGCATATTTAGCAACATTGGTATAAATATTTTCTAATATTCTATACATATATCTTCCATCTGCTTTTATATATATATCTTGCTCTGGAAATGTTGTTATTTCTTCCAGTTCTTTTTCTTTAAATTTATCTTCAAATTCTCCTGACACCTGCTGTACAAGTTCTTTTACATTAAGTTTTTCCATATTTAATTTTATATTTCCTGAAGATGCTTTTGAAGCTTCTACTAAATCTTCTGTTAGCTTTTTTAATCTTTGAGATTTGTTATCTAATATCCTTAAATATTCAGCAGCTTTCTCATTTGGCATTTTTTCTTTTTTTAGTAAGTCCACATAATTAATAATTGATGTAAGCGGAGTTTTTATATCATGGGAAACATTTGTTATAAGCTCAGTTTTAAGTCTTTCACTCTTTAAACTTTGTTCAATTGCATTTGATAAACCTCCAGCAATATCATCAATATATATTGCCATCTGTTTTATAACTCCTTTTAATTCGTTTGGATTTAAATCTATATTTGTATCTCCGTCATATATATTTTTTAAAGCTATTTGAATTTTATTAATTTCTTCCACTTTTTTGCACAATACATAAAATGTGCCTATTCCAAGCATTGCTAGTATTACTATATTAATTAAGTTCTTGTTAGCTGTATCATTTGGTATTGCCAATGTTATAAAAAAACCTATGATGCAAAATCCCCAGTAATATATAAATAGCTTTGTCATTATTTTGCGGTTATCTATCATCTTCTTAAATGCTTTATAAATAGAATATATTAAAGTTGTTTTCCATAACATTCTAGCTTTTATTCTTTTTACTATAGTTTCTAATAATGCTATTGAGTCTACATATATTATTGCAGTTCCGCAACTTACTAGCATTATGCTTATTGAATTCTCAAATGAATTCCAGCCCATTGTTAAAATATAAAATCCAGCTAAAAATAATATAAAAATTGTAATTAATACTATTTCTAATTTCCATTTATCAAACCAATTTAGTTTAACTGTATCATCATTTTTATTTTTTCCAATTCCATCTATAATTATTACTGCCAATATAGTTAGCATAACAATAGATGTAGGAATTAAAAATGGAGTTACCCCTTTTGTTGCACTTGCCAAGCCATCTGCCATTTGCCAGATATAATTTGAATCTTGTGTAATATTCATTTCTTCATCTATAATTTTAGTACCTAGTGTTGATAATATTAAAAGCAATACAAATATTGGTGCTAAAACATAAGATATATTTTTAGCAATTTTTGCTCCGTTCATTTTTCTCCCTTCTATTTCTCCAAATTTTCAATTTTATATCCTATTCCCCAAATTACCTTTAAGTATTTTGGTTCTCTTGGGTTTATTTCTATTTTTTCTCTTATGTGCCTAATATGTACTGCTATAATATTTTCTGCACCATAGCACTCGTCTTCCCATACGTTTTGGTAAATTTGTTCAATTGAATACACTATTCCTTTATTTTTAGTTAAAAATTTTAAAATATTATATTCTGTTGGTGTTAGTTTTACATCTCTTCCCTCAACTGTTACTTGTTTTGTATCGTCATTTATTATTAAGTCACCTGACCAATATGTATTTCCATCTTTACTTTTATCTGCTATTGATCCTAAGTGTGTATATCTACGAATTTGTGAGTTGACTCTTGCAATTAATTCCAATGGGTTAAATGGTTTTGTAATATAGTCATCTGCTCCATTATTTAATCCTGTAATTTTATCATAGTCTTCTGATTTTGCAGAAAGCATTATTATTGGAATTGATTTATCTTTTCGAATTAAATTTGCTGTGCTAATTCCATCAAGTTTTGGCATCATTATATCTAGCAAAATCAAATGAATATCATCAGTTTTTTCTACAATTTTTAATGCTTCCATTCCATCATATGCTTTTAATATGTTGTACCCTTCTTTGCTCAAATATACTTCTATTGCATTTACAATTTCCTTATCATCATCTACTACCAAAATATTGTACATAGTTTTCCCCTTTTTGTTTATTACATATAAATTATACCACAAATTTATTAAGAAAAAAGTAGTTAAATTATTAAGTTATTCTTAACAGCAAAACCAGCACTTTAATTGTTGCTGGTTTTGTATGTTATATATTCTTCAATTAATAATTTAATTACTGTAGCAATTGGTACCGCTAAAAACATACCTAGTACTCCAAAATATGCTCCGCCTATAGTTACTGCAAATATTACTAAAAGTGGGCTTATTGATAACGAACTTCCCAATATTTTAGGATTTATAATGTTTGCATCAATTTGTTGTAATACTATTACTACTATTGCCATTATAATTGTTTGCCCTATACCGCCTGTAAATATGGTAATAAGTATAGCTACTGCTACTGCAATAATTGCGCCAAAATATGGTATTAAGTTAAATAAACCTATCATAAATCCAAGTAATATAGAATATTTTACTCCTATTATTGACATAGCAATTGATGTTAATATTCCTACGACTATTGCATCTAATACTTGCCCAGCTATAAAATTAAAAAATACTTCATTTGATTTATTAAAATACTTTCCTATCATCTTATATGTTTCTTCTTTAAATATAGCTGATGATAATCTTTTCAAAAAATTTAGTATTCTTCTTCTTTCTGTTAATAAATATACAGAAACTATGAATGAAACAAATACATCAAATATGCTATTTACAATATTTATTGCTCCTTTTGCATATTCGCTTAATTTTTCTATGTTTATATACTGTTTAAAATCAATTTCGCTTATACCTTTTATTGCATTTATAACTGTTTCATTTTTAAATATTGAATCTTCTGGTAATTCATTTATTGTTTTCATTGTGTTGCTATAATAATTTCCAAAATTAGCAACAAGATCCACCACACTTTTTGATATTGCTGGTATTACAAAATTTAGTACTAATATAATCAGTAAAATTGCAATAATATATACTGTTACAATTGATAATACTCTTGCTCTTTTTGAAATCGGTTTTACATTT
Source organism: uncultured Clostridia bacterium (assembly GCA_934121875.1). Taxonomy (GTDB): domain Bacteria; phylum Bacillota; class Clostridia; order TANB77; family CAG-508; genus CAG-273. The sequence goes on from CAKOVG010000003.1 coordinate 30,615, forward strand.
TTATACCAGTTTTCTACTTTTCTGCATGGAATATAAAATAAATATGCTATAAGTAAACCTGCAATAAATGGCATTAGAATGCCAAGTAAACCAGCAAACCATGTTGTTATGGGTCCAAAATTGTCTAGTAATTTATATACTGCAATAATTGCAACACTTAGACTAAACCAGTACAGCCATTTTAAACTTCTTTTTTTCTCTTCCATTTTAACCTCCTACAATTCTAATCCAACCGGGCAATGGTCGCTTCCCATAACCTCTGAATAAATTATTGCCTCTCTTATGTCTTTTTCAAGTGACTTTGATACTATAAAGTAATCTATTCTCCAACCCGCATTATTAGCTCTTGCATTAAACATATATGACCACCAAGTATAGCAATTTTCTTTTGTAGGGTATAAATATCTAAAGGAATCTGTAAAACCTGAGTCTAATAACTCTGTCATTTTTCCTCTTTCTTCATCAGTAAATCCAGCATTATGTCTATTAGATTTTGGATTTTTCAAATCTATTTCCATATGTGCTACATTTAAGTCTCCACATAGAATAATTGGTTTAGTTTCATTTAGTTTTAATAAGTAATTTCTAATTTCATCTTCCCACTTTATTCTATATTCTAATCTCTCTAATTCTCTTTTAGAATTTGGAGTATAGCAATTTACCAAATAAAACTTTTTAAACTCTAATGTTATTATTCTTCCTTCTTGATCATGTTCTTCTATTCCTATACCATAGGTAACATTAATAGGTTTTTCCTTTGTAAATACCGCTGTACCTGAATACCCTTTCTTCCTTGCACTATTCCAGTAGCAATTATATTTACTAACTACATTTTTTATTTCATCATCTATTTGGTCTTGTTGCATTTTTGTTTCTTGTATACAAAATATATCTGCATTTTCATCTTCAAAAAATTCTTTAAAGCCCTTTTTCATTGCAGCCCTTAATCCATTTACATTCCACGAAATTAATTTCATAGTTATTCTCTCCTTGTGCAAATAATATATCATAAAACTTTTACTAATTCAAGAGGGTGACTTCGGGTGACTTTGGGGACGGGGTCAAAAAGCACCTTTTTTCAAATTTAGCTCTTTTTTAAAATATAATTTTTACTTTGGGTGCTTTTTGACCCCGTCCCCAAAGTCACCCGAAATCACCCGAAAGTAATAAAAAAAGTTCCTGTTTAGGAACTCTTTTTATATTACATTGCATTAAAGTATACATTACCACCAATATTTGCACCCCTTGCATAACCTGCTGATCTAAATGATAAATAATTGTGATTTCTTTTACCATTTAAAGCATCTACAACGGCTTGTTTTACATATGATGGGTAATTTCCATTTAGTCTCCTTCTCCAGTGATTATCTATTGAGTAACAGAATTGACCTCTTGCTTTGTATTGACTTAATGGGTCTGTTCCATTATATCTCCATCTTTTACTTTCTGCTCTGTTTGCAGCACAAGTTATAACTGCTAATGCTGCATTATAACTTGAACAAGCTTCTTGTGCTGTAATAGCACATAATAGGTCAAGTTCTGCTTCTGAATAAGTCCATTTTCCACCATATCTTGTAGTTGTACCACCTCTTGATGTAACTTGTTTGTTTCTTACTTCTACAATTTTATTTACTGGTTTTTTAATAATTTTTGAAGAAATTTCTTTCTTCTCAATTTCTACTTCATTTTGATATTTTACTTTATATGTAACTTCTTTTATGCCGTCCATACCATATTGTACAATTTGGTTTTGTTTTGAGCTAGAGCCTGTTGCTTTGTTCTTTGTAATTGTTTCATATGGTATTTTTACTTTTTCTACTACAATTTTTTCAATAATAGTATCATAGTTTTTTAAAACTTCTTCCTTTGTAACTGTTTCTGATGTTTCTATGACTTCTGGTGCTTGAATTTCTTGATCTGTAATTTTAGAAATTCTGATTGTATTGTTATCTGGTAATTCTGATTCTAAATCAGGTGATACCTTTTCATCTTCAAGTAATATAATATGATTGTCATCTAATATATCGGCTACCTTAGTTTTGCTAGTTAGCACACTCATTTCATAGCCACTAGCTAAAATAATTTTAACATTATTTAATTTTACATTTCCAGCTACTACTGCAGCTGTCATTATAAAAATAAATAAAATGCTAATAGTAATTATTTTTTTCAGCGATATTGATGCTTTATCATCATTTTTCATTTTTATTTGTTCCCTCCTTTAAAAGCAACATGTATATTATATCATTTTTTAGTAATATTGTCAAATTTTTAGCTCTTTAAGCTATCTTGCTATGCTCTAGGCTTGTATCATTTTGCAACTTTTGTAATATTCTTCAAACCTTTACATATACTATTATTGTATGCTTGCTCGTACAAAATTATGATTTATTTTTGTTATTTTTATTGTATATTGGTTTAATCTATGTTATTATTGTTTCATAATATTAATATAAAGGAGTGAATTTTATGTGGTGGATTATTATTTTAGCTATTATTGTTATTTTAGTATTATTTATTATTTCTGTGTACAATAGTTTAGTAACACTAAAACAACGCGTAAAAAATGCTTTTGGACAAATGGATGTACAATTACAAAGAAGGTTTGATTTAATTCCTAATTTAGTTGAAACTGTTAAAGGTTATATGAATCATGAAAATGATACCTTAACTAAGGTAACTGAATTGCGCTCAGCTTGGGCAAATGCTACAACAGTTGATGAAAAAGCCAAATTGGATAATGAATTATCTAATTCCTTAAAAACAATTATGGCAGTGGCTGAAGCTTACCCAGATTTAAAAGCAAATCAAAATTTTTCAAGCTTACAAAATGAATTAACAGAAACAGAAGATAAAATTTCTTACTCAAGACAATTCTATAACGATACAGTTACAAGATACAATACAAAATTACAATTATTTCCATCAAATATTATTGCGGGCATGTTCCACTTTACAGCTGAAAGTTTATTTGAAGTTGATAATGCAGAAGCTAGAAAAAATGTTAAAGTTGATTTTAATAAATAATTTAAAACCACCAATTGAAATATCAATTGGTGGTTATTTTAAATATATTTTTTGCATTATTATATGTAATTTCTGCTATTTCTTCTATAGAAATTTGTTTTACATCTGCTATTTTTTGAAGCATATATACTAAATTTGAAGAATCATTTCTCGTCCCACGCTTTGGTTCAGGAGCTAAATACGGGCTATCAGTTTCTACTAAAATTTTATTTAACGGCACCAAACTTATTGCTTCCGTAGCGTTTTTTGAATTTTTAAAAGTGATTGGGCCTGCAAAGGAAATGTAAAATCCTAATTTTAATGCTTCTCTAATCAAATCCAAATTTAATGGGCAGCAATGGAATACTCCCTTATTTACAACTGTAATTTGATTTTTTAATATATCTATTGTATCTGCCACTGCTTCTCTAGTATGTATTACTATGGGCAAGTTAAGTTCATTTGCAATTTCTATTTGTTTTATAAAAGCATATTTTTGATTTTGTTTATTTTCCTTATTCCAGTAATAATCTAAACCTATTTCCCCAATTGCAATTACTTTATCATTTTTTGCTATTTTTTTTATTTCTTTTAGCTGTTCATTTATTATTTCTTCAAAAAAGAATTCTTTCACATCAACATTCTCATTTTCAAATATTGGTATGTCATTTGGTGAAATACCTGCTGTTGCATATATATAGTCATGTTCATTTGCAATTTTTATAGCTTGTTTTGAAGATTCAACACTATATCCTGCGCATATTAGTTTTTTTACACCTGTATTATAAACTTTTTGTAGTGTTTCTTCCATATCAAGTTCAAATTTTTCATCATTATAATGTGCATGTGAATCAAAAATTTGCATATTCTCCTCCTTATATATAGCGGTAGTAATTTAATATTACTACCGCCTTAGTTATTTAAATATTATACTAAAAGAGGCAATTGCATAATTTTTGATATGTGATAAACTTAGATCCATTGATTCAATATTTTGAATATGTAAGGCTTCTAAATTTACAACTGGTCTGCCTTTTTCAGTATTTGTAATTTCTATTTTGTTTAAAATGTCTTCTTCATTTGGAGATATGACCTCTGAAATTGCTTTATATATAGCTTCTTTAGCTGCAAATCTAGCTGCATAATGTTGGTATGCCATTTTTCCTGTGTTACTGCAATATTCAATTTCATTTGTAGTGTAAACCTTTTTTAAAAATCTTGCTCCCTGATTTTCAACTGCCTCCTGTACTCTGTCAACCTCAATTATATCTACACCTGTTTTTATTTTCACTTAAACTATCCTCCAAATTTAAACAATAACTTAATTAGCCACATTATAATTGCCGCTCCTATAATTGCAATTATCCAATTGTTGTACTTGTTTGTTTTTTCAACTTCATAATCCTTATATAGCAAATCATATTTGGCTTTAATCCTCATAAATGTATCATCTAGCTCTAGTTCTTTTTTATAATATTTATCTAGAATTACTCCTGTTATATTATTGGTAACTTCATAAATCCAGTCATTTTTGGCAAAATTAATAAATCTTGATTTTATATTTTCAAAGTTTTTTGCTTGCTTTATTTCATAATTTAATTTATTTAAATATATTTTTTGATGCAAACAATATATATAATGGTAAAGTTGTACATTCTCGTATTCAAATAAAAGTTCAGTATAATTTTGTATATTTTTAGTGGTTGTAAGTAACACTGTTGAATTTTTAGAAAATCCATAATATACATATTTCTCTTTATATACACTGTCTGTATGATATGTTATATCATTAATTTGCTCGTTTGCTGGCTTTACAGTACGATACTTTTCAAATTCTTTTTGTAAATTTAAAATATCAGATTCTTCATTCCAAAGTTCTTGATCTAAGCACACATATGAATATGTTATTAGCCTGTTTGTATCTAAATTAATTTTAGGTGCAATAATATTTTTTCCTGTAATTTGCATTAAAAAGTCTGAAAATTTTTGCATATTATCAAATTGCTGTGTTTGTATTTTTATTTTCTCATATTCTTTAGTATGGTGTACTTTTGATTGAATGTCTCTAAATTTGTAATTGAAATTTAAAACATCTGAAAAACTTGCTCCAGTTTGCAAAGCAGTTTTCATAATCAAAAAGCAAATTCCTGTATTAAAGCACACTATTTCAACCTTATTTATATCAAAGAAAATCCCATCTTTTTCTCCAATTTTTCCTGGTATATCTTTTTCTATACAATACTCAAAAACTGTACAATATTTTTTGCTAAGCAATGTTGCTTTCATTTTTAAATCTAGAGTTTGATAATTTTTTAAGTATTCTTTATTCATATTTAATGGCCAAAACATTTTACTTTTTATTTCTGGTAAGAAATATGAATCAAGTTTTATATCTCTTTCAGGTTCAAAAATTTTCAAATTGCATTTTTTGTTTTTTAATAATTTGTATATATAATTTTTGTAATGATTTTCTTCAATTAAATATGGATAAATAAAATATGTGTATTGGTATTTTGTCTTTAGCTCCATTTTCTTTTCCTCTATTTATCTGTATAGTAATTTAAATTTAAATCTTCTCCTATATGCCATTTGTTAATAAATTCAATCAAAGAATTGTTTTCTAGTTGGTATGCTGGTGCAATAGCTACTTGTCCTTTTGAGTTTACACAACCCCACATTCCGTTCTTTTTAACACTAGCATATCCATATTCATTTTGTTCTCTAGCATCATCATAAATGTAGTCCACTACTACAATTCCGTTTTTATTTACAAATCCATATTTTCCATCTTTTTTGTCTAAGAATATTGTATTTGATGTTAATACTTCTTTGTTTGTTTTTTCTTCAAATTTAAAATTATAGTATTTGTATTCATTTTCAACTCTAACTCTCATATATCCAGCTTCAACATTTATTTCAGATAAAATTCCTGTTAGTTTTGTAAATAATGAATGATCCATGAATTCTGTATTCACTTCGTTAGCCTTTGTTCCTTCTATGAAACCAGCATCAGCTCTATAAATTAAACTTTCATATGTTGGTAAAATTAATTCTTCGCCTTGTAAATTTGTAACACCATATTTATTATTTAATTTTACAATATATTTGTCGTCAAATAAATAACTAATTTCTTGATATTTTGTTGCAATTTTAGTATCTCCAGCTAATGTTACAACTCCATATTTTCCATTATTCTTAATTATTACATTTTCTCCGTTTATAGAGACAACATCCTCCATTTTACCTTTTAAATATGTATTTCCTTCTGTATCTATTACTTGCCATTTTCCAGATTCTTTTACTACATATTTTCCACTTCCACCTATTGCTTTAATATCTTGATATTTAACTTCTAATGCAGTAGTTTTATCATGGTTTATAACTCCTACTTTTTTATCTGTACTTGTTACAATATATCCATCTTCATATTTGTCTGAAATTGGTGCAATTTGACTGTATTCATTTTCAATAAGAGTTGATCCTATATTATCTACTAAGCCATATTTTTGGTCTTTTTTTGTTAATATGCTGCTTTTTACACCTTTTAATGCTGTAATTTCATCATATTCACATTTTAATAATTCTTTTCCTTTAAAATCAACTAGTCCATATTTTCTGTCTTTTGAAACTAATAGCACATCCTTTTCATACCATATGTTGTTTTCATTATCATAGTTTTCTAAAGCAGTAATTGTTTCATATCCTGTTACAATTTCTTCTCCTTTTGCATTTATTGCCTTAGTTTTATATGTATTTTTTGCATAATCTACATCATATGTACATATAAATAGTTCTTTACTATTGTCCGGAATAATGATTGCCTCACTGTATTCTGGTTTTATAATGGTTTCCCCTTTTGAATTTATTACTCCCCACTTTCCACTTGTATATACTGCAAAGTAACGATTTGGTACTTTCTTTTCTTCAGCTTTGGTTTCTCCATTAAATAGCTTAGTTACTCCTATAATTGCCATTATTATTACTGCAAATACAAATATAACTGCTATTACTTTTTTAATGTTTAGCTTTGGTTTTTGTGAATTATATCTTCTTCCTGAACTTGACATTTTTCACTTTCCTCCTTAAACCCATACAAAAAAATATAGTACGGCTAATTTTATAGCTATACTATATCACATTTATATATACAATTACAATATTTTTGTCGTTTTTAGTATTAAGTTTTTTTATTTATTTTAGTAACTATTACTGTCATGTCGTCCTTTTTCATTCCAAATTCACTGTCTATTGCTTCATTTAATATCATATTTGCTATTTGTTGTGCATCATCTGAATTTATATCTTCTAGCAAATATTTTATCCATAGTTCCTTATTTATATATTCTGTATTAGCATCTATAACTCCATCTGAACACATTACTATAATATCTCCATCTTCTATGTCATAGTCATATACTATCAAATCGTTTTTTTCCATAATTCCTGCTGGCAATGTAAGTGATTTTAATAATTGTACTTCTTTATTTCTTTTTACAAATGTTGGACATGCTCCATTTTTTATAAATTCCATATTGCCTGCATATAGGTCTAATATTTGTATATCCAATGTTGTATACATATCTTCTTTTGTATTTGCTATTAGGCTTGAGTTAATTAGCTTTACAGACGTTTCTTTATTAAAACCAGCTTTTAATAATTTTGATAGCATATTTATTGCAATTTTGCTACTTCTGTTGGCATCTTCTCCTGACCCCATTCCATCACTTAATGCCAATAAGTATTTTCCATCTTCTAGTTTTGCCTCTATATTGCTGTCTCCTGAAACTTTTGAGCCTTCTTTTGTTGAAGTTGCCACCCCTACTTGTAGTTTATATTTGTCTTCTGAATAATATGTAAATCTACAAGTGTTAGTTTGTTCTCTTAAACTACAGCTTTGCGCTTGTATTATAAATTTTGTTTGTAGCACTTTTTCTAATATTTTGCTTATTTTTTTTATATTGCATTTTTTACCATCTATGTCATCACATTCTGGTGTAAACACTTCTACAAAGTATCTACCTGATGTGGCTTTTTTTATTTTTATGTTATTTATTTTAATTTCTTTTTGCTGTAGCAGGTTTATAATTTCTTGTTTTTGGTCTTCAAAAGGATCTTTTTCTTCTTGTTTTATACTTTCTGCCATTTGAGATATTGCTTCTGATACTCCTTCTAATTGTGAAGATACATTCTTTTTATTTTCTTCCATTTTCATTTTCCATATAAAATTTACTTTGCTAACTCTATATGCTGAATTTATTGCTTTTATCATTTTTAATATATCGTTTTCAGCTGTACTTCCACTTTGTTTAAAACCTACTATATACAAATTGTGTTTTTCAAAAATATTTGCCAATTCTTTTTCTGTAATAATTTCATTTTTTAATAAATGTTTGAATATTTCATCTACAATCCCACAATTATTTTGTGCTATATCTTCATATAGCAAGTTATTTTCTAAGTCTGATATGTTTACATCTAGTTCTTCTTTAAATACCTGTTCATTTGATAGTTCTTGTGCTTTTATGTCTTTTTCTTCTAATACTGTACTAGCTGCTTCTTCATAGCTTTTAGCTAAATCTGCTATTGTTTGTGACATACTATTTAGTTTAAATACTGTATCTTCATTTTCTGTTAAAGCTCTAGTTGTAGTCTCTGGAAGTAATTTATCTTTTCCAAACAAATCTTGTATATCTATACTAAATCTTTTTGGCACTGCTAATAAACCGAGTGAAGCTATTAGTATTTCTTGAATTAGAATTACTGGTACTGTGTTTCCATTTGCTGCATATGTTAGTATAACATTTCCTATAATGAAACCTACTATTACTCCTATTTTTCCTAATTTGTAGAATATTCCTGCCACTAATCCTGATATTGCATAAGATGCTACCATAACTGGTTCATTGCCCGCAATTATTCCTAATACTGTTCCTATTGTTATACCACTTGTAGCTCCTACTAACATTCCGTTTTTCCAGCCTAATATTAGCACTAATAATATACTTAGGATATTTTGTATACTAAATCCAAATATTTTTAGGTCGCCTAATGCACAAAAAGTAATTGCTAATAATAGGCTTGTTCCTATTACTTCTTCTATTGAGAATGCTTTTTTTGTTCCTATTTCTTGTAGCATTGTTATTGAGTTTGTAAATATTTTATAAAATACATAACTTGATATTGCTAACATTATACTTGTTAATAAATCATACACATAAAAATTTGTAAAGAACATTGGCACTATTTGCACCATTAATACTGCAAATAATAGATGAATTCCTACTTTTTTTTGCTCGTTTAATTCTTCTTGTTCTTTTGGCTTTTTTATTAGTAGTAATACAAAAAATACTAATGTTGTTAAAAAATATGTAAGTAAGCTGTTACTCCCAAAAGCAACAAAAGTACCTACTAATGTTAGTATGTATACAAAACCTATTGGCATACGGTTGCTCAGCATTGCCGCTAAAAAACTAATAGCAAAAGGACTTATGCTAAGTATAAGGCTTTGACTTCTAAATCCTACCATTGAAATCATTATTGATATTATATAAATAACAATATTTTGTACATTAAAAAGATTTTTTAATATTTGTTTTGCTGTTTCGTTATTATTAAACACTTTTTACCACCCCTACTTTTTTAATTTGCATATATTTTAGTACAAGCTGTTTAAAATGTTTGTCGTTTTTAGTATGCAAATAAAAAAAGTTTTCTATCTTTTTTGCTATCTTTAGTGTTTTTATTTATTTTTTCTTTTTATACTTGATATATTTTACATTATTTTTACTGTTTTTTCAATACAAACAAAAAGAAACTCTATAAATTTCTTTATAGAATTTCTTTTTTGGTTATTTATTTTTTAAGAACTTTTTTCTTAATGAATATTACTGCTCCTGCAAGTATTACTACTACCGCTATTCCTATGCCGTAATATAAGTAGGTATCACCAAATGGTGGTAGTATTACTACTGGCTCTGCCATGCTTGAGTCTGACTCTTGTGGCTTTTCACTTGGTTTTTGGTTACCTTGTATTGAGAATGCCATTCTTCTACCTACAGTGTTTGTTGTTGCTACAATTTCAGCTATGTTGTTATATACCATGTCGTCCTGATCATTTTGCGCTGTAATTGTTTGAGTTAGTATTAACTGTGTTTTTGTATATGTATCCGCATTTCCTTTTACGCTTTCTGTTGCAGGAATTAATTTTTTATTTAGTGCTTCTGTTGTAATTATTGTATTATAATTTTTTAATTCCTTTCCAACATCGTCATTTACATATTTTCCATTTGTGTATAGTTCTTGTGTTGTTACAGCTTTCCAACCCCATTCAGCTTTGTTGCTTGCTTGTCTATATTGTAAGTTATTAGCTACATAGTCTGCTATTAAATCTGCTGAAGTTCTTACTATATTAGCTGCATTTCCTATTTTTCCAGTATAATAGAATTTTGTTTCGTTATAGTCTACTTCGCCAATATTTTTTACTGTCATAATATATGTTATTTGAATTGTTGCACCATGTGTTAGCTCTTTATCCATTGTTGCTTGAATTAACCCTTCTGGTTGTTTACTTATGTTTTGTAATATTTTATTTCTTAAATTGTCATAAACTTTTGTTGGATTATTTTTGTCTGTTCCATATGTTGGATAATAATTATTTTTCTTTTCTGAGCTTACATCATATGGGTTCTTTACAATCCATCCCATGTTATCTACAGTTTGGTTCGCATCAAATAATATATTTTGATTTGCTAGTACTATTTTTACATTACTTACTTTTTTGTCAAGTTCTAATTGAGCTTTTGGTCTTTCTTCTAGACCAAAGTCTACATTTTGAATATGATATTTACCATTTCTGTCGTTTCCATTTAGGTAGTTAATATTGTTATAACCATTACTACTAATTTCGTCTTTTTCACTGTTTACTCTGTTGTATTCTCCTTCAATTGCTATTACTCCAGTATCTGCAATCATTTGTAAATTACTGTCTTTTAATGTTTTATCATTATTCAATCGATTTGCAAGATCATATTTCATACTTCCATTAGAATAGTTATTTACAGCTTGTCTGCGTGACCAAATATCTTTTGCATCTGAATATTGGTTTTTAGCTGCATCTGCCTTTTCAATATCATATCCATATGTTCCTGTTTCGTTTTGTTTTTCTATATCAGTATATCCATAATATGTCGAATCATTTCCAGTATTTGTCTTTCCACTTTGATTTATTTCAGCTTGATATGTTGTTGATTTAAAGTCTTGTCCATTATAGCCTTTAGTTGTTGCTGTTACATCTCCTCCATATGTAAATCTTATAATGTAGTTACCTGGAATAAATCCTTCAAAACTATATGCACCTTCTTTGTTAGTTTCCATTGAATTTTTTTGCATAACAGCTGGTTTTTGTAGTTTTCCATCTTTTAGTACTTCTAACATTTCAACTTTTATTCCTGGAATTCGTAATTCTTTATTTTCTTTGATTCCATTTCCAATATATGCATCATTTACTTTAGTATTTCTCTTATCTTCCCAAGTTGTTCCACTTATTTTTCTTATTAAAGCGTTATCAACCCATACTCTAATTCCTTTAGCACGGTCTGTATCATCTTCAAATGTATATTCATATGTTCCGTCTCTTAGAGTTCCTGTCACTCTAAAGTTGCCTGGTTTAGAATCATAATCAATAATTCCTGCTACATCTCTTGAATTTTTAGTAATTCCATTTGGTAGTTTTGTTCCATTTGCATAAAATGTTGAATAACCATTAATTTCTGCAATATTGTGTTTATCATTATCAATATCAACTTTATTTGCCTTTTCATTTACTTTAAATGTCAAATACAAGTATGCATCATCTCCAGCTGCTAATTTTGTATTTGCTAATCCATTTAAATATATTTTATCATAACCTGATAAGCTATATTTTGTTTCTTGAGCATATTCTCCGTTTAAGTTTGTTGAAGCAGTTTTAAATTTTCCACTTCCAACTTTAGTTTCTCCTGTTAGTATACTATAGTACTCACTTGGCTTAATTTTTACATCATCCCACATTGCCCATGAGTATTGTGGTGTATATGTGTAAGTATTATCATAGTAGTCTACTACTTCATCTATTCTAGTTAATATACCTTCTGATTGGTTTCTTATTCTAATTTTATATGTTATATATACCTCAAGTTTATTAACTCCACTATATTGGTAATCAGATGGATATAATGCTCTATTATATGTTGTTCCATAGTATGTTCCATTTTCTAATCTTGTTTGAATTTCCCAATAAGCATCTTGGTCTGTTCGTTTATCATATTGGTATGTTTCTGTTTTGCCATTAATTTTTATTGTAGCTTTATATACATCTTTTTGTAATGCTAAATCTGCTTTTGGTCTTCTCCATAAACCACAGTTTACGAAAAGCTGTCCTTCATATACGTTTTTATAAGTTATATTACCCTTTGATAGTGCTAGTTCTCCAAAGTATTTTATCTCTCTATTATCTGCTGGATCTAATGCATCACCATTTACTCCATTTTTTACTAATGTATAATTAGAATATGTAGTTACACCACTTGCATATGTTCCTTTTGAATAACTGTTATTAGGCGCTTTATTTCCTGCTACAATATATGTTGTAAAGTAATCTATAGTTGGATATTGATCAAATGCTCTTGCGTTACTTGCTGCTTGATTTTTAGTCCAAGCACTAATTTTACAATCTTCTATAAACTGAAATTTCTTCCATAATTGAGTATCTCTTCCGGCTATTTTACTATATATTTCTTGTAAATCTGGATATTTTCGGTTTGTTTTTATATACTCTCTAATTGCTTTACTAATTAAACCTTCTTTAAATGTTCCATTTTCATTTATTTTTCCATTTTTCACTTCCAAATATGTATCAATAAGTTGATTATTTGCATTATATACATATTTGCCATTTGGTTGTAAAGTAATTCCTGCTAGTTCGTAAATTGTAAATACTTCATTATATTTACCATTTAAGTATCCTAGTGAATTTTCTGATATATAGTTATGTGGTGTAGAACCTATAGAAGCAAATTTTTCATCATACTCATTTCTTTCTCCAGTTATTTCAGTTACCTTTGATGTCGAGTTCCATATATCATTAGAAGTTACAGAACTATATTGTCCATTTTTTGCTATTTGTTTAGCATTTGTTCCACTTGCTCCCTTAAAATATTCTGTTGGTGTATATGTTTGCCCATTATATGTAAATTTAACTACATAGTCTTTAGTTGGGTCTAGTCCTCTAAATTCATAATATCCTTTTTCATCTGTTAATGTTGGATTTATTCTACGAGTATAATCGGCTGGATCATTTATTTCAGCTTGAGTTGCAGATAATTTTTCTTGTTTTAATGTTGCAAGTTTTGCTAATGTTAATGTACCATTTTTTTCTACTTTATATAGTGTAACTTCTACATTTTTTAACATTTTGTCATTGTTTTTATTTAATGTTCCACTTGCTACATTGTCTTTTCCTGATAAGGCATCTTCAAATACAAATCCTCCAATTTTCATACTTGTATTAAATAAGTCTTCTCTACATGTAATTTCAAATTCTTCTTCTATATAATATCTGCGTGCATATTCTACTGTTAAACCTGGCTGTGAATCAGTTGTAAAATTTATTTTTGCTTTTCTTCCTCTACAGTCATCACATCTTCTAGTATGTCCTCCACAATTTTTCTTGCCACAAGTATAAGTGTGTGTATGTCTGTTTGTATGTCCTTTGCAATAGTCATCAACATAATATCTTCCTGCTTCTCTTTCACATATTTCCATTTCACATTTTAAATATTTAAAGTCAATATGTAATTTTACCGACCCTACTATTTCTTCTGGAAAATCAAATTCAACATAAAACTCATCGTTTGGATGTGGATATGCTTTTTGAAAAGCTAAAAAGTCAATTAGGTTTATATTATAAACTTGTTCTTTTCTTATCCAATTGCTAAAGTATGATGAATTTTTTCCTTCTTCTGAATCAGCAGGATACATTTTAACTATATTTGCATTAGCATAAACTTGAGATGCAGTATAATCTATAGCTTTTTTAATTATAAGATTTTTAATTTCTATTTTATTTCCTGCTGCATCTACTAAATACATATTAGTAATTCCTCCAAAAGATGCTGCTTCTACTACTGAACCACTTTCATATACATAACCATCAACATAATCAATTTTAAAAGGTCCTAGTTTTCCAACTTTATCAACTTTATCTATGTTTAGAGCAACTTCGTCTTCACTTAGTAGAGATTTTGGTTTCATTCCAGTTTTTCCGTCTTTGACCTCTAATATTTTTTCATAGAACTTTTGATATTCTCTTGAAGCCTTTAAAACCCATCTACCTTCTTCTTCTTGATAACTTTTTCCTGATTTACTTGCAGCATATTGGTGTGGGTTTACTAATTGAGACTGCCATATTGCCTGTTGTTTTGCTGGTGCCCATACAGCTTCTGGAAGTTTACTATCTGGCTTATAGGAAATTATGAATGCAATATCATGTAAATTGCTATAATAATTTCCATCCTTTCCATAATATGTAGATGTTTCAGTAAAATGTCGTCCTATACATCTATAATATGTATCACTATAATATTTTAAATATGTATTCACATGTGGTGCTTCTCCGCATGCAGTATATGGACTATCTGGAGTTGTATTTACTATATTTTGAATTTGTTGTTTTGTTTTTGCATAATCATTCGCCATTCTTACACGAGTTCCTGGCGATATACAATAAAGTTCTTTTTTTCCTTCTGCCTCTGGTCTCCAAAGCCTAGTTCCCATTTTTATTTCAGCATTTAATTTTACTTCACTACAAGTTCCATTAAATGTTTCATTTTTATTTAAGTTTCTTTCTTCATATTCTAATGGAATTGCAAAACTAATTCCAAATACTAATATAAACATGGCTACTACACTTAAACTAAAATATTTTAATATGCATAATATTTTATTCATTTATATTTCCTCCTTTCTTTAAGATTTTAAAACTCTTTTTTTGATTTCATAAGTACCTATTACTAATATTGCAATAACTGCTAATGTAATTCCTATATTTAGTACTATTCTACCAGTTGCTACTGTTAATATTATATCTGCCTTTGACATATCGTCTTCTTGGCTAAGCATATTTCCTGGTGTTGAATCTATATCTGCTAATCCAAGTTTGTTATAGCTTTCGTAAATTTCTGCATTGTTGTTTATTATTGTTCCTATGTTTTTGTCTGTAATGCTATAACTTAATACTAATGTAAGTTCTTTGCTTTCTCCTGGTTTGATTTCTGTTTCTGCTAAACTTGCATTAAATACTGTGTTGTTTTTATCAGACTTATACCAGTTTTTATTTATTTCTGTATTGAATTTAGCGTCTGTTGGTATATAATCTACTACTTTTTTAGCATATCCTGCTACTTGTCCTTCATTTGTAATTACTATTTTGTATTCTACAACTATACTGCTTTTATTTATGTTTTGTTTTAATACTTCAACTTTTTCTAATTTAGATTTATTGTATTCTGTCACTCTTGTTCCAATTGTAGGAGTTGTTAATGTAATTTTACTAATATATTTATCTAATTTTAGGTCAAATTTTTCGGCCTCATATAATCCTATATCAATATCTCTAACATTTCCATTTGAAACTGTTATTGTATCTGAAACACCTGCTTTAGTATTTTTTCCATCTAGTATTACAGTCATATCTATTGCATCTGAATTGTAACTTTCTCCTACATTATCTTTTTGATATTCTGTAATGTTATATTTTCCTGCATCATATAGAAATACTACCAAGTATTGATCTGGTTTTATATTTGAAAATTCGTATTCACCATTATCATTTGTTGTTGTTATTTTATTTTCTCCAGATTTTATATCTTTTACTATTGCACTATTATTTTTGTATATTAACATTACTTTTACATTTGCAAGCAGTTTTTCTGACTCTTCTCTTTCACCATTTTTATTAATATCTATCCATGCTTTTCCTGTAATTTTATATGTATTTTCATATGATGGATTATCTGGATTATTTGGATTTTCTGGTAAATCTGTTCCTCCTGGTCTTAAATGATATTCTGGTACATATTCTATATAGTTTGTTACATTTTCTAAATTAGTTAGTTGTGTTTGAGTAGATTTTAATGTTGCAATGTTTACTATTTGTTTACCACTTTTTTCATTGTCTTCTAATTTTCCTATTACATTTAATGTAATATCCACTGTACTATTTCCTGGTAATGCACTTATTTTTACATATACTTTTCCTTCTGTATCTTTATTTACTATACTTACAGCATTACTATAATCTAATCCATTTGTACTTGTAACTTTTGCTTCACCACCAATATACATTACATTTGATGGTAAACTGTCTTCAAGCACTATGTCATTTTGTGTTCCACCTGTAGTAGTTAATTTAAATTTATATTTAAATGTTTCTTGTTCTTTTACATATATTTTTTCTGGTTTTAATTGTTCTCCATTAATTAATGATTTTTGAACATTTATAAATCTTTCATTTGAATAGTGTTTTTCAACATCATCTGCTTCTACATAAATTTTAGTAGAATATCTTTGATCAACACTATCTTTTAGTATAAACTCAAAGTTTAAATAACTTTCTTCCTGATTACTTATTTTAGGTAGTTCAATAATAGCTTCGTTTGCTGTTCTTGTTACCTTGGCTTCTATTTTTGCATCTCTTTCCCAATAAGCATTTTTTATTTCAGCCCCTGTTGGTAATGGAATGTGAACCTTTAAATTTGTCATTTCATTTTTTGGTTTAATATATATTCCATATCTAATATTAATTCCACTTGAGTAAATTACTTTTTCAAATGTATTTGTTGCATTTGTTAATCTTTCAAATTCAGATTTGTCTATTACAAAATTTAATTTATTTGAATTAGCTGTAGCTTGTGTATTATCTGCCATTACTTCTATTTTTATTTCTTTTTCATCCCAACTATTATTTTTAGTGGTTTCTACTTTTAATTCAAACTCAATATTTTTTGTTTCTCCTGGTTCAATATTTCCTACTTCTATAATGTTTGTTGTTTCTTCATAACTTCCTAATGCTTCATCATATAAAACAACTTTAGTTTCTGTTGGTAAATTTATTTTAGCTTTAACATTTTTTGCTACTATTGTATTGGTATTTTTTATTGTTGCAAAAAATCTTGATGTTAAATAATTACTTATATAATAAGTTTCCTTATCTTCAACTATTCCTTCACTATTTTCTACTTCAGTTGTTTTTCTATCCATATTTGTAGTTAAGTTTACTGTTAGTTGTGCACTTTCTCCTGTTAATAATTTAATAAGTCCTGCTGTTTTTGTAGTTCCAATTGTTGCTGTTGCAGTTTTATTATCAAAATATACTTTATAGCCTAAGTAACCATTGTTATTATAATCCAAGTTTGCTGGTATTTCTGCATTATAGCTAAATGAAACTTGTGCTCCTTGTTCTAGTTCTCCTGCTATAGCAATTAAATAACTTTTTACTTGTGATAAATCTGTTGGATTTTCTAACCAATTATTTTCTGTATTTATTAGGTCTTTGGTTGCATCTGCTTTTGTACTATAATAAATTTTATAATTTTTATTTGCTGTTACATTAATTTTACTTTTCATTATCATATCAAATGTGTTGCCAAAACTTTCTGTTGAGTCAAATTGTTTGCTTTGCGTAGATGGTATTCTTCCTAATATAAATACATTTTCTATAATGTTTTGATAATTATTTGTTATAATTCCTTTTATTGTTGTCTCTTTTTTTTCTGTTGCAACTGGAATTCTCACTTCCTTAGTTGTTGTTTCTGAATTAGAAACTGTTGTTGTTGTAGTTGTAAAATTGCTTATTTCATTTACAGTTGTTACTTCTTCTGGAACAACTATATCAACACCTATTGTTGTTAATCCTTTTAACATTTTATTGTTTGCTCTTAATTTTCTTGCTTTATTATCTGTTTGTTCAAATAATGTTGAATTTTGATTTGTGTAGTACATATTTATTGTTTCATTTTTCGTTTTTAGTACTTTATCTAATTCAATTTCTGTGTTGATTATTATATTTGCTCCTTTGGCAATAACATTTTTTTGTTCTATATTTTCAGCTGAGAAATATTTTGTTTGTTCTCCTTCTAGTTCTATTACAATAACCTGTTTATCATTTTTATTTTTTACTGAATAACTTTTTATTTTTAATTCTTCTTCTAGTAAAAGATTAATATCTTTTATTGTTGCCTTTTTGATTTGTGTAGGTAATTCAATTTCTATCGTAGGATTTTTGTATAATGCACTTGTTGCATTTAATGTATTTAATACTGCTCTTATTTCAACTACATTATTTTTTGTAGCAGTACTTAAGGTTGTTTTATTTATTAATAATTCTGCTGATGATACTGGTTCTTTAAAATTTACATCTATTGATTTTGTTTCTGATGTATTTTCAGCTGTCATTTTTGCTTGTATTGATAATTTAGTAAAGTTTTGAAATTGATTTTTACTATAATCAATTTTTCCTTTTATTGCCTTTTCAACATCAATTTCGATAGTTCCTTCTAAAATTGGTTTACTTGTTATTAATGTTATTTGGTTTGTATTTGTTTTGCTAATATCTAATACATAGTTTTCGTCTGTTACTTGTGTATCTTTATTAATTGTGCCTATTTTTTCATTGTTAATGTTGTTATATATTTCAACGTTTCCATCTTCTCCAAGTATTTTTTGGAACATTTTTTGATTTATTTTTATTGTTTTGTTGTATGCATAATTATTTCCTGCAACTGTTGTTGCACTTTTACTGTTATTTGTACTTATAAATTTGTCAATTTCTTGTACAAATGTTAATTTTTCTGTTAGTTCGGCATTATTTACTTGTGCCTTATAACGAACTGCATATGCAGTTTCTTTTTGCTCTTTTGCCACATTGTTTGCATATATTTGACCTTTATTTATGTATTGTACTGATAATATTGTAAAGTCTGTAATTGTTCCTTTTGTTTCATCTGCTTTTATTTCTACAGTTTTGCTTTGTGTTAGGTTATTTTCTGTTCCATATACATTTATTTTTGTGTCCACTTTAGCTGTTGTATTTATATTGTTTGCTTTTACATAATCATATATTTCTTTACTTTCAAAATTTAGGTTAACTAAATATTCATCTTGTACATTTTTTAGCCATGATATTTGCTCTTGATTATTTGATACTGTAACTTTTATTTTTCCTGTTGTATTATCATATTGATAATTTTGAGAATTAAAGTTCAAGCCATTTGATTCTCCGTTAGTTGCTTTTGTTTGGCTAGCAATTACATTTACATTACTTGGTTTTACTCCATTTATTTCTGGCACTTGAATATTAATTTCTGTACTTTTAACTGGTAATTTGCTATCTTCTATTCCAGTTTTTATTTTAGTTTGTAATATAACACCATATTTTTCATTTACTTTGTATGGTACATATTTAGTAAACTCTGTTTCCAAAGTGCTTTCAGCAGTTCCTTCCCATGTAAGTTTATTTGTAATTTGTTTTGCTATTTGTTTTTGTTTACCATTTGCATCGATATATTTTGCACTAAAGTTTGTAATTGTTTCCTTTGCAAAATTATCTATTGCTACTTGTTCAGAAGCTAACATACTTACTGGTACTTCAATAGTTATGTCTGAACCATTATTAATTTTATTTAAAATTATTTTATTTTCTTTTAAATTTATGCTTTGAATGTATTCATTTTGAATTTTATCGCTTATTTCAAAGTTAACATTTTCAAAACTGATAACTGCATTTTCTAGGTATCCTGCATTTTTGACTTTTATATTTAAAAGTAATTTGGCAGTGTTGCTAATGTTTTCAGTTTTGCTATGTAATTCTCCTTCAAAATATGAGTTAAATTCTACATTGGCATTTTGCGTTTTTGAGTTTTGGGATATAATTTCATTTTCTGATAATGCCTGTACTACTCCATAAAATCCAATTGTAGATAAGTTTGCACTCACTAAGCATATAAGTAATAGTGTTGCTACTAATTTTTTTAATAATTTGTTCATAGCTTCCTCCTTAATTTTTATGTTACCTCACATTTTATTATACGACATTTTGACGTATTTTTCAATGTTTTTAGCGTTTTTATTTATTTTTTTTACTTTTTCCACCTATATTTATAATTATATACTTATATTTTATCATTTTTATGCCATTTTTCAACAATAATTTTCTTTCTATCATAGTATATATTGCTTTTTATCTTACGGGTATTCTTAGATTATTAAAAATATTAAATTTGTATTACATTAAATTTATTCACACTTTTTTAGTTTGTCACATATAATATTATAGTTTTAAATACATATATTTTATTGAGGTGATTAAATGGATAGTAAAATGGATATGGCTCAACTTATGAATATGCTTTCTAAAATGGATAAAAAAGAGTTAGAAGCAAATCTTACAAAAGTTAGTAAACTGCTTAATTCTAAAGAAGCAGACAATGTTATAAACCAAATTAAAAAGAACAATAACATTAATTAGGAGGTTTTTTATGAGTGAAGATATGTCAGATATTTTTAAAAAAATAAATGAAATGATTAAAAATGATGAAATTCCAGATTCTATAAAAAATATGATGAATGGTTTGAATTCTAATAATAATGGCATGTCTTCAACTGATTCTTCTAGGGAACAAAGTGGTTCAGAAAATTCTTCTGACATTCCTAACTTTGACATGGCTACCATGTTAAAGATGAAGTCTATAATTGATAATATTAACAAAAGTCAAAATGACCCTCGTGCTAATTTATTAAAATCTTTAAAACCATATTTAAAACCTAGTAGAAAAGATAAAGTAGATCAGTATATAAAACTTTTTAGTATGGGTAAAGCTTTTGAAGTGTTAAACCCTTTAGGTGGTGAAAAGAAAAATGATGTATAGTTATCCATTTTCTAGTTTTCCATATTTCAGAAGATACTCTTCCGGCTCTTCTATTTATTATAATAGACCAACCTTTCAGGCTACTCAAAAAAAATCCTCTAATTATGTTTCTAAACATAAATTAGAGGAAAATCCAGTTACTGATAATGAACGTTCTTCTAGGACATATTCCGGTTTTAGTTTTTTAAATAACTTTTTTAATCAAAATGATAGAGACAATAATGAAAGTTATTTTGATTTATTTGGTTTAAAGCTATACAATGATGATTTATTGCTTATTGGGCTTATTTTCTTTTTATACAAAGAAGATGTAAAGGACCAATACTTGTTTATTGCACTTATATTATTGTTATTAAGTTAGTATTAATTCATTTTCGTCCACATATGCGTATGTTTTTATTACTTTTTCGTCTTCTTTTTCAATTTCTTTTACAATATCCGCAATACGAATTTGTAAAGATTCAATAGAGGCTGCAGCTATTATAGCCTCTTTGTTTCCTTTTGCTCCAGCATGTGCTACACCTCTTAATATGCCTAGTATTACTATGTTGTCTTCTGCTAATACTTCTGCGCCTGCATTTACATCTCCTATTATTACCAAACTTCCTTCAAATTCTAGCTTTTGTCCTGATCGAAGTGAACCTTTATAAAACTTTGTTTTCGATGTTGCAATTTCCTTTTTAAAGCTTTGCTTAATTCCATGTAAACCTAATTCGTTTAATTCTTCCATTTTAGTAATCCTTTCAATTTAATTATTAACTTGTGTAGAAGGAATTGCATTAAGGTCTTCCTTCACATTTTTTGCATTCATTCCTAAATATTCTCTTATTATAGTTTTAGCACAATCTCCAACATTTCCACCAGCTCCTGCATTTTCTATAAATACTACTACTGCAATTTCTGGGTTGTCATATGGTGCAAAACCTGCGAACCATCCATTTACCTGATTATTTATTCCTGTTTCTGCAGAGCCTGTTTTTCCGCCAATTTCCACATCTAGGTCTGAAAATACATAATATGCTGTTCCTCCAACTTCACTTGTAACTCCCTTCATTCCCTTTAATATGGCATCTAAGTTTTCTTTCTTTATATTTAAGTCGCCAACTTTTTGAATATCCTTAAGCCCTAACTTTTTATTTATGCTTTTTTCATATTCTTCTTTTTTTACTTTATTTCCATTTGCATCTATAATAGATTTTATTAAAGTAACATCTACTGCTTTTCCGCCATTTGCGAGCATACTAGTATATCTTGCTATTTGGATTGGTGTGTAATCGTTATAACTTTGTCCTATAACAGCTGATAATGTATCTCCTAGTTGCCACTTTTGTCCATATAAATCTTCACATTGTTTTTTTAGGTCAGCTATTCCTGTTGCTTCACCAGATAATTCAATTCCTGTTTTTATTCCTAGCCCATATAATTTGGCATATTTTACTACTTCATCAATTCCCATTCTATATCCTAGTTCGTAGAAAAAGTAATTACATGATTTTTTTATTGCCTCTGTTACATTTAAATATCCATGTCCATAGTGTCTATCTGTGTATATCCAACAAGCAGGTTTGTGACCTCTAGGATAAATACCAGTATCATTTATTGTAGTTTGTGTAGTTATTACCTTGTTTTCTAATGCTGCTGTTGCAACTACCATTTTAAATACAGACCCTGGTGCATATGTTCCTGAAATTGCTGTATTATAACAATTTTTGTTTTTATTATATTCATTTAATTTTGATTGACTTATTCCATTGGTAAATAGTTCTGGTTCATAGTCTGGATAACTTGCTAACGCCAAAATTTCTCCTGTTTTTACATTCATTACAATAGCAGCTCCGGTTTTAGCATTATATTTTTTTCCATATGCTCCATTGGCTATTTTCTTTATATTCTGTGCAAGTGCTTTTTCTGTTACTTTTTGCAAGTTAGAATCAATAGTTAATACTACATTGTTTCCTGCTACTGCTTCC
This sequence comes from uncultured Clostridia bacterium, assembly GCA_934121875.1. GTDB lineage: Bacteria > Bacillota > Clostridia > TANB77 > CAG-508 > CAG-273. Next base: position 53,551 of record CAKOVG010000003.1, read on the forward strand.
TGTGAAATATATTCATCTGTAATGGTTCCATCTACTGACATGTCAATTTGCCTAACTCCATCTTGTCCTTTTAAATATTCTTCTAAAGTATACTGTATTCCTGTTTTTCCTATAGTATCATTCATTCCATATTTTTCTTTATTTGCTTTATATTCTTCTGCTGATATTGCACCAACATATCCCAAAATGTGAGATGCTAAACTACCATATGGGTATGTTACTACTGGTACTGTTACTACTGCTGTTCCTGGAAAGCTATTGCTTTGTTCTTTTATTTGATTTGCACTTAAGTAACTAATATTATTAGATATTATTACTGGTTTAATACTGCTATATCCATTTCTAGAAATTTCATATCTAACTGTCATTATTTTTCTTGCTTTTTCTGGGTCTTTTTGTTTTATATCATACTTATTTTTAAAAAAATTAAATGACTCTTCTGCTGTTGCATTTTCATCAATTTCATATTCCTTTTTCCATTTCTTTTGAGTTTCTTCATCCTTATCTTTAAAGGCATATGGATTAACTGTTATTGGAAGATTGTCATTATATTGATCTTTGTTTTTTTCTAGTAATACTATTAGGTTGTATATTGAATTATTGAAAACATCATTGTCAATTTTAGTTTTATATAATTCTAGACTAAAACCTGTTTTAGTTGTTACTAATTTATTTCCTGAGCTATCTGTTATATTTCCTCTTGCAGCTTTTACTGTCGATTCTCTAGTTAATCTGGTATTTGAAGTTTCTCTATATTCACTGCCTTTTATTACTTGCAAATTAAATAGTTGAAGCAATAAAATAATACCAACTATATATGTTATTACTATCATTATATTGTATCTCAGTTTTCTAGTTTGCTCCAACTTATCCTCCTTAATAATATCTTGATAATATTTTTTTGTCTTTAAATATTTCTTCTAGTTTATTTCCTGCATTTTGTATAATTGGATATAGTATTATTGTTATAATAATGTTAAATGTTATTTCTATTAATAATATTTTTATAAATGGTGCGAATTCAAATGCTGCACCGTATTTTAATATTTTAAATATGTAGTAACCAGTTTCATAAAAAATAGTTCCAACAGTTACTACCATCATTAACATTATTCTGCTATCTTTAGAAAAACCTTTATCTAAATATTCTGTAGCGAGTCCAATTATTGCTAAGAAAAATGCTGAGATTCCTATTGATTGCCCAATTAGAAGGTCTAAAATTATTCCAAATATAGTTCCTAGTATAAAGCCTACCTTTTTTCCTACAAACATTCCTATAAATAGTACTAGTATTATAAATAAATTTGGCATTATTCCTCCTATTGTAAACCATGTAAAAAAGTTAGTTTGTAAAAAATATATTATAAAAAATATAGCTATTAAACTTATTATCGCTATTGCTTTTTTCATATTTTCCCTTTCACTCGTTAGTTATAACCAATACTGTTTGTAGCTTTGAAAAGTCAACTGCTGTTTCTATATATGCATAACGGTCTATGTTATTTTTAGTATTAACTACTTGTTTGATATTTCCTATATGAATTCCTTTAGGATAAATTCCTCCTATCCCAGAAGTTTCTACACTATCATTTTCTATTATATCCGCTTCTGTAGGTATATATGATGCTTTTAATATAGAGTTACCTTTCAAAGTTCCTGTAGCAATAATTGCTTCTTTTGAAGTACTAATAATACTACTTACAGATGTTGAGTTATCTACAATAGTTTGTACTTTTGAAGTATTTTCTGTAGTAGATATTATATATCCAACTAATCCTTTATCTGCAATTACTGTCATATTTGGTTTTATACCGTTTTTGCTTCCAACATTTATAACTAAAGTTTTTTCGTAATTATTTATATTTTTGTTTATAATATATGCAGGTAGAGTTTTGTATTCTAGGTATTTATCTTTTAAATTAACATATTCTTTCAATGTTTCATTTTCAGATTTAATAATTTCTAGTTCTCGTAGCGATTGTTCTAACTCACTATTTTTCTTTTTTAATTCTTCATTTTCATTTTGCAAGTTTTTTACATCTGCAAAAAAGCTGTCATTTCCTTCTATTTTATTTTTTAAGTAGGTAAGTCCATTTTGAATTGGCATTACAATACTACTAAAAATATTTTCTATAAATGATGCTTTTTTAATATCTGTATTAGATAATATAACAATTGATATTAGAATAATTGTAGTTATTATAATACCTACTATACCTGTTTTTTTGTTTTTATACATTACTACTCCTTAAAAATTATCTTTTCCTAGATCTGTTCAATACTGTTCTTAGTTTTTCTAAATCTTCTAATGTTTTTTCTGCTCCTTTTGCTACACATTCTAATGGGTGGTCTGCTATATATACTGGCATTTCTGTTCTTTCTGCTAGTAAACTGTCAAAGTTTCTAATTAAAGCTCCACCGCCCGTTAATACTATTCCTCTTTCCATAATGTCTGATGCTAGTTCTGGAGGTGTTTTTTCTAGTGTTTGCTTTATAATATCTACTATTTTTTCAATTGAATCATGCATTGCTTCTTGTGCTTGTGTTGAGGTTATATGCTTTATTTCTGGAAGTCCATTGTTTAAATTTCTCCCTCTAATTTCCATGCTTTCTTCTGTTAATAATGGTTTTGCACATCCTATATTTATTTTTACTTGTTCTGCTGTTGTTTCTCCAATAGCTAAGTTCATTTCTCTCTTCACATAGTTAATAATATCCTCATTTAATTCGTCTCCTGCTATGCGTAATGAATTACTAGTTACAATTCCTCCTAATGAAATAACTGCTACCTCTGTAGTTCCTCCACCAATATCTACAACTATATTTCCATTAGGTTCCGCTACTTCTAGGTTAGCACCTATTGCAGCTGCCATTGGTTCTTCAATTATATATACTTCTTTAGCTCCTGCTTGCATTACAGATTCTTCTACAGCTCTTTCCTCTACTTCTGTAATTCCTGATGGCACTCCTACTACAACTCTTGGTCTATTTACATTATATCTTTGACATACTTTTTTTATCATAATTTTTAACATAAGTTGTGTTGCGGTATAGTCTGCAATTACTCCATCTTTTAGTGGTCTGATAGCCATAATATCGTTTGGTGTTCTTCCAAGCATTTCTTTGGCTTCTGAACCTGTAGCTAATATTGTTCCATTATTTTTATCTATTGCAACTACAGATGGCTCATTTAGTACTATTCCTTTTCCTTTTATAGTAATTATAATGTTTGCTGTACCTAAGTCTACTCCTATATCTTTTGAGTTCCATCCCATTAATTTCATTTTAAATTCTTCCTTTCTAATAAATATGATTTAATACTTGTATATTCATTATACCCAATTACTATATGATCTAATAGTTGGATTCCTAATATTTTTGAAGCTTCTTCCATTCTTTCTGTAAATTCTATATCTTGATTACTCGGCATTGAGTTTCCACTTGGGTGGTTATGTACCATTATTATTTTAGGTGCTCCTGCTTTTATTGCTTCTGCATATAAATCTTTTGGGTCAACATTTGCTGAGTTAGTTCCTCCAAGAGATATATTCTGAATTTTTATTATGACATTTTGGGAATTTAATATTATTACTTTCACTATTTCTCTTTTTTCTAATTTTAGTTCATTCATCACTAAATTTGATATATCTTGCGGGGTTTTTACTTTTATTTTTTGCCTATCAATCGGCATTGAAATTCTTTTTGCAAGTTCACATACTGCTTTTATTTGTATTGCTTTTACTTTGCCAATTCCGTTTGATTTGCATTAGTTCATTAATAGATAATTCTTGCAAAAATGTGAAACTATCTTGTTTATATGTTTTTCCATTTCCTAGTGAAAGTATTTTTTGTGCTAGCGTAACTGAGCTTTCCTCTTTTGTACCACTTTTTATAATTATCGCTAGTAATTCTGCGTTTGATAATGTATTTTCTCCATACATTTCTAATTTTTCATATGGTCTCTCTGAAATTGGGAGCTGTTTCATTTTAATTGGCATATAAATCCATCCTTTCTATATAGCCCCCAATATTAAATTATTTTTGAATAAATTTTTTTGTTTAACAAAAGTATATTTTCCCCTATTTTATCTTTTATTCATTTACTAGATTTTTTTGTAAATAAATATTGCTAATACAATACCAATTATGCTTGCTATATTTATTTTGAACATAAGGCCAAATGTTAATTTTACTACGTTTAGGTCTAATTCTACTGGTGTAGATAGTCCAAATTGTTCTCCATATGCAAGCCATGATAAAAAATCTACACGTGCTGCTAAGTTTCCCAATAGACCTCCTACTACAATTCCTGATAAAATAAATAAAAGTAATATCCATATATTTTTTTCTCTTGTTGCCATTTATATTTCCTCCTTAGCATTTAAATTAGCATGTTAGTATTATATATGCATTTAGTGTTTTTTTCAAGATAAATTACAATATTTTCACACAAAAGTATTTTATTTTTTTCAATTATATGTTATACATAATATACCTTTAAAAATTTCCATAAATTGTTGGTTCCATTTAGGGGGTATTAGTAGTATAATATTATTAGATTGATATATGGAGGACACCTAATGAAATTTGAAAAACTAAATGAAAATAAGATAAGAATAATTTTAACGATACAAGACTTAGTAGATAAAGAAATTGACTTTCATGCTTTTATGTCTAATTCTATTGAAGTTCAGGATATTTTAATAGATATGTTGGAACAGGCAAAAAAAGAGACTGGTTTTGATCCAGAAGATTCTAATTTAAAGGTTGAGGCATTGTCCATGGCTGATACTGATTTTGTTTTTACTATTACTAAGGTTCCTACTGACGGAAGGGCAAAGGCTAATAGAAAAAAATTTACTGTAAAGAGAAAAAGTATTTCTCCTAGTTCCACTCAAGCATTATATTGCTTTAATTCTTTTGATGACTTTAACGATTTTTTAGTTTTTTTTAGTAAAAATGAATTAATTAAATATACTAAAAAACTGGCTAAATCTATTACTTTGTATGAATATAAAGAAAAGTATTATTTGTTATTAAATAACATAAATACTGAATTAATGGATGCAATAAAATTTTATACTTGCATTACTGAATTTGCTAAATGTATTACAAGTGCAAAAGTTTTTTCAAGTAAATTATCAGAATGTGGTAGTCTAATTATGAAAAATAATGCAATAGAAATTGGACTTAAACACTTTGTAATATCAAAATAAAAAAAATCTCCAGATTAACTGAAGTGGTAAAATGAAAGTAGACACAAAAAGTCTGCTTTCATTTTTTGTGTTAAAATAATTTCATAGGAGGATAA
>CAKOVG010000004.1 GCA_934121875.1 uncultured Clostridia bacterium
TGTCTGTTATTTCTCTTAACTCATTATTCTCTAAACATATTGTTTCATAATCACTCTTTTGGTATCTCTCATTCTCTCTTAACACTCTTTTATAATCTGTTAAAATATATCTTAAACTATCTTTTACAATGTTCTTTCTGCCACCAACTAAGACATAATTTCCTAATATAAACTTTTCAACAATAAATATCGCAGACTCTATATCTTTATTATCTAAAAATTTATCAAGTGCTATCTTTATATCTTCTTCTATACTATTTTCTTCCACTACATATACTCCTTCCTTTGACTTGTACCTCCAAAAATTTCTGCACATTTCTTACATTGCCAATTTTCAGCCATATTACAAGAAGTATCCTCTACTTTTCTTACACATTTTTCTGTAGGATTATTATTTTTATCTAATTTATAATATCTTGTTATACAGCTTTCTTTAAAATAGGTTAAATCTTTACTACCACAGCAAGGACATCTTATGATTGTACTATTTTCCACTTAAGACGCCTCCTAATATTTTCTCATTTTCTTCTTGCAATTCGCATTGTTTTCTTTGAAAAACAGGACAATCTCTATCACAACCCCAAGTCATTCCATATCTTTCACATTCTGTCATATTAGGGTAACTTAACCCTTTATCATTACTACAAATTAAATTTGCTAAATCCATTTTTTTATTTTCAGCTGTTTTCATTTGTTTCACTCCTCTCTATTGAATATTTTTTATGTATTCATATACTACCATCTCTGGCAAGTAAATATTTTTTACAATTCCAAATATATTTCCAATTATAAATCCTATTCCTAATCCTATTATACATATTGAAAGTATATACCCTAATCCTGCTAATGCCTCATCATCATTAAAACTTTTATTATTGTAATTATCAGTTTTTCGCCATTTGTTTAATAGCTTAACTATTACAATTCCAATTATTGTTATTGCTATTGATATTAGTATCCACATACATGCCGTTATATTTCGATAACATATAAACCTTTTTAATAATTCTTGCAAGTATGGAATTATATTTTGATTGCTCCAATCTATTATAATTCCAAATCTTTTTCCTAATTCATCTAATACTTTTATAATTTCTTCACTCATATCTTATTTACTCCTTTCCATATAATAGCGGTTTTTCATTTTTGTCTACAAGCAATGTAATTGTTCCGTTTATTATACTGACCATAACTTACTGCATACTCGACTTTTGTTTCGACATCATATACAATTCTAAAATAACCTTCATCTCCAATTGTTACAAATCTATTATTTGTTGCATTAACATTTTGTATTGCCACATCTTTTAATAACCAACCTGTTAATATAATTGCTATTATTATCAATAAACTTATTATTATTTTTTTCATATCTTTTTTACTCCTCTCCAATTATTTCTTTAATAATCAATTCTGACTTACATACATATTCAATTGTCCAATAACTAATTCTATCTCCTATATGTAAATTTTCTCTCGTTTTTATATAAGCTGTTGAACCACATTCTAATTCTAATACTCCATTTTCATATACTATTCCATAAAATGAGCCTGCCCCATCATGTCCGTTACAATAAACAATACTGCCAGTTTGTAACACTGGTTTTTCTGTTTTATTTTTGTTTTTTTTACTATATTGTTCAATGATATTTGTTCTTCCTTCTTCAATATATTTCATATTTATTTATTCCTCCATTTCCTAGGTTCTCTAATAAAATATTTTTCGCATATATGGTCTATCTCGCAATTTTCACATTTATTACAATTTTCTTTACAATAATCTATAATTATTTTTATACAATCTATTGGTTCTTCCATATTTACTCCTTTGGCATCTCATAAATTGGTGTATAATCTGCAAATGTATAACCAAAAATTTCTGACACACGATGTTCTTTTTTACAAAGTTCTATTGCTTCATATCTTGAACTAATATCTTGTAACACTTCTTTTGCTCTTTCTTCTGTCTTGTATTCTCCTAGAAACGCACAAATCATATTATCACTAGATTTTTCTGCTCTAATGCAAAAACAATTAGGTTCTGTTGCAAATTCTTCATTTGACCAATTATCTACATATAATCTAAATATTTTATCAAAATTTAATATTTCCATTTTATCTTGACTTACTATTATCATAACTTATCACTCCTTTACTACTAAATCTGCTTTGATTAAATCGTATAACGTATCTAAAAATTCATCTTTTATATTGGTCTGTGACTTATCACAATATTCTGTATTATGTCCATTTAAAATTCTTGTGTATGGTCTCAAAATTTTATCAGTACCTATTTGAATATAATTATCTACATAGTCTTCATAATCTTTTTCACTATGTAACTTTGTCCAATTATTATAATGTTTTCTATAATTAAACCCGATACTTTTCAAGTTCTTTTAAATCTACATCATCTCTTATTTTTAACATATCTATTCTCCTCCTATTTTAATTTTTTACCACAATTCCAACAATATCTTGCTTCTATATATCCTATTGGTTCGTGATTTTGATTTATTATTAACTTTTTTTCTTTTTTATTTACTCTTAATGAAACATTAAGCCAACCATCATTAGTTGTAAAATATCTACCTGTCATTCCATAACAATACTCACAACCATATCTTTGATTTCCATTAATAAATTTATTATATTGTTTTTTAGATTGTCTTTTATTCATCTTTCTCTCCTATTTTATATGAGTTTTGTTCAAATTGTTCGTGCGTTAGTATCTCTAGTAATTGATACTCTCTATTTTTTATATCTTCTATTATTTCTTTATATTTAATATCTGATTTATTTTCATCTATTCCTATAAACAATATATCCTCGCCAACTTTGACTTTTAAAATATCTTTATTTTCTATTAAATCTATTAGTTGTTTACTGTGGTTTACTATATCTTTTTCGTTATAATAATTATATTTACAAGAAATATGCTTTTCACTGCAATTTGAATTATTGCACTTTCCATTATATTCAATTATTGCTTTATCAATAATTCCATCTTTAGTTCTCACATATTCGTTTACTTCTATCTCTCCCATTTCTGCTCCTTTCTTTTTTTATTAAAATATTCAGTCAATAATGGCTTTAATTCTTCATAGTTAGATAATATTTTATTCATGTTCATTAAATATTCCATTTTTATAATTTCTTCTTCTCTACTTTCTGTAGGTACTTCCATAATACTTTGATATACTGCTAAAGCAATTTTATCTTCTATAGACATTTTCTTTCCATATTTTTGATATTCTCTATCAATTACTTTTAAACTTTCTTTAAATTCATTACTAGCTTTCATTTTTATTTCCTCTCTATATTTTTTATTTCTATATTAAAAAATTTTTTCCACATAAAGCGTTGTAATCTATTAAATTTATTGTCATTACATATATTTATATTTCCTATAATCATTACTGACTTTGCTCTACCTTCTGGATTATCAATTTTTAATTCAACTGATTTATATTTATTTTCCATTTTCATTTCTCCTTTTATAATATGTATGTCGATTTTTCTTCAAAATCTTTTGTTTCTTGTTTCAATTCTTCTTTTTCTTGTTTTATTTTCTTTAACTTTTCTTTTATTTCTTTTCCTTTTAATTCTAGTTCTTTTTGAGTTGAATTTAACTCTTTTTTATTTTGTTTTAATTCTTGCAACTTTTTATATTGTTCAGCAGTAATTACACTTTTTATTTCGTTTGGGAAAAACATACCATTGTGTCCTACTAAAAAATAATTTCCTATATTATCTGAAACTTTTGCTTTAATTCTACCGCCTTCAATTCCGTTTATATAATCTCCTGCAAGTACAACATAAAATAAATCTTTGTGATGGATTAAAATGTCTTCTTTTGAAATAGAAATGCCCATTTTATCATTTACTTTTAAGTCTATATAATTTTCGTCAACATTTTCAATTATTCCAAAATCTCCATTTTTAGTTCTTGCATATTCTCCAACTTCCATTTTATTCTCCTTTCTTATAATAAACATCTTTGCCACACTTTGGGCATTTAATTGGATTTCCTCTTACAAACCAATTTACATTAACAAAATTAATTAATTCAATTTCTTTTCCACATTTACATTTTATTTTCATATAAAATTACTCCTAAATTTCTATTAAAGTTATTTTTAATTTTTCTTGACTATTTTTGCAATATATTTTTCCACTTATATCTCTTCCACAATATTCAAATATTGGATTGACTTTTATATCTTGAATATAAAAATTTCTTTCTTTCCCTTGTATATCTAGTTTTACTTTATATTCTTCTATTTTACCTTTGTTGTCTATGTGATATTCAGAATTGCAGTAATCACATTTAGCAAATTTGCCATAATTATTTATATCATAATGCAAAGGTGCTCCGCAATTTTTACAATTTATATAATACATAATTACTCCTCTTTTAAATAAATATATTGATTTCCATCTTTCTCTTTACATCTTACCTTTGAACTTAATTTTATATAAATTCTTAATAATCTTTGAGCCTCTTCTCTTGCTTCGTCTATGTAATAATATTTTTTTATTTTTCCTTCTATATTATCGTAAACATTAAAAAAACGCATATAGTACCTCCTATTTTTTTATCTTTGGCTTTTCAATATATTTATTTTTTGCTTAAAATCAATTTTAAGGCTTTTTGTATGTTTAAATGATAAATTATATATTTTAATTGTTAAAATGTCTTATTTTTTAATCTGATAATTTTCTGCCACATATTGGACAATAGTTTATATCAAAATAAACTCCATTTGTCCAATTAGTAGAAATCATTATTCCTGCTTTTTCATCTAATTTATTTTTCATTATCCAACTTTCATAAATTCTATCATATTTAAAACCTGCAGTTGATAATAACTTAAATTTTTCTCCTTTTATTGTCTTATCTTCTCTTTCTTCACAATATTTACAATTTTTAAACTCAATATTTGACTTTTTATTTTCTTCTTTTTCACAATATTTACATAATACATATTCATCATAATTTAAAGCTTTTCCACATTTTTCACAATGTGTTAATCCTCTCATTGCCATTCCCATATTATTTTCTCCCTTCTAATAGTTCATCACAAGCTTCTATTTTTCCATATTCTTTATGCAAATCTTCTTCTAACATACAACCTTGTGAATTGTCTATTAAATTTTGAGCTTCTTGTTTTAAGGCTTTTACTTTTTGAATTGGCAGAAATTGCGTATCAACAATTTTTTCATTTTCAATTTTAAGTTTTATTCTTTCATTTATTTCTTTGTGTAACTCTTCATTCTCTTTTTGTAGTTTTTCTATATGTTCTTCATATTTTTCCATTTGTTTTTTTATTATATAATATTGCTGATTTTCTACTATACTTGCAATAGCACTTGTTTTTAATTTTCTACCATCTTCATATCCTTGCATATATCCTAATGCTTCATTTTGTGCTAATACTATCATTCTATAATTATTAATTTTCTCTTGCTTTAGTTCTTCATTCTCTTCTAATACTTTTTTATAATCTGATAAAATATGCTCTAAATTCTCTAAATCTTCTTTATAATAAAGTCCTGTTCTAAAGTCTGAATGCATTGAATTTAAAAAACAATAAGCATTATTTATTCTATCTTCTTCTATACTATTATCCATTTTCTCAACTCCTATTTATTATAAAATTTCATATATTCGTCAATAAATTCTTCAAGTTCTGAATTATTTAGACCTCTATCTGTAAGCTTTTCTTTAAAGTGATTTACGTTATTAATTCCATTAGATGAAGTAATCGATATTGAAATATTTTCTAATTCACAATATGTATCTCTTAAATTATCCATTTCATAGCATAAATCATCAACAACGTTAGATAATTCATAAAGTTTTTTCTTTAATTCTTCTTTAATATCTTCCATAATATTACCCTAACCTTTTCGTATATTTTCGTCCTTTACTATTTTTGCAACATTTTCATCATTAGATTTTATTCCATGAACACAACAATCACAAAAATCCATATCCCATAATTTACATATTCTTTCTTGTTCTTTACCTTTTTCACATTTCCACATACTCTCATCTCCCTTCCTTAATATTTTATTAACTTGTAGCCTTATCTTATACTAAATTTAATTCAATGTCAATACATTTTTAATAAAAATATAAAATAATTTTAGGTTTTAAATAAATACTTATGTAACCTTTACTACTTTTTCTTTATTTTTCAATAGTTTTACTTTATATAAAATTTTTTCTGATTTTAAATTTCCAATTAAAAACATACTGTATCTTTATCTGGAATTTTTAATTTAATTTATGTAGTTAATTTTATAAATAAGTTTACTTTTAAAATTACTTTTAAAATTACTTTTAATACCATTTTAAAATATTAATCTATATATAAATATTTACTAATAAATTATTTAACTCAAAAAAATCTACTCCCTTTTTTAAAAAAATCTCCCTTTTTACCCTTTTTCTTACCCTTTTTTATTATGTAAACAGCTTTACGTGTTATTACTGTTGCAACGGTTTTAACGATTTGTCTTTTTTTGAATTTTAGCTTAGGGAATAGCAGGGAGAAAATACTCCCTGTCCGTAACCGTTCAGCCACAAGACTTACAGAGATTTTTTTGCCGTTTAGGGAGCATTTTACCCCCCCAACTCTTTTATAGAATTTTATATATTTATATTATATATATATTTATATATTTTATATTTTTTTTATTTTTTTTATATAACATAAGAAAATTTACTCCCTTTCTCCCTATCCATTGTGAGAGTAAGACAAAACCCAGGGAGTAAGTACTCCCTAAAGGGAGTTTTGTATTTTTTTGTAGTTTTTTACTCCCTAAACATATATGTTTTAGTTTTACTTATATATTAAATCTCTCTTCTATTTTCTCCATATAAAACACTCTTTTTTTATCAATTTAAAAATTTTAAATATATTTTTTTCTTATTAAACTCTTTACTTTTAATTACTTTTTTGATATACTCCCTATTGTAGAAAGAGGTGTTATTTATGTTTGATGATGATGAAGATAATTTAAAACCTACTAAAAGAAAATCTAAAATGCCACAAGATAACAGACCTAAAACTGATAAAGATAGAGAACTTGCAAAAAAAGTTCTTAAATTTAATTTAGATGTTATGAAAATTGGTTTTGAAAAACCTAAAACTCCAGAAGAGCTACAAGATAGATTTGTTGATTATTTTACTCTTTGCTCAAACAATGGTATGCCTCCTACTGTGGAAGGTCTTGCTCTTTGTTCAGGTTGGTGTAGAAGCACTTTTTATGATATTTGCGAAAGAAGATGTAGCGTGGAATTCTCGGACGTCGCCAAAAAAGCCAAGGACTACGTTTGCAATTATGACGCAGCAATGGCAAGTATTGGAAAAGTTAATGCACCTGTTTATATTTTCCGTGCAAAGAACTTTTATAATATGAAAGATGTACAGGAAATTCAAGCAGTACCGCTTCAAGACGCAACAAAACCACAAAATGAAAATGAGATTTTAAATGCCTTGCCAGAAGCACCAGAAAAAAGTTCTACGACTTTGGATATAGGAGATATAGGCGACTTTAATAAAGAATAGAAATAAATTAGAAGCGGTTACGACTTTCCGCTTCTTTTTGTGATTTAAAATGGTTTACGACTTTGTGTTGCTTTATTTGGAAAAAACTCTAGCGACTTTTACGACTTTTTGGAAAAAAAAATTCAAAAATTCGTTAGCGACTTTCGACTTTCAGAGGTTCAAAAATTTTCAAAATCTGGACGGAATTAATAAATAAAATAAGGAATAGAAACGGAATAATGTAACATATTATGTAAATTGCACAAAATAGCACTTTTGTGCAATGTTTGGCGAAAAATCAACGTTTTTTTAAAAACGATATTAATATAATATCAACGAAAATCAATTTTAAGACACTTTATTTTTAAAGTAATATTCTTATATATCTAAAATAAAAAACGCCTTATTTTTAATTATTTGGCGTTTTATATTAAATTATATATTTTACCAATTAAAAGCATAAAAAAAGAAGCTTTAAGCCTCTTTTATTTACTATTCTTACATGCTGCTAATACTAACAATATACAAAAACCAATAGGTAGAAAAACAATACTTGCAATTATCCCAAAGATTATTTTTAAAATTTTAAATGTTTTTTCTTGTTTTTCTTTTTTCTTTTGTTCTTCAATTATTTGTTGTTGTTCTTCTTGTTTTTGTATTTCTTCTTCTATTCTTTCAAATTCTTCTTGTTGTTTCTTTATTATTTCTTGTCGTTTTTTTGCTAAAGTTTCTTTTTGTCTTAATATTCTAAAATAATTTTGCTCAAATATTTCTTTTATTTCTTTTTGTTGTAAATATATTGTTTGTTTTTCTCCTGTCCTCATATTTGTAACTTCTTTTATATTACTACATTGTTTTACTATATTGTCTAATATTTCGTTATATTTATAATTAAAGTAAAATTCTTGTAAGTCCCCATCTATTTGTATTTCTTTTTCAAATATCTCTTTTATTCTGCTTAAAACGTCTATTTTAAGACGTTTTGCATTTTCTTTTTGTTCCGCTTCTATAGCTTTTTTCAATTCTTTTTCTTTTTGTATTCTATTTTTTTCGTTTAAAGCTAATTCAATATTTTTTGTATTATCATTTAAACTCAATCAAAACACCCCCTTAAATTCTAGTTAAGTCTTTTAATTCATAATTTATTGCACTTTTTCCATATTGTATTTGCTAAAGTATTCCAATTATCCAAAATCGTATTTAGTATCGTAATAAATTCTAATTTTCATATTTTACACTCCTTTTTTATAAATTAGAAGCGGTTTTTGTTCCGCTTCTTTAAATATTTAGAATATAATATCAATTCCAGCAATCCCCAAAATTACACAAGCAAATATAAAACCTATTGCTAAAATTCCTATTAATTTATTTATATTTGTTATAAATTTTTTGTAATTCCATTTGTATTTTTTCATTTGTTATGCCTCCATTTCTTTTTTACTCATTTTTTCAAATCCATTTTGTAATAAAAATTCGTTTATATGTCTTGCTGTTGTTTGACTATACCAACCATTTACAATAGCTTTCCCATTTTCAATTTTTGCCACTATTGTATCATAACTTTGTAAATATATTATGCCATTATATTCTTTTATTATTGCTTTTTTGTAAAAATCTGCTCTTGTATCATATCTTGCTCGTAAATATTCTACAAAATTCCCATATACTTTTACATTAAATTCTTCGTTTTCGTTTATTCTTTCCATTTTTTTATTCTCCTCATATATTTTATTTTTTATTTTTTTATTGGTAAAATCTTCAATTTGTTTTGCACAATTAATTGCTTGCTCTTCTGTTTCAAATTCTTCTAATACAGTTTTATTTTTTAAAGTTATTACTTGATATCTATTATACAATTTTGAATATTTAATTTTTAAATTATTTATTTGCACAATTTTATTCCTCCTCTTCTAATACTTCGCCTAATACTTGACTTAATAAATAACACCTTATTGTTACGTCTGCTTTTTCTGCGTCTTTTGGAATATCGCAACAAAACTCTTCGCAAGCTTTTTTTAGTAAGTCAAAATTATGACAAATGTTTTCTTCCGCTTCGTATGTGCTAAAAGTATATGACCCACTTCCGTTGCCGGTAATACTATCATCAACAAACATTTCATCATATAAAGCGTCAAAATCTCTTTCTTCGGTATTTTGCAAATATTCTTTTACGTCCTCTTTCATTTTTTTATAATAATTATAAGTTTTCATTTTAAATCCTCCTTAATATTTTTTATTATCTTTCCTTTTGTTAAATATATTATAGCACCATATTAATATAAAGTCAACACTTTTTTGTATTTTTTTTTATTTTTTTTTATTTTTTTGTACTTTTTATAGAAGCGGTTATGTACAAGGGGGTATCTGCAAAGGGGCTATATAAAGGGTATTATACAAGATGTAATATTAATATATAGCATATGATATATAATACACACAATATATATAATACAATATATATAATACAATATATATAATACAATATATGTGATACAATATATATTATTACATAACACAATGCGTATTATACATACTATGCTTTTATTTCCGCTTCTTTTTATTTTATTTTTATTTTTTATTGTGCTTTTATATTTTTTTTATTTTTATTTTTGGAGAAAATTAACATTTGTTTTATTTAAATTTTAATACACCTATTCCAGATATTACACACTCCCACCCCTATACAGGAGAAATCGGCAGGGGTTGCCGTGTCAACCTCACGATTAAATACGTAAAGTTATATTCCCCTATTGACATTATACCCTTAATAATATATAATAATAAAAAAAGGAGTGATAAAAATGATAAATAACAAGAATTTTATAGGGGAAAAATTTAATGATTGGCAAGTAATAGATTGGAAAAAAGGTAAAAAAGGGATAGAATGGGTTTGTCAATGTAAATGTGGAGCAATAAAAGTTCAAAAAGTAGATAATATAAAAAATGGGAGAAGTAAAATGTGCAAAAAATGTAGTATGCAAATTAAAGAAAAAAAGCCTAAAGAAGATAGAATATTAAAATTAAGGTATAATAATCATCTTGAATGGAGTAAAGAAAATACATTTATTGGCACATACAAAGAATATTTAAAAGAATGTAAAAAAAGAAGAGAAACAAAATTAAAAAAAATAAGAGAAAAAGAATATAATGATTATTATAAAGAAATAATAGGAACAAAATATAATAGATTACAAGTAATAGGAATAAGAAAAGGGAAAAATGGATTTATATGGGATTGTAAATGTGATTGTGGAAATATATATAGCAATTATGGAAAATATATAAAGAATGGGCAATTCAAAAGTTGTGGTTGCATAGCAAAAGAAATACAAAGAAATGCAATCTATGATAAAAGAATATATAGAGTATTTATGGGAATGGTCTCTAGGTGTTATAGTCCTAATAGTACAAATTATAAGAATTATGGTGGACGAGGTATAAGTATATGTAAAGAATGGAGAGAAAATCCAAGAGAATTTATAAATTGGGCATATAAAAATGGGTATAATGATAAAGCAGAAAAAGGAGAATGTACAATAGATAGAATAGATGTAAATGGAAATTACGAACCTAGTAATTGTAGATGGGTAGATATTAAAATGCAAGCTAATAATAGAAGACTGCCTAAAGCTAAAAAATATAAAATAAATAATAAAGAATTGACGTTGAGAGAAATATTTGAAATATATGGGATTAGTCCACAATTGTTTAGATATAGAATATCAAAAGGAATGACAAATGAGGAAGCAATATCTTTAGAAAGAAAAGTAGGATATAAATATTCAGATAGAACATAAAATACTTGACAAAGATAATTTTTTTTGATATAAATAAATTATGAAAAAATCATATGAAAAATCATTAGATGAAAAGATTTTTTAAAAATAATCATTAATTCCTTTCTTTGATGATGGATATATTTTTCATAAAAATTCTCCTTAAGCTCTCACGAAGGTGGGGGCTCTTTTAGTGGAAAAATTTTTCAAAAAAATACAAAAAAGGATTGACAAAATGATACCACTATGATATAAAATAGGAAAAAGAGATATGAAAAATGCTAAAAATAGAAGAAATAAAGAAAATAGAAGTAGAAAAATGCAGTAAATGTGGCAAATTATATGTAAAAGAAGACGAAAATAATAATAAGTGTAAAGAGTGTGAGAGAAGGTGTCTTTAATTGGAAGAGAATAAAGAAGTATTAAAAATAGGAGAAGCGAATTTAAAAGCAGGAGTAAGATTATTTGAAGTACAAAAAGATAATCTTGAAGAATTAGGAAAATTAAGAGATGAAATAAAAACAGATAAAGCAAGAAAACTTTTAGATGAAACAATGATGGATATATTTAAAAGTTTAATAGATTTAGAAAAAGCAAATAAAGGAATGAGAAAACAATTAGAAATTTTAAAAAAAATAATTTTATAAAAAGTATAGGTTTAGGGGAAGAAAATTAAACAAAATAATAGTGAAGTATTTGCTTACTATTATCGTTACCTTATTCAAACGTTGTTTAGGATTATTCATAGGTTTAAATGGAATACGTAAAATGTTTTTTATAAGAAATTTAAAAGTAACTTTAAAAAATAAAAGTAATTAGAAGAAACCAGTTCCCACCTTTCAAAGGAATAAAAGGAGAACTACACCTAACAGTTTAATACCTATACTCGATATATTGTATATAGTGATATATTATTTGAAGTGAAAGCCAATTCCTATGTAATAAACAAATAGAAAGATTGCAATCGATATATCACTATGTAGAGTATATTGGAAAGGAGAAAAAATGAAAACAGAATATATTTTAAAGATGTATGCAGAGATAATGGCACATATATTAACAATTGAAGAAGTATTAACATCAGCGGAAAATATAAAAGATGAAGATTTTAACAAAATATTAAAATTTAATAGAACAGATATTGAAAAACAATTAAAAATTTAAAGTAATTAATTTTAAGGAGAGAAATATGACAACAGAACAAGCAATAAGCAATTTAAAGGAGATAATAGAATTATCTAGAAACGAAATTAATAAAAAGAATGAAAATCTAACAGGTGTTTTAGATTTAACAGACTTAGAAAGTTTAGATGTAGTTTTATCAATGCTAGAAAATCAAAAAGAAAGAATAGATTATTTAATGAGAAGTATTGAAAGAAAAGAGCAATCATTAATAGAAGAGCATGAAAAGAATATAGAATGTTATACTAAAATAGAAGAGAAAAACAAAATAATAGATTTAATGGCAGAAATGTTAGTAAAAGTCCCTGATAATTCAGATAGCCCACAAACAGCAACTATTATTGCAATGATTAACAGAGATTTAGAATTAAGAAAAATAAAGGTAAAACAATATTTTGAAAAAAAAGTAAAAGAGGAGGAATAATATGACAAAAGAAGAGGAAGCAATAAATTTTTTACAAAGATTACCAATAACATTAGAAATTAAACATCTTGGTGGAGCTAAAGAAATAGAAATAGTTTTATCTATATTAGAAGAAAAGAACAAAGAAATAGAAAAGTTAAAAAGACAACTAGAAGTTGAAAAAAATACTAATAAAAACTTAAATAAAGAATGTCAAAGATATTTTGACGTTATTATGGAGAATAATATTGAGGAGGCAAATAAAATGAGAAAATTTGAATTTACAGGAATTTTAAAGGAAGCAAGTGAAGGCGGTCCATATAGAAGATTACCAGAAAGAAGTACAGCTAAAAGTGCAGGATATGATTTCTTTGCACCAAAAAGAGTAGAAATACCACCATATAAATTAGGAGATAATCCAACAATGATAAAAACAGGAATAAAGGTAAAAATGCCAGATGATGAATATTTAATGTTAGTAAACAGAAGTAGCAATCCAAAGAAAAAGAAATTAGTAATTCCAAATAGTGTAGGAATAGTAGACGCAGATTATTATGGAAATCAAGACAATGACGGAGAAATGATGTTTGGATTTTATAATTTAAGCAATGAGACAGTTGTGATAGAAGCAGGGGAAAAGTTGGGTCAAGGAATATTTTGCAAATATGGAATAACAGAAGATGATAATGCAGAAGGAGAACGTTGTGGGGGCTTTGGAAGCACAGGAGTTTAATATGATTTTTGAATGTAAAATAAATGAAATAGATTTAAAAAATAAATGTTATAAATGTAAATTTTTTGATAGCGAAGATAAAATATACGGAATATGTACACACAAAAACAATAAAATAAAAAATAGAAACAGAAAATATAATAGTAAAGCTTGTGTATATAAAGAGGAGTAAAATAATGCAAAAGAGATTTTATAAATTGCAGCAAATTTGGTTTGATGAAGATTACAAATGTGGAAGTACAAATAGTCAAAGAAAGAAACAAAAAAGGCATTATAAACGCAAAGAAAAAAGAAAAATAACTAAACTTTTTGAAGAAAAATACAAATAGATGAAAAAACTATAGTGGCGGAAAAGGTAGACGCTAATGTCAGATAGAAAGGCTTAGGAGTTCAATTCTCCCAATATCTAATCACAGCGAAATAGCTGACGATATAAGGACTTGTTTTGGTCAAGAGTGGCTTTTTATGTTAGGTGCAAATCCTAACCTATAGTGTAAAATTTTGGAGGTTAATATGGTAAAAATAGGTATGCCAGTAAAAGTAGTAAGACCTTACAAAAGTGGAGAAAAACAAACAGTAAAATTAAGAACAAAAGACGCTACTATTGTAGGAATATATAAAAATTTTATATTGGTGCAATTTAAGGGTGGCTATAAAGAATGTTATAAAGAAAATGAATTGTGGTATGAACACGAAAAAGGAGAAGAATATAATGGATATAAAGATAAGAACGCAATTTAAAGAATTTTTAATTGATTGTACACATAAAGATATAGGTTTGTATGCACAGATGGGAAGTTTAAATAATATAGTTGCCTTTGGGAATAAATTACAAGTATTAGGTAAATATGAGACGGAAAAAAGAGCAGAGGAAATTTTGAATAGCATACAAATTGCAATAGAAGATGGATTTAAAAGACAATCAAATGGAATAATAATTGAAATGCCAGAAAAATAATATTGAAAAGCTAAAAATTTTATGATAATATAAAAGGAGAAAAAGATGGCTAGAGAAAACAAAGAAAAATTAGGTAAAACAGTACGATTTAGTATAAGGCTTCCTTATTATCAACACAAATGGATAAAATCAAGAAGTGAAAGCACAAAAGGAACAGACAATTTTGAAAGTATGAATAAGATAATATCAGAAGCAATAAAAGAATATATGGGACTAGCTGATTAAAGCTAGTCTTATTTTAATTGGGAGGAAATATGATAAAATTAAATTATATATATACTATGAATTTTACCTTTGAAAATGTAGAAGTATTAAACTGCAAAAATACAAAGGATTTTGAAAACAAAATAATGAAAAATAGACCTATACTAATAAAAAATGAAGGAATAACCGAAGGCATAAATTCAAGTTATATTATGTATTGGAGCTAGGAGGTAATATGGAAGAAAATCAAAATATTGAACAAAATATAGGAATATTAAGAACTCAATTAAAAGAAAAGTTACCTAAAGTATTAAGAGCTGAAAAATTAAGTTTATTGAGGTATTATTTAGCACAGATAGAAGACGAAAAAGAAAAAATAAAATATATTCCAGATAAAGACAATTTTGTATATAGTGAAAGTTTAAAAATAGCAATATTTCTAATTCAAGAGATGGAAATATTAATAAATAATGATAGTAGTTTAGAAGATAAAATAAAATATAATGACATAATGAAACAGCAATATTATTATTTGGCGAAATATATGTATTGTTATTTTGCAGTGGCAATAGAATTTGGAATACCAAAAGAGAAACAATTTCTAGCACCTAGGACTTGCATATTAAATTATGTAAATTGGGAATTAACAAAGTTCTATTATAAAGAAAGAGCAGTAATGACAATATCTATGCCGCAAGGTACAGGAAAAACAGAAGCTGGAAAAAGATTTATGGCATGGGCAGTTGGAAAAAATCCAGATTTACCTAAAATGATGGTTTCATATTCTGCTAATATAGCAAAAGATAAATTCTATAATGGAGTAATGACACTTGTAGATGATGAAAATGGCAATTATCAAAAAATATTTCCCAATTTAAAATTAGTATTAAAAAGTGCAGATACAATGTCATTAGATTATAGAGATGATGGAAAAAAAAGTGTACACTCTGAATATACATTATATTGTGCTGGATTTGATGGTTCTATTACAGGTAGAACTAGAGCACATGATATTTTATACGTAGACGACCTTGTAAAAAACATAGAAGAAGCTTCAAACAAAGACGTAATGGATAAAAAATGGGACGAATTTACAGGAACATTGAAGAAACGTATGCAAGGAAAATGTAAGTTGCTTTTAATTGGAACAGTATTTAGTATAAATGACCCATTAAGTAGAATTATTGAATATTACAAGAAAACTGCACCTGATAGAATAAAAGTAATAAAAATACCTGGATTAAATGAAAATAATGAAAGTAATTTTAATTATAAATATGGATTTGCAATAACAACAGAAATGTTTTTAGAAGATAAGGATTTAATGGATACAGTAAGTTTTGAATGTTTAATACAGCAAAACCCAATAGAAAGACTTGGAATATTATTTAGCGAAGATGAAATGAATAAGTATGAAGTTTATGACGACACAGAGAGTTTCATAAGGAACATAGCTGCTGTAGACGTTGCGTGGGGCGGTGGAGATAAATTATCTATGCCAATATGTAGTGAATATAAAAATGGAGATTGTCCTTTAATTGATGTGTATTTAAGTGATGATAAAAAAGAAATAACAATTCCAGAAGTAGTTGATAGAATAATAAAATATCATATAACTCATTGCCATTTTGAAGCGAACAATGGTGGCGATATGTATGCAGAAGCAGTAAAAGAAGAATTAAAGAAAAAAGGAATAACATGGTGTAATATAACTTATGATAAAGCACCAACAAATAAAAGTAAGCTAGATAGAATATTAGCTTCTGCTGGAGCAATAATGGGAAATGAGAGAAGCGAATATAGATTATTGATAAAGAAAAGGACAATGATAAAAAACAATAGAATGTATAATGATTTTCTTGATTTATTATTCAAATTTAATCAAAGTTTAAAAATGCAAGGAAAACAACATGATGATGTTCCTGATAGTTTGGCTAGTTTATTTCAAAATGTTTTGGGTTGCAAAAATACTGTAGGAGAAGTTCATAGTAATTATAGTAGAGAAGATTTAGAAATTTAGAAAAATAGTTGACAAATAAAAAAATTTTTAATAAAATAATTTTGGTAGTAATATGGTTCATATTTTTACTAAAACAAATCCCAAGATACGTATAATTTATTTTATGCGTATCTTTTTTTAAAATATATTGACAAATGAAAAATTTTCAAGTATATTTATATTGAGGTGTAAGATATGAAACAAAAAGTTACTTGCCCTATTTGTCATAAATTAATTGGCAAAATAGAAAAAGATGGAGAAATGAAAAAAGTATATCTATGGTGCAAAAGATGTAAGAATGAGATATACATAGAAGATATTAAAAAAATGAAAACTGAGCCTGAGAGCTAATAAATAAAATAAATTAGCCAAGGAGAGAGCATAACTATAATAGGTTTATTATAGTTGTGCTTTTTTTATTTGTGTAAGAGGTGGAAAATTTGATAGGTCAAGGTAGAAAAAGAATAATAATAGACAAAGAAATAAATAAAGATACTATTGTCAGCGTATTATTAGAAGCTTGGCAATATCATTTAGAAAACTTTCAAGATATGAAATATCTTATAAATTACTATAAAGGTAAGCAAGATATAGACAAAAGAGCTCCTGCATATTCTTCTGGAATAAACAACAAGGTTACATTAAATTATGCTTATTCTAGTGTAAGAGACATTGTAGGATATACTTTTGGAAAACCAACACAAATAATTCAAAGAAAAACAAGATATAAAAAAGATATAGAAAAAATTGCTGACATTATGGAATATGAAAATTCAAGCGTTGTAGACAATGAAACTGCTACTATGGCAGCAATAACAGGAATTGGTTATTTATGTACATTACCAACAGAAGAACTATATTCTGATTATATGCCAGATATACCTTTAAAAATAAACTCATTAGATATATTAAGTACATTTGTTGTTCAATCAGCAAAAATGGGAAATCCAGTAGTTTTATCATGTACTTATTATACTGATAAGACAAATACATATTTCTTATGTTTCACAGATACAGAAATTTATAGAATTACATGCAAAGGAAGAAACTCATTAAGTTTACAAGCACAGGTAATTGATGTAGACATAAATCCAATAGGATTAAATCCTATTATTATGGTTCAAAACAATAATTTCCTTATGGGAGATTTTGAAGTTGCAATTAGTGTATTAAACGCATTAAATCAAATTGCTTCTGATAGTGTAAATGATATTGAAAATGTTATTAAGAGTTTATTAGTAATAATAAATGCTGAAATCAATGGAAATACTGTAGATAAAATAAAAAAGAACAGAATATTAGAAATTGTAGGAAATATAGGAAGCAATGTAGACGCTAAATTTATTTATCAACAATTAGACAGTATGGGAGTTCAAAATTTACGTGAATACTTTGAAGAAGCATACAAAACCATTATAGGAATTCCAGATAGAAAAACTCGTGGTGGTGGCGGTGGAGATACAGGAGACGCTGTCAAATTAAGAGATGGTTGGGCTGATATTGAAATCGTTGCAAGAATAAAAGAAAGCTATTTTAAAATAGCAAAGAAAAAACAAATAGCGGTAATAATTTCAATTTTACAAAAATTGAATTATATAAATTCTTCAATAAAAACAATAGATATAGATGTCAAATTTAGTAGAAACAAAAATGACAATCTACAATCTAAAGCTCAAAGCTATTCTACTTTAATTGGAACAAAAACAATTACACCAGAGGACGCACTTACAATTGCAGATATGACAACAGATAGTGTAGAAATAGCTGCTAAAGGTAAGAAATATTGGGAAGAACAAGCACAACAAACATTAGAAAATATGCAAAAAGCAGCAACACAAACAACAACTAATGTTAATCAAAATAATAAAGTTAATGATAGTGGAGTTAGTACAAAAACTAACGATACTTCAAAATAAAGCTATTGCTCAGAGAAGAGCTATAATCACTAGCACAAAATTGCCATTTCATTGGGGCTATATCAATGAATATCTGTTGGTCAGAGAAGACCTATAATCGCCAGAGAATAGAAAGGAGTACCTTATTATGGAGGAAGAACTAAAACAATTATTAGGAGAAAATTATCACGAAGGAATGACAGCACAAGAAGTGCAACAATATTTCCAAAAATCAGTATTAGAAAGTGGAAATTATGTTAACAAACAAATGGCAGAAGCTGAACAAAACAAATTAAAGAAACAATTAGAAGATAAAGAAAATGCTTTACAAGCAAAGCTAACAGATGAAGAAAAATCTGCATTAGCACAAGCAGCTAAAGACAAAGAATTACAAGATTTAAAAGATTTACTTGCAAAAAATACTTTATCTGCAAACAATTACAAAGCATTTGGAATGACAGCAGAAGCTAGATTAAATGCTGGAATAAAAGATGATGACGCAGAATTTACAAATTTCTTAAAAGGAATAGTAAATGATGATGAAACTAAAACAACAGAGTTAAGTTCTTATATAAATAAAATTGTTAAAGCAGCTTACGAAAAAGGAAAAGCTGATATAACAAAAAATAAAATGGCTAATATGGGAAACTTTAACAAAAATGAAAATAATGATGGAGAAGAAAAAGGTAGTTTTGGTTCACAATTAGCAAAAAATGCAATTGCAAGCAAAAACAAAAATAATTCTTATTTTCAAATATAATGAAGGAGGAAAAAAACATGGCAAACATGATAGAAAAGAAAACTTACGGAGCTCCACAAAAACAAATATTAATAGCTGATGAAACAGCCGTAACTTTAGGAGCTCAAATAGGAAACACAGGTTTAACTGCTGATAGTAACGGAAGAAAAATATTAAAAGCTGGTACTCCATTACATGGAGATTGGTTAGATAGAGATACTGCTTTTGTTAAAGCAACTTCATCAGGAACTGAAACAAAAACATCAAATGCAAATGCTGTACTTTTACATGATGTAGATGTTACAAGTGGAGATGTTAATGGAACTATAATTTCAACAGGTCATATTGACTTATTAAAATTAGATAGTGATGTTCAAACTCTAATTGCAGCAGAAACAATTACTGCATTAAAAGCAGAAGGTATAAAATTTATTAAAGGAAGTAAAATGTAAGGAGGAAAAAGATAATGAATACAATATTTGATTATGTAGTAGCACAAGAAATAGCAGCTTATTGGGAAACAAGACAAGCTGAACAAGGTATGCCTCCATATTTAGGAGAAATATTATTCCCAGATAAAAAACAAATTGGTTTAGACCTAAGCTATATCAAAGGTTCTAAAGGTATGCCAGTTGAATTAAACTTATCTGCTTTTGACGCAAGAGCAATTAAGAAAAATAGAATTGGTTTCCAAGAAGTTAAAACTTCAATGCCTTTCTTCAAAAATAGTATGTCTATAGATGAAGATTTAAGACAAAAATTATTAATAGCAATTCAAGCAGGAAATCAACAATATATTCAAACAATATTAAGCAAAATATTCCAAGATACAGTAACATTAATAGAAGACGCTGCTGTAACAAGAGAAAAAATGCGTATGCAATTACTATCTACAGGAACAATAACAATGGCTAATAATGGTCAAGAATATAGTTATGATTATAAAATTGCTTCAACACATAAAACAACTCCAACAAAAACTTGGGATAATGCAGACGCAGACCCAATTGGAGATATTATAACATGGCAAGATGTAATCGAAAATGAAGGATACGGAAGACCATCAAGAGCTATAACTTCAAGAAAAGTATTAAGAGACTTAATGAAAAATACAAATATTAAAAATGCAGTATATGTATTTTCACAAGGTAAAGTTGCTCTTAATGAAACAGCTTTAAGAAGTTACATATTAGACCAAACAGGAGTAACAATCGAAGTTTATGAAAAGAAATATAAAGCTTTAGATGGAACTATAACAAGATTTATTCCAGAAGACTTATTTATATTAATTCCAGAAGGAGATTTAGGTAATACATATTTTGGTACAACACCAGAAGAAGCAGATTTAATGACTTCTCAAAATGCAAAAGTAGCAATAGTAGATACAGGTGTTGCTGTAACAACAACTGAACAAGTTGACCCAGTTGAAGTAACAACAAAAGTATCACAAGTTACAATGCCATCATTTGAAGCTGCTGACCAAATTATAATTGCTGATGTAATCTAGGAAGGAGGAACTTTCTTATGATAGAAATAAAGAAAGGTTCACAAATTTTAAAAGTTTCAAAATGTGCTTACAAAGACATGTTTGAAAAATTAGGTTACAAAATTGTAAAAGAAAACTCAAAAGAAGAAGCTAAACAAGCTTCTTCTGATGAGATAAAAAATACAATAGATAACCTTAAAAAAGAAGAAGAAAAATCAGAAGAAGAAAAAAATGATTTTAATGTAAATATAATGGGCGAAAAAATTGAAGATTTTGGTTTAGATGGAGACAAAAAAGAAGAAAAAACTTCTTTTGAAAAACTTTTAGAGGAAAAATCTAATAAACCAAAAGGAAAGTAGGTTATTATGCTTTACAGAAAAGACAATAAAATTTACATAAAAGCAAATTCAAGATTTGTAGAAGTTGATATAAAAAAAGACAAGACAGGATATTCAGTTATCCCTACAAAAAATAAAACTGAAATTTATGGTAGAGAAAATGAATATTTTGAAATCTCACTTGAAAAAGCTTACGAATTAATCAATAAAAATGGCAAATTTGCTTTTGAAAGTAAAGAATTAGAAGATAAAGAATTGTAGGTGTTTTTATGTCAGAATTTATAGTTGAAGATGATAGAAACAAAGAATTATTAATTAAATATAAAAATCTAGGAAATTTAGCAGAAACTTTAGTTAGAAAATGCAAAGCTAGAGGTTTTAATATAACAAATGATACTGCACTAGACGAAATAATAGACGCAATTCCAGCTGTAAATGAAAGACGTAGATTTAAGCCTACAGAAGAAATGCTATACGAAGAAAAATACGATAGTTTAATCGTTAGGCTTTGTATATGTGCTATTGCTAAATATGGTGCAGAAGGTCAAACTTCTCATAGTGAAAATGGTATTAATAGAGGTTATGATGGAGGCTCAACTTATCCTAAAGCTCTTTTACAAGAAATTGTACCTTTAGCTGGAAGTCCAGATGTATAGGAGGTATATATGATTTGTTTAAAAAGAAATAAACAAAAATTATATTTATGTAAAAAGTATGTTGAAAACAACATCACTAAATTTAAAGAACCTATAGAAATTGAGACTAATTATCAACCAGTTAGTTCTACTGGAGAAATGATTGCAATAGGAGAAGAATATACTCAATATTTAAAAATAGAAGATGTTATCGAAATTGGAAAACAATTTTCTAATGGAGATAGATGTTATGTATATGCAACTCCACCAGAAGAGCATGATAAACTTTGTAAAACTGCTGATTTCTGTGTGAATGGAAATCCACTAATAACTTTAAACTCATCAAAAGTATCTCTAAAAAGATTAACAGGAGATGACTTAAATGAAAACTATTAAAATGAATTTATCACAACAAGGGATTGAAGAAACTAAGAATAAGTTATTAGAATTAAAAGATAATTTAAAATTATGTGCTAATAATATATCAGAAGATATGACGAATTTAGCAAGTGATTTAATTAAATCTAATTATTCTGCAAGTCCTTATACTGATGGAAATAATGATGTAAATTTCATAAAACAAAAAAGTGATAAAAGAACAATAGTTGGAGTATCTGGCTCACAAGTTCTTTATAGAGAATTTGGAACAGGTACAGAAGGTCTAAATGCTCCACACCCTATAAAAGGTAATTTTAATTTAAAAGGTTACAATACTGGACCTAAAATAAAAGTTAATTCTAAAACAGGGGAACTATTTTGGATATATAAAGATGAAAGTGGAAAGTCAGTATATACACAAGGTATTCCAGCAGGAAAAGAAATTTATAATGCAGCAATTATTTTAAAAGGTAAAAAATATACAATTATCAAAAAGAGAGTGAGTGAGGCTTTATCGAAACTTTAGTACCACAAATAAAAGAAGATTTGAAAAAAGAATTTTCAAAACCAATATATTTAGATAGTGAAAAAAATGTAGAAACCAAAGATTACAAAGATACTACAATTAAAGGTATTTATGATGAAAATCCACCAGTAAATTATCCTATGGTAACAATATTTGAACTTGATAATAGTGAAAATGAAAAATTTTCAACTGCACAAGGAGAAAAAGTTTCTAATCTAGGTTATCAAATTGATTGCTATAGTAGAAGCACAGAATTATTACAAGCTACAGAAAGTGCAATGCTTATGGGCAGAATTGTAAATAATGTTTTAGGTGGACCAAATTATAAAATGACAAGAATAGGTACTCCTGTACTTATGCCTTTAATTCAAGATAAAACAGTTATTAAATATTCTTTGAGATATGCTTGTGTATTAGAATTAGATACTAATACAATTTATAAAAATTAAAAGGAGGAAATTAATATGGCTATTAATTTAAGCACAGCTGGAATTCATTTAAAATATGCAGTTGAAACTACTGCTGGAACTAGACCAGAAACTGGATATATTGATTTAGTTGGAGTAAAATCAACTCCAAGTATGAACCCAAGCCCAGATACATTAGAGACAACTACTTTAAATGAAACAGAATATAAGACATATATTGATGGACTTAAAGATTTAGGTGGAGCATTAGAGTTCACATTTAACTTAACAGAGGAATTAGTTGGGTTATGGGATACTTTAATGGAAGCTTATGAAGCAGGTAAAGCTGCAAATAAGGCTACTTGGTTTTTAATTGACATACCTGGGCTAACAAATGGAATGTATTTCCCTGGAAATCCATCAAGTATGGGAGTACCAGAAACAGCAGTAAATAGTGTACTAGAAATAACAAACTATATTACACCAACAGGAGCACCTGTAAAAGCTGCAAAACCAACAGCGTAAAAATAAAATGGAGGGAATAAAAATATGAATAAAAAAATAGAGTTTAATTATAAAGATAAAGATTATGTTCTTGAATATAATAGAGAAGCAGTTGCTTATATTGAACAACAAGGATTTGTTGTATCAGAACTTGCTAAAAAACCAATGTTAATGCTACCAATGGCTTTTGAAGGATTATTTTACAAAAACCACAAAAACGCTAAAAAAGCTGAAATGGACGAAATATTTGATAAATTTAAAGATAAATCAGCATTAATTACAACAATAGTTGAAATGTTATCTGAAACATACGAAACATTACAAGATAATACAGAAGATGTTGAGGGAAACATAGAGTGGAAGGTAGTTTAGAAGATGATGAAAAAAAGGTAGAGTATGCCTTCCTTACAAATATCTTTAAAGAAGTATGTCCGTTCTTTATGTCTATAGGAATGACTTATGACCAATTTTGGAGAGATGATTTAGAGATTACTCAATACTATTTAAAAGCATATAAGCAAAAAATAGAAAGAGAACAAGAAATACAAGAATGGCGTATGTGGAAACAAGGCGTGTATGTATATGAGGCATTATGTGATGTATCTCCTATCTTACACGCCTTTTCTAAAAAAGGTACAAAACCTTTACCTTATCCAACTAAACCTTATGGTGTAGAAGAAAGACAAGAAAAAAAATCAAAAGAACAAATAGAACAAGAAGCAAAAAATGAAAGATTAAGAGCTCAAATAAGGTTTAATAACTGGGCAAGAGCCACCAAAAAACATTTCGAGAAAGAGGCAGGTGGTCAATTAAATGGAAACAACAATAGATAGTGTTATTATTGAGATAAATTCAAGTGCAGAAAATTCTAGTAAAGGTTTACAAACTTTAATTGATACTTTAGATAAATTAAATCAAAAGATAAGTCCTGTTTTAAGTAATTTAGACAATTTAAAATCTAAATTAGACAAAACTGGGAATTCTGTAGATAAAATAAATTCTAAAGCCAATAACACAAAAGGAGTAGATAAATTTGCTACTGCATTAACTAAATTAGTTAATGTTGGGGCTTTAGTTGGAGGACTAAAAGTTTTATACAATGTATTAGGAGACACTGTAACAAAAAGTAATGATTACATTGAAAACCTAAATTTATTTTATGTATCAATGGGCAAAAATGCTGACAAAGCAAAAGAATTTGCGGATAACTTTAGCAATGTATTAGGAGTAGACCCATCTAAAGTTATGAGATATATGGGTGTATTTAATACTTTAGCCGAAGGCTTTGGATTATCTAGTGATAAAGCTTATGTTATGAGTAAAAATTTAACACAATTATCTTATGATATGAGTTCATTTTTAAATATACCAATAGAACAAGCAATGCAAAAAATAAAATCTGGTTTTTCTGGCGAAATAGAACCAATGAGAGCAGTTGGTGTTGCATTGGACCAAGCTACGTTACAAGAAACTGCATATAGATTGGGATTAGAACAGAAAGTATCAGAAATGACAAGAGCACAGAAATCTCAATTATTATACTACCAAATGATGACAAAAACTACTACAATGCAAGGAGATATGGCAAGAACATTATTACAACCAGCAAATGCAATAAGAGTATTAAAAGAACAATTTACATTATTTGCTAGAGCAGTAGGAAATATTTTTATTCCAATGCTTACAGCTACAATTCCTTATTTGATGATATTAACTAAATGGCTTACAGCAGCAGCACAAGCTATTGCAAATTTATTTGGATTTAAAATAGATACATCTGCTTGGAAATCTTCATTAGATGGAGTGTCAGCAGGAATTGAAGATGTAGGAGATAGTACTAAAGGAACAAATAAAGAATTAAAGAAAATGTTGGCTCAATTTGACGAATTAAATGTAATTGATTTTGGAAAAGATAGTTCAAAAGGTAGTGGAAGTGGAGGAGCTTCTGGTGGAGAATTAGATATTCCATTGCCAGAATATGACGCTCTAACAGGTGCTTTAAGTAAAAATTTAGATGAAGTTGAGGCAAAATTAAAAGGAATACTTCCTTTAATAGGAATGATAGGAGCTGCACTTTTAGTAATAAAAGGAATAAAAATATTAAGCAATTTAGCAAAATTAACTAACGAATTAGGTTTAGGAGCTAAAGCACTTTCAACAATTAATGGAGCAATTACAGTATTAAAAGGAACATTAGCAGTTTTAGTAGGAATGATGGTTGGATTTTCTTTATCAAGTTTTATAGATTGGATTTCAAATGGAAATCAAGAATTAGAAAATACAATAAAAATTATTTCAGTAGTACTAGAAGTTGGTGGTGGTATAATTGCATTAATGACAGGAAATTGGTTGGTAGCGTTAGGTTTATTTGGAGCAGCAATTGGTACAATAGTTCAAGATATTACAAATGCAAATAATAAAGTAGACATATTTAGAGGAGTATCAGAAAAAACACAATCAGCTTTACAAACTACTTATGACGCCTTAACTAATACTGACGAAATGTTAAAAGATTTACATTGGAATAACATAGCTCCTAGTGATGAAAATATTGCAACATTACAAAAAAATGTAGATACTATTATAGGAGAATATATTAGATTAGCAGCTGAACAATATGCTCAACAAAAAGCACAAATTACAAGTAATTTAACATTAAGTCAAGAAGAAAAAGATGAAATGTTAAGAATATTAGCTTCTAGTTACGAAAAACAAGTTGAAGAAGCTAAAGCTGATGAACAAAGATTAAACGAAGAAATAAACAAATTAAAAAATGCTAGTGCCGAAGATATTGCAAAATATTATGATGATATATTAGGAACATTAGAGAGATATGCTCAATCTAGTACAGAAATAGTAACAAACAATGAAGATGAAACTGCTAAAATAAAATCAAATTATAATCAACAAAAAGTAAATAATGAAAAAGAAGCATTAAGTACAATGCTTCAATCAAGTATTGAGAACAGAGACAAAACTATAAAAGCAGCAGAAGAAAAATATAATACAGATGTTAATAATGCAGAAGAAGCATACAAAAAGATATTAGAAAAAAATAAAGACTTAACAGATGAACAAAAAGAATTATTTGAGAAAGCAAAAGATAGTAGTATTAAACAAGCTGAATTAGAAAGAGATAATGCTATAAGAATTGCAAAAGAAAGACATTTAGGTTTAGTAAAAGAAGCTAAAAAAGAAAATTCAGAAATATTAAAAGATATGGACTTAAGCACAGGCAAACAAAAGAATATGTGGGTTGAATTAGGTAAAAATATTTTAGCCAACATTACTCCTATTGGAAGTATAGGCAAGGCTGTATACGATTTAGCAAATAATTTTGATACTTCTTTTAGCGAAACTAATATCTATATAAAAGGAACTGAAAACGAATTAGACAATTTAAGTGCTTCAATTAATGAAAATGCAAATGATTTGAATTTTTATGACCAAGCATATGCAGGTTTAGGAGATACAATTGGAGATTTAACTTCAATAGAACAAGGACAAAAAGGATTTCAAGATTTATCAGATGATGTAAAAGGAGTAATAAATGAATTATCTAATTTACAAGACGCAGGAAACAATTTAACATTTGGAGGATATAGATTTACTGTTGATTGGATATATAGTCCAGAAGCAAATTTAAAAGCAGCACAAGCTGCTGGATTGAAAGCAATTCCTAGAATTAGATTTCAAAAATATGCTGATGGTGGTTTTCCAGAAATGGGAGAAATGTTTATTGCAAGAGAAAATGGACCAGAACTTGTAGGTAACATAGGAAGAAAATCAGCTGTAGCAAACAATGACCAAATTATTGAAGGTATTAGACAAGGTGTATCACAAGGAGTAGCAGAAGCAATGCCAAGTCAACAAAGAGGACCTATAAATGTTTATGTAGGAAATAGAAAAGTATATTCAGGTTATGGCGAATATGCAAATGAAGAAAACAATATGTATGGAACTAATGTAATAAGAGTTTAGGAGGCAAATATGAGTAATTTTAAGGGATATTATTTTAAGACTAACAATTGTACTTTTATGAACCCACCAATGTCGAGAGAAGGCTATGAAGTACAACCACATTTAGTACAAGTAACAGACGCAGGACGTGTAGCAAGTGGAAAATTAATAATAAAAGAATTACCTCATAGACCTACTAAACTTGTTATACAATTTCCTATAATGACAGAGGAACAATATAGAACGTATTATAAAGCATTAGATAATATGTATTTAACAGTAGAGTATTATAATGAAGATAGTGATAGTTATGAAACTGGAACATTTTATCATACAGATTTAATTTATAAGCCAGTAAAATATCAAGGTCAAGAAATGATATTATTAAATCAATTTAGTTTAATAGAACATTAAAGAAAGGAGATAATTATGTATAAATTGTATAATAAAAAAACAATTGAAGGATTATCTCCTTTAGTTGTTGAAAAAGCAGAAAAAGATTATATAGATACTTTAATAAGAGGTTACACTAAACAAACTACAAATTTATCAGATGGGTTATTAGAACAAGGAACAATTATAGCAGAAGGAGATAAAGATGCAACAAACAGAGTTAGAACTACAAATTTAATAAAAGTTATACCTAACACTAAAATAGTAGTTAATGCAAGTGTTGATGGTAATATATCTTTAGAATATTATGTTTATTATTATGACATATCAAATAATTATGTAACAAATATATTAGGCTGGAAAAGTGTAGGAACAGAAATAATTATACCAAATGATAATAATATAAAATTTTGTAGATTAATTATTAGAAAAAATGATAATAGTACAATAATTCCAACTGATATATCTAATTTTAATGTAGGAAACACACCAAGTCCAGATTACCCTAGCAGAATAAGAAATATAGGGGATAATGTAAATTTATTTAATGGCATTTTTGAAAGTACAACAAAAAATGGGATAACTTCAAAATATAGTGATGGAATACTTACTTTAAATGGTACTGCAACAGAACAAACAGATATAGTATGGAATGGTAACTTTACAATGAAAGCCAACACTTCATACATAATTACTTCTTATTATCAAAGTGGAACTATAACAGGGTCAGCAATGTTTTATGGTCAAAATAGTACTAATTGGCTAGGATTTAATCTTTCACTAGGAAATTCAAATACTTCTCAAATAAGAGACGAATATTATACAAACAATAATTTAGATTTTAATGTAAATAAATTTATAAGAATAACAAGCGGAACTATATTTGATAATTATAAAATAAAAATTAAAATAGCAGAGAGTTCAATAGAAACTCCTTGGACACCATATGGTTGTGGAAGTATTGATTATGAGATAGAAAATGAAAATATATTTAGTAGTGATTTAGAAATAGGAGAAATAAATAATACAACTGGTCTTAATGTTTCAAATGGAAATGCTATAAGAACGAAAGATTATATAAAAGTAAAACCAAATACAACTTATACTTTAAAAAATAGTAACAACTATATGAATGTTGTATATTTTTATTCAGCAGATAAAACATATATAAATTACTCATATTCAACAGATACTTCATATACATTTACAACTGGAACTACAGCAGAATATATAAGAGTACGTTCAAGTTCGGTTAATTCACAAAATGATTTAACAACAAAATATATGTTAGTAGAAGGTTCAATAGCAAAACCATATGTAGAACACCAAGAACAAACAATACATTTTCCATTAAGCAAAGGACAACTATTACACGAAGGAGATTATCTTGCAAGTGATGGAATACATCAAAATAAAAAAACTATAATAATAAATGGTACAGAAAATATATCATATGAAAACAATATGATATTAATAAAAGAAACTGGTTTAAATCAAAAAAAGTATGAAGATGGTGGAAAATGTATTTCTAATTATTTTAAATATGTAAGTCCAAATTCAGGAAATGGTATTTGGATTGGTAATGCAACTCCTATACTTATAAAAGATAGTAAATTTACAAGTGCAACAAGTTTTATTACATGGGCGAAAGCTCGATATGAAGAAGGTACACCACTTAAGATAGAATATGAATTAGCAGAAGAAATTATTACACCTTTAACAGCAGAACAGCAAAATGTTATAGATAATATAGAACTTTTTGAAGGATATAATCAAATAAATTCTTTAGATGAATTTGATTTTGAGATGAAAATTATATATACTCCACAATTTACAGAAGATATAAGGAAAGCTTTTAGAACTGGAATAACTAAAGCTTATTTGGAAGTGATAGGAACAGATGTTGTAATTGATTATCAAAATTATTTAAAAAATATAGAATTTTCTGAATTGAGATTTGTTCCAGATAAAGGAATATTTGGTCAAGCAGTTGCAAAGAAAATAGTTGTTAACTTTAATAATTTAGATAATACTTTAAATTTACAAGATAAAGAAATTAGATTATTTATTGAAACAGAAGTAGATGAAGAAAATTATAGAATAAAATATGGAGATTTTATTGTACAACACCCAGAAAATGAAAATGTAAATGACAATACGTCTTTAACTGGATTAGATTATATGATAAAAACAAATGTTAAATATGTAGATACTATAACATATCCTTGTACATTAAGACAATTAGCAAATAATATTTGTACTCAATGTGGATTAACATTAAGTAAAGAAAGTTTTAAAAATGAAAATTTCGTAGTAGAAAATAATCAATTTGTTAGTGGAGAAACTTGCAGACAAATAATACAAGGAATTGCTTTAAGTGCATTTTCTTGGGCTAGAATTGACGAAAATAATGAATTGCATTTTGATTTTGATAAAGATTTTAGTATAAAAGAAGAACTTACAAATGATGAATATTATAATTTAGATTTTAATAAAGAATTGTATGGACCAACAAATAGAATTATAATAAGAGATAGTCAAATAGATGGAGAAAATGTAACAATATCAGATGATGAAAGTATAGCAACTAATGGTGTAAACGAAATAGTTATAGAGGACAATCCATTTGCTTATACACAAGAAAAAAGAGAACAATTAATAGAAGCAGGAAAAGATTTATTTGGTTTTTCTTATTTACCAATAAATAGTTCTAAATTAATAGGATATATTTATTTGAATTGTTTAGATAGAATAAAAATTAAGAATATGCAAGGACAATCATTTGAAACTTATTTATTCAATCATATAATAAATTATGAAGGAACAGCATTAGATACAATTGAAGTTCCAGCAATGACAAAAACAGAAACTAAATATACATTTACACCAGATATTACACAAGCGTTAAAAAATACACAAGTTATAGTTGATAAAGCAAATCAAACTATAACAGGAATAATAGAAAAACAAGAAGGACAAAGTAATCAAATAACATCTATTGAAGCTAGCCTTGACGGAATAAATACTAAAATTCAAGACAACCAAGATGATATAAACGAGAGATTTAACAAAATAGAAACTACATTAGAGGGAACAACACAAGTATTAAGCAATAAAGGTGGAAACAATATATTCTATTATGCTAAAGAATTTTGGACTGACGGAACAGAAAATGGAACTGCAAAATTAAATGAATATACAGACACAGAAGTTCAAAAAATATCAGTTTCTGGAAATGGATATAAAATAAATAAAGGAACATCTGAACAAAAAGTAAATGTAAAAAATGATATATATACTATAAGCTTTACGTATAAAAAGCTTGTAGATTTAGCAATAGGATATGTACTTATTAATAATGAAAGAATAGATTTGTCAAGTTCAGCATGGAAAGAAGAAGTTATAACTTTAAATATTGATACTAATAATGTTGATTTTAAAATAATTTCTGATACAGACAATGCTTTTGAAATTTATGATTTAATGGGAACTATAGGAGAAGAAAAGCAAATTTGGACGCAAAATCCTAATGAAACAAGAACTGATACAGTAACCATAGGAAAAGGAATTGAAGTAAAATCTAGTAGCAAAAATACTTATGCAAGATTTGACGCAGATGGAAATAGAATATTTAATAATTCTACAAATCAAGTTGTTACTGCTTTAACAGATAAAGGAGTAGAAACTAATGAAATTGATAGTGAATTAGGTAAAATTGGTGGAATATTAATTCAAAAAATGAGTGGTCAAACTTGGATTTCAAGTTTACTATAGAAAGGAGAAATAAATGGCTACAAGTGGTAATACAAGTTCTAATGGCTACCAAGGTAGATATATATACTTTGAATGGTGGACCAAAAGTGTAAGTTCTGCAAATAATACAAGAACAATAGGATATAAATTTACTGCTAAAGGTGGTAGTTCTTCAAGTTATTATCATCACAACAACGTTTTCCAATTAAATGGAAACACTGTATATACTGGGGGACAAAGTGATTATATAAAAACAGATACAGTTTTAGCACAGGGAGATTATACAATAAATCAAAGTAGTACTAATAAATTAAGAGTAGATATGGACGGAGGTATTTATTCTTATGGAAATAATATTAATACTGCTGATGAATGGACCTTAGACGATATTCCTAGATATGCAAAAGCTACTATTTCTTTAAATTCAAGAACTTTAAATACTATAAAAATAAGTTATTCAGTAGACGCTACAATTGACGGAATTTGGGTTAGCAAAAATGGTGGAGATTGGCAAGGTGGGTATGCCTTAACATCTCCTATAAATATAACAGGATTATCTCCAAATACTAAATATACTTTAAAAATAAGAGTAAAAAGAAAAGATAGTCAATTATATAGTGAAAGCAATAGTATAGATGTTACTACATTTGATATTGCAAAATTAGTAAGCGTACCAAATGTTAATATAGGTAGTGCACAAACAATTACTTGGACTAATCCTAGTGGTGCTGCAACAACATTAAAATTATGTAGGGCAGATACTGCTAATACACAAATAGCAAATATTGGAACTGTTACAGGAACAAGTAAATCTTATACAGCAACAGCAAGTACAATTTATGCCTTAACTCCTAATAGTAATACATATAAAGCTAGATACATTTTAACTACTACACAAAATGGGCAAAGTTATACTAATTCAAAAGATTTTAATTTTATTGTTACTAACAGTAATCCTACATTTAGTAATTTTACTTATCAAGATACAAATGCAACTACAGTAGCTTTAACTGGAAGTAACCAAATTTTAGTTAAAGGATATTCTAAAGTAAAAGCTATTGTAACTGTTGCAAATAAAGCAATCGCTAAAAATAGTGCTACAATGAAAACATATAAATTAGTTATAGGTAGTCAAAGTAGGACAAATAATTATTCAAGTGCAGAAGATGTTTATTTACCAGCAAGTGGAGCTGTATCTGTTGATAGCGGAACTCTAACAGTATATGCAACAGACAGTAGAACAAATAGTACTTCTGTTACAAAAAATGCAACATATAAACAATATAGTGATTTAACAATAAAATCAGTAACAGCAGTTAGAGATAGTAATGGAGTAGGAAAAGGAGTAACTTTATCTTTTAATGGTTCTTATTGGGCTCAAAATTTCGGAACAGGTACTAATTCGGTTACAAATACAATAAAATCAGTAACTTATCAATATAGGAATTCAAGTAGTAGTACTTGGCATACTGGAACAACAACTTTAACTTATACTCAAAGTAATGGTAATTATAGTGGTTCTCTTAAAATAAAAGGAGAAGACGCAGAAGGATTTAACATCTCAAATTCTTATGTAATTAGATTAACTGTTAAAGATGAATTATCTACAAAAACTTATGATGTTACATTATCATCAGGAACACCAGCGATTGCTATATATAAATCAAAAGTTGCAATAGGAAAAAAATATGATACAAGTGATGATAGTACATTACAAGTAAATGGGAAAATTAATGGAACAGGATTAGGAACAAATTTAGCAAATGCAATAGTAAATAAAATTTATCCTGTTGGAAGTATATACATAAGTGTAAATAATACTAACCCTAAAAATTTATTTGGAGGAACTTGGGAACAATTAAAAAATGCTTTTTTATATGCTAACGCAGGAACTTCTTATAGTTCAGGAAATGGAACAGGAACAACAACTAATGCTTCGACAGGAAGTACAGGAGGTCCAAGTACAAATACATCAGGAAGTACTACATTAACAATAAATCAAATACCAGCACATAGCCATTCGGTTTCAACTGATATGGCTAAAAATGAAGCAACAGGATTTGGATTAGTTAATTCAGAAAGTTTTATGGATAGAGTTATAGTTAATGGAACTACTAAAACTGGCAATGCTGGTGGAGGACAAGGACATACTCACACATTATCTAGCCATACACATAGTTTGAATAGTCATAAACATAATATTCCATATTTAGCCGTATTTGTATGGAAAAGAACTGCTTAATTTTTTAAAAATATATAGACAAAGAAAAAAATCTTTGATATAATCAAAATATAAAACAAGGAGCTTTAAATTATGGATACTAAAGATTTAGAGAACAAAATTAATAAATTGGAAAGTGAGCAAAGTAAAATAAAAGAGGAACAAGTTGAACTTAAAAATTTTGTAAATACTTCAATAACTCCAATTCAAATAGGTATAGCAGAAATAAAAGTTATGCTTAAAGAAAGACTTGAACAAGACAATTTAAAAAATGATTTACTTGAAAAAGATATAAAAAATCACGAAGCAAGAATAAAAAAACTTGAAGATAATCATTCATGGCTTTGGAAAACAGTTGCAGGTTCAATCATAACATTAATAGTATCCATTATAGTTTTTGTTATTAAATTAATGAAATAAGGTGTAAAAATGTTATTACAAATTTTAATTAGTGTAGTATTAGGGTTATTACCAGAAGTTTTGTATTTCACTATGTTTTTAATTTGTACTAAAGATATTAAAGAAAAGCGAATAAAATTAGGACTATTGATTTCGATTGCATATGTTTTATGTATGTTTATTCAAAAATATAAAGTTATATATTATGTTTTATTTATAGCATTAGTATATGCAATTTTGAAATTATTATATAAAGAGAAAACACAAATAATAGATGTATTTACTTTTAGTATATGTTTTGGATATTTATGTATTTTATCATCAATGTTTTATGGATTGAGTAAATATTTCAATATTAATTATTATTTTTGTAGTATTTTATTAAGAATTTCTATGTTTTTACCTTTTATTTTTAAAAATAAATTTAACAAGTTATATAGAAAATATTGCAATTTATGGAATAGAAATGACGATATAAAAAGACCAATAAAAAGTATTACTTTAAGAAATATAAGTCTAATTTTATTAAATAGTTTAATATTATTTATAAATTTAGCTTGTATATATATTTTAAGTTTGTGAGGTGGTAAAT
The DNA here is from genome assembly GCA_934121875.1 of uncultured Clostridia bacterium. Lineage (GTDB taxonomy): Bacteria > Bacillota > Clostridia > TANB77 > CAG-508 > CAG-273. The sequence goes on from CAKOVG010000004.1 coordinate 35,041, forward strand.
ATGCCAATATGGTCAGTTTTGTTCTTTTGCGATGAAAAAGGAGAATAACAAATGAAAAAGATACTTTTATATTTACCAAGTATTATTTTCAATATCGCAGAGGTTGGTATTATAGTGTTAATAGGCACACTATTAGACCTTCCAATTAAAGAAATGATACTTGTATTTGTTTTATTTGCAATGTTAAGAATGAGTTTAGGAGGAGCTATGCACTATAAAGATTGGTATAGATGTATGATATGGAGTTCTTTAATATTCTTATTCTTGTTTGTATTAGCAAAAGCAGATATAATATTATGTATTTTATCAACCATATTTTGTGCATATGTATTAACAAACAAAGGAAACATAAGAGACATCTTTATGTGGAAAGGTAAAAGTTCTAAATATAATGATATTGATGATTTTATTAAATATCATTCATTAGATACTAAATTAATTGAATTTGAAAATAAAATTAAAGAGTAAGATAACTTAGATTATTTAATTTATAAATATAGATTTAAAGATAATTTAACGTTTACAGAAATAGCGGACAAATTAGATATTTCAAATCCTAGAATAGTTGAGAAATTAGATAAAATTTCTTTTGCTCTCAGATTATATTGTGGAATATAACTTATCATTTAGATAAGTTATATTTTTTTGAAAAAAATTTTTATAGTCGGACTAGAAATAAAAATTTTATTAATGTATATTATAACTAGAAGGAGGAAAGAAATTAATTTAATAACTGCCTATTGTTATTTTATTAGTTTCTTTCCATATTTCATTTAATAGGCAATACTTTAGGTGTTGTCTTTTTTTATTAGGAGGAAAAAGATATGAATAATTATGGTCAAGGATATTATCAAAATCCTTTAGTACAACCTTTTGGTTATCAATACCAATATCAACAACCACAACAACAGCAAAACATACAACAACCTATAAGTAATAAAATTCAACCAATAGAACCTTTTAATAGACTACAAGGTAAATCTGTTGATAGTATTGATGTAGTTAAAGCTATGGATATACCTTTAGATGGAAGTGTAAGCTATTTTCCATTAACTGATGGTACGGCAATAGTAACAAAGCAATTGCAACAAGATGGTACAAGTAAAACTCTAATATATAAGCTAGATGAAAATGAAACTATTCAAAAAGAAAATAATAATTATTTAACTGTAGAGGAGTTTAATAAAGTTATGGAAAACAATAACAAAGATGAATTTAAAGATGAACTAAAAATATTGAAAAGAAAAATGCAAGAACTTTCAGAAGATATAAAAGATATAAATGAATATATTAGTAAAAGAAAGGATAAGTAATTATGAACCCTATGGAATTTGTTAAAGGAATACAAAATCCAAAAGATTTTGTTATGAATATGATAGGACAAAATTCAAATCCTATGTTAAATAATTTAATGCAAATGGCTAAAAAAGGCAATTCAAAAGAAATAGAGACATTTGCAAGAAACTTTTGTAGAGAACGAGGTAGAGACTTTGATAGAGAATTCTCGGACTTTATGAAGCAAATGAAATGATAGATATTGCAAATCTATATATATTATTTAAAAAAGAAGGAGGAAAAATTTATGAATTATGGAGACGGAGCTTTATCAGCAAGTGATGTAGCATTATTATCTGGAAACACAGGAAGAAATTCTAATGATGGTTTTGGAGATAATGGAAGTTGGTGGGTTATTATCTTTTTAATCTTTGCCTTTATGGGTTGGGGAAGAAATGGAAATGGCTTTGGTGGAGGAACAGGTTCTGGAGTAACTGACAATTACGTTCTAGCTTCTGATTTCGCAACTTTACAAAGACAAATAGACAGTGCCACAGCTACACTAGAAAGAAAAGCTGACGCAACACAACAAGGATTATGTGATGGTTTTTATGCTATGAACACAGGAATGCTTAATGGATTTTCTGGAGTTCAACAAGCATTATGCCAAGGATTTTCAGGAGTAAACCAAGCTATTGCTACTAATGGGTATGAAAATAGATTGGCTACACAAGGATTATCTTCTCAATTAGCAAGTTGCTGCTGCGACATAAGAGAAGGAATTCAAGGAGTAAACTTCAATATGGCTCAAAATACATGTGCATTACAAAATACAATGAACATGAATACTAGAGATATAGTTGAAAATCAAAATGCTAATTACAGAGCTTTACATGATGAAATAGTTGCTAATAGAATTGAAGATAAAAATGCACAAATTCAAGCACAACAAAACGAAATCAATGCTTTAAGATTAGCTGCTAGCCAAGAAAGACAAAATACTTATTTAATTAACGAATTAAAACCTTGTCCAATCCCAGCTTATATAACTTGCAACCCATATCAATCTTATAATTATGGAAATTGCGGTTGCAACTCTGGTTGTGGTTGCTAATTAATTTAATATTTAAACATAAATCCATAAAGGATAACCTTATAAAAGGACTTGTTTCAAAAAAAGAGATAGACACAAGTTCTATCTCTTAATTATTTTTAGGAAAGGAAAGATGTAAAATGATACAATCATTTATAAATTCAGTAATAAATTTAGCAAGTAATATAGCTTCTGTTGTATTCCAAAAAGATTGTATAAGAACAAATAGTTGTAGAGGTTGTGGAAGTTGGCTATGCCATAATGAAGGTTCTGCAAACTATGATATAGTAGAATGTGGACAATATAGAATTAACTTTAATGCCACAGTATCAAGTGCAACAGCAGGAGTTGTAGCATTTGCATTATATAATAATGGAGAAATGATACCTGGCACATTAATGGCTGAAACTTTGGCAGCAGCTGGAGATTATGCTAATATTGGAATTACAAAAGAAATAAAAGTATGTTGTAAAGGAAATGCAAACATTTCTGTAAGAGCTGTATCTACTGTTCCTACTGCAACTGCACCAACAACTCCTTTGGCTACACAAGTTCCTATAATTGCTAATGCAAACTTGGTAATTGATAGAAGAAGTTAGGAGTGTTGCTTAATGGAAAAAGAGTTAAAAGAAAATTTAAACAAACAACTTGAAGGACAAATCAATGATATAGTCCAACAAGGAATACAAACTGAAAATATTACTATGTTAGGTAAATTAGTAGATATACATAAAGATTTATGTAATGAGGAATATTGGAAGAAAAAGGAGGAAATTATGAGATATAGAGATTATTATGATGACGATAGAAATTATCCTAGAGAAAGTTATGGTAGACGTGCAAGAGATAGCCGTGGAAGATACAAAGGAGACGACATGATAGATGATATGCACAGGAGTTATCGTATGTATTCAGATGGAAGAGAACAATATAGCAGAGGAAACTATGGAGCTAAACAAGATACAATGCAAAGCCTTGAATATATGCTAGAAAGCGTTGTCGATTTTGTAGAAATGCTAAAAGATGAAGTTGGTTCACAAGAAGAAATGGAACTAATAAAACATTACACTAAAAAAATAAGTGAGATGTAATATGTATAAATATTATAATGCAAATCCTAAAGGAAATTATGTCAATGATTGTGTTGTTAGAGCAATATCTACTGCTGAAAACAAAACTTGGAATGAGACATATAAAGAACTTAGTGAAATTGCAAAAAATAATGGAATATTATTAGATGATATTAATTTTGTAGAACCATTTTTAGATAGTAGATACAAAAGAGTATGTGCTAAAAATAAATTTGTAGGAGAATTTGTTGATGAAAATCCAAAAGGAATATATTTAATAACAATGAGAGGACATATAACCTGTTGCATAAATGGAGTTATCTATGATACATTTGATTGTAGAAATAGAATAATGTGGTGTGCATGGAAAGTCCTAAAACCCCTAGAATAAAGGGGTTTATATGGCTCGTTAGTTTAAAAGTAGAATGAATGACTGCAAATCATTAGACAATGGAGCGTTACCATTACGAGCCTCCAAAAATATTTATTTTAGTTATTGACATTTGAAATTCTTTTAGATATAATTCAATTATCAAATTCTATCATTTGATAATCGGCTTTTCAATAGAAACAATAGCATAAGCTATTGTTTTTTTATTTTTGTTTTGATATAATCTATGTAAAGGAGGAGGTCGCTATGTTAAAAATAATTATTGGTGTAATTTGTGTTATGCTTGCTAATGTATTATTAGGAGCTTCACTTGCAAAATTACAAAAAGAATTTAACAAGAAGAACTTACTTAAAGGATTATTTAAAATTCTATGTATTGGATTAGCAATAGGATTAATGTATTTATGTTCCTACTTAAATCCAGATATAATGGTTTTAAATATCAACGGAATTGACGTCAATTTAATAGCAGGAATTGAAGTCATTGGAATAGCAGGAATTGTTTATTATGGAGCAGAAGACTTAAAAAAATTAGCAAAAGTAATAAAAGTTTCAACAGCTATTGAAACAAATAAAAAGGAGGAAAAATAATATGAGCATAAGAGAAAATATTGTAAATAAAGCTCAAAGCTATTTAGGTTATACGGAAGGACCAAATAATGACACTATTTTTGGAGATTGGTATGGATTATCTAATCAACCTTGGTGTGCAATGTTTGTTAGTTATGTATTAAATGAATGTGGAGTTTCACAAGATATAGCACCTAAATTTGCTTCTTGTACAGCAGGATTTAATAAATTTAATGAAATGGGAATTGCTACAAGAGAACATATAACTCCTAAAGCAGGAGATATTATTTTCTTTATTTGGAAACAAGGAGAACCAACACCAGACCATGTAGGATTAGTTGAAAAAGTTGAAAATGGTAGAGTTTATACAATTGAAGGAAATAGAAGTGATAAAGTTCAAGAATTTAATTATGACTTAAATAATTGGGAAATATATGGATATGCAACTCCAAATTATGAAGAAAATGAAGAACCTATAATTCCTTCTGATGATGAACCTATTTCAAATAAAATTGCAGAAGATGGTCTATGGGGAAAAGATACTACTAGAAAAGCACAAGAAGTTTTCGGAACACCAGTAGATGGAATAGTATCAAATCAATATGTAGCATATAGTAATTCAAATAAAGGATTATTAGCTTCTACATTTGATTGGAAAAACAATCCAAGTTCAAATGGTTCAGTCGTAATTAAAGCTATTCAAAAAAGAATAGGAACAAGAGAAGACGGATTTATAGGACCAGAAACAATAAGAGCTATGCAAACATGGTTAGAAACACCAATTGATGGAATAGTATCTTATCCTTCTGTTATGGTAAAAGCTTTCCAAAAATGGTTAAATGAACAATAATTCAAATAAAAAGAGCCTTTTAGGTTCTTTTTTTATATCTATTGAATATAATATATTAGGAGGTAGATAATATGAAATGTTATTGTTGTATGAAAGAAAAAGGAGATAAAATTTTAAATGTTAATGGAACAAAATTTATTTTGTGTTCTAAATGCAAAAAGTTAGTAGACAAATATATTAAAATAATAAAAAAGAGCTAGGGGGATAGCTCTTTTAATATTCTATATTATATTGCTCACATATAAATATATCTAATAATTCTCTTTTATTTTCTAAATATGAAATTGCTAAAGTCATATCTTCCCAATTAACAGAGTTTATTTCTTTTCTCCATTTATTTATAATATTATCATATAAATCTTTTCTTTTGCAAAGTCTTCTAAAATAATCTTTTTTCTTTTCTTTTTCTAATTCTCGTAATTTATCTTGTCTTTGCATTTCTAATATTTTAGATTTATCATAATTTCCCTTTGATTTTAAACCTAATCCAAAATCGTCTATTATTTTTTCCATGGCTTCTTGAAAATTTAATTTATATAAATACTTAACAAATTGTATTAAATCTCCACTTCTATTGCAAGAAAAACAATAAAAACTATTATCATAACATTTTGCTGATGGTTTATCGTCTTTGTGAAAAGGGCATTTAAACATATTACTTGAATTTATTTTAATTCCATAATTATTTAAAATCAATTTCATATTCAAACTATTCATTATTTGATTTCTTACTATATTCAAGTACATATCCTCCTTTACGAATAGTTTTTATTTTGTAATAAGACTTAATTTTTTTTCTAAATCTATATATGAAAGTATTTATTGCACTATCGTAAGAACTATTGTATTTTTCATTATAAATTATTTTGCATACTTGCTCTTTACTTAATACTTTTTTCTTTTTAAATTGATTTAAAAGTTTACATTCAGCGTTATTTAGTAATAATTTTAAATATTCTTTTTTATTTTTTTGATAAAATTTAGAAATATTTACATCTAATCTTTCCAAAATTAATCAACCCTTTCAAATAAATCTTCAATTTCTTTATTTGGGTCAAAATGTTTAGTAATTGAATAAGCAGTTACTTTAGAACAATTTTGCTTTTTTGCAAAAATATTACATAATGTTTGTGGTGTAATTCCAACTTCATCTGCAAATTTTCTTTGATTTTCTACATTTAATTTTTCTTTAATTTTAAACATATTTATACTACCTCCTATTTATAAATATAAGAAATAGAAACTTCCATATTTAATTTCTATTTCAAAAATATACAAAAAAATATTAAGGAAATTGTTATACGATATATGTGTGGGACGGCGTACCCCAAACATCTCTTTTAAGACCTTTAGAATATGGCTAAAGGTGTGATAGCTGCCACTTTCTATCCTACATATATCTTGTTGGCACAGGTTCTAAGACTTGAACTTAGACTAGCAGTTTTGGAAACTGATGTGCTACCATTACACTAAACCCATATATAACAAGAAATGCAATTATATTATAGCTATCTTAAATACCCATAGGGTACAATAATTGCATTTCCAGAAACCTTTTCTACAACTTGGTAGATAGGTATGGCTTCCAGAGATGGCTTCGAACCACCAAATTCTTGCTTCAAAGGCAAGCGACTTTACTAATTTGTCTATCTGGAAATAAAAAGTCAAGATAGGATTTGAACCTATATCAAAGTTACCATTCACTTTTTAGGACGTACGACCAAGCTTTACCATTATTAAGCTACTTGACTATATATAGTCATCCTATAATTATTTAGCCAAGGATGGTGGAAAGCTAGCACATCTCGAGATTTGCACTCGACATTTAGTATCACTATAGTTTACATCAGATACACAGTCCCATTAGAAATATATCTTTCTCCTAAACGTACTGTATGTATAAGGAGTTGTTTAAAGGTATACGTTCCTTTCTCTATATTCTTGATACATTCGCTGTATCTGCAATGTGCATATATAAAAATGATAGGCATTGACTTGAATATGCGTCCATATTCTATCGCACTTAATAAGTTGTTTACCCACCTATCAAATGGTTGCAAGAGGTAGGAGTTGAACCTACTATCTTTAGGTTATGAGCCTAACGAGATTTCCGTTTCTCTACTCTGCAATATAATGTTAGGAAGCCCATCTCGTCAACCTAACGTGAAACTTTTTCATGCTGTCGCTACTCAACAGGACGTTAGTACAGTTCACTACTAAAGTTTCTTTCTCCTGTTCTGTGGGTTTTACGAACTTTTTATTCTATTATTGTTGTACGGCACAATAATTTAAAGCCATCATGTTATGTTTATGTATTATCATAACTGCAATATTATAGTGAAAGTATAATATCACGCTATTAGTTATGTATTTCTAATAGCCACTCCATAGACATATATCTCTAAGGACATTCTTATATTAACATAGTATTAATTAATTGTCAATAGTTAAATTAAAATATTTCCATTTTTTTTGTAAATTGTTTTTCTACTTCTAAACATATTCTTGTGAAATAAAGTATTATCAACTATGTCATAAACAATTGGATTTTTTTTACCTTCAAAAACTCTTTCAATCCTTCCTACACTTTGAATAATTGTTGCTTTATCTCTATGTGGACTTGCAAGAATTAATCTATCTAATCTAGGAATGTCTAATCCTTCTTTTGCTAATCCATAGCTAGCAAATAAAACATTTTCTTTTCCATCTCTCATATCTTGTATGTATTGCTCTCTTTTAGCTTTTTTTGTTTTACTTGTCATTGTTCCATCTATAATAACTCCATATCCTAATTTTTCTTGCAAAATTGAAGATTGTTCCAATCTATCAACTAAAACTAATGTATAATGATTAGAATTTTCTTTTAAAATATTTAATATTATTTCATTTCTATTTTCGTCTAAAGCTAATTTTGTAGTTAAAGCTGAATAATTAATAGTTCCATCTTCTTTTTGACAATCTTCATATATTACAAAATCTGTATTTATCTCTTTTATTTGGGCTTTTATAGTTCTTTCTGAAACAACTTCTTTTGGAATTTCTACAATAATATCTCCAATTAAAGAGAATAATGCTTTTTCTGTTCCTTTTACATTTCGATATGGAGTAGCTGTTAGAGCATATTTATATCTACATGAAAGAGCATTTATTACTTTATAAAACATTCCTAATTGTGCTGGAGTTCCACAAATTCTATGCCCTTCATCTACAATAATACAATCCCATTCATTTTTAAATTGTGATAAATCTATTTTTTGTAAAGTTTGGACTGTAGCAAATGTAATATGAGTTCCAATATCTATTTTCCCAGCTGCTATTTTACCTAATCCAATATTCTCCAAATTATTTTTAGCTCTGTCATAACTTTGAGATAGCAAGTCATTCGTGTGAGTAATCCACAAAGTTTTTAATCTTAAATTTGAAATTAATTGCAATGCAGTTTGTGTTTTGCCACTTCCTGCTGGCATAACAATTACTCCATTTTTCTTTTTAAAAGCCATATCGCATGCTTTTTGTTGATAATCAAATAATTTAATATTACTTTTAAATTCTAATTTTTGAGATTGTTTAAAGCAAATCGAATAAATCTCTTTAGTTGGGAAAAGATTATATATATCATTTATACAACCAAAAGGTAAAATATAATCATTTCCTCTTTTTTCATACCAATATAATTTTGCTGGTAAATTATAATAAGGAAATCCTAATCTTTTATTACTTTCTCTTTGGGGATTATCTATTGATAAATTTTTCGAACAAAATGATTTTATAATTTTATCTTCTTTTTCATTTAATTCATTAATTCTTATATTATTATCTACTATTATCTTCATAAAATCCCTCCCAAGTTGGTTTTATTTCTTTTAAATCTATGCTTTTATCATTAAAATTAATATCATCAAAATCTACAATATAAATGTTATTATTCCATAAAATTGCTAAAGCAAATATAGTTTTATGATTTCTACATTTTCTTAATTTTTGAAAAGCTAATCTTTGATTTTCTTCGATACGATTAATTGGGAATAGCCCGTTTTTATTATTTAATGTTTTACAATCATATAACTCAGGAAAATCTTTTCTTATTGCAATAATATCACAAGGTTGACTTCCAGTATGAGCAGCTCCTTCTAAAAAATGTACCCAATAATCTTTATTGCTTAAATATTTTGCAAAATCTTTTTCAAATTTGTTTCCTAATAATTTATTATTCATTGTTATTTCCTCTCAAAATCAAATTTAAGACATTTTATAATTAAAAGGCTATAACTTGTTGTTTTAAATATAAAAACAAGAAATAGCCTTGGTTATTTTTGAAATTTCAATAATTAAAATGGTAGTGGGTCATCAAATGGGTTTGTATTTGTTGTTGAATTATTAGTTGGTTCAGCTGCGTCGCTTTTAAATTCTTTTTTACTATCAGCAAAATAAACTTCTTCTGCAACTATTTCTGTTACATAATGTTTTTGTCCTTGGTCGTCGTCCCATGTTCTAGTTTGTATTCTTCCTACAACTGCTACTTGTTGACCTTTTTTAAAGTATTTAGAAATAAATTCAGCAATTTTACCAAAAGCAACTATGTTAATAAAATCTGCTTGTCTTTCTTCTCCTTCTTTAGCAAATCTTCTATTTATTGCTAAAGTAAATTTAGTTGTGCAAATATTTGTTGTTTGTGTATATCTAACATCTGGGTCTGCTGTTAATCGTCCCATTCCAATAAATTTGTTCATTGTATTTTCCTCCTATTTTTTCTTAGATGTTTCTTTTTTAGTAGTTGATTTTTTAGTTGTTGTTTTTTTAGCTGTTTCTTTTTTTATTGTTTTTTCTTCTGTAACATTTGGCTCTAATTTCTCTTTAGATTTCTCTTTAGATTTCTCTTTAGATTTCTCTTTAGATTTCTCTTTAGATTTCATATATTCAGCAGTATCTTCTACTAATTGATTGTAAGTTTTTTCTAACTTAGAATATTTTTTATCTAATGTGCTATATGTAAGTGTAAAAGCTTCTAATTTTTCATTTAAAGATTTTATTTCTTCTTGGCTTTTATTTAATCTTCCTTGTTCAGTTATATAATTATCTAAAGTTTTATGGTATTTATCTCTGTAAACTTCATATAACCCTCTTACCTCTTTTAAAATTTTATTTTTTTTGCAGATAACTGCGATTAAAATTAGTACTATTACTATTAGTACACATAATAATATTTTTAGCATATTATTATTCCTCCTCTCCTAAAAATTTATAATCAATTATTTTGTCAAGTTTTTTTGTGAATTTGCAATAGTTACAATGGTTACAACGTGTAGGTTCTTCAAGTCCTAATTTAACTCTGCTAATTCTAGGTAAAACTTGTTCTATAATATTTAATTGATTATCTAATGTTTCTTGGTCAATACTTAATAATGCAATGTCTGGTTCTGTTTCTTTTGTTACCACTGCAATAAAAAATTGTAATTTTGTTCCAGTATTGACTTCTACTACTTTTTGGTATAGAGCTCCTTGTAAAGTATAGCCCCAATAATCTATAAAGTTTTGTTTTTCTTTTGTCTTTTCATTCCAAATAGGTTGAAAATCCTTAACACATTTTAAATCTACAATTGCTTTATTTGGAAAATAACTATCGACCTTTATTTTTACATAAACTATATTTCCATCTACATGAGTTAAATTTAAAGCTTCTTCTTCTTTTATCCATTGTTTTGTAAAACAATTATAAGCTGCTGTCATAATTGTTTGGTGGTCGCCAGAAATATATTTTTTAAATAATTCATCTCTATTTATTCTTTCTATAATATAATCTGCTTGTTGATATTCTGCTTTTAATGTGCCCTGTTTAGTATATAATTCTGGGTGTTTTGCCTTAAAAATGTCTAATGTTTCAGAAACAGCTGCGTCTACATAACTTCCTACAAGTAAAGCTTTACTTTGTTCATCTTCCCATGTTTTATTTATTTTTGCTAATTCTTTAGCTTCACATTGCATAAACGCTTTTATTTGGGAACTTCCTGTGTAAAATTTTTCAGCTTCTTCGCTAAAATAATTTTCTTCAACTAATTTCATAATTTCCTCCTATTTTGATAATTTACTTTTTTTCTTTTGTAATTTTTCAATAATTAATTCTTTTTCAGTTGCGTTATTTTCCGTTAAGTTTAATGTTCCATCTTCTTTTAAAATTTTATAAGATTTTAAAATTTGTTGTTTTTGGTCAAATGTATCAGCTAATTCTAATTGAGATTTTACTATATCACACATTTCTCCTACTTTTCTTTTTTCATCATACATTTCCGCTAATAATTTCTTTTTTTCATTTCTATTAGTAAGAGTAAGTATTCTTTCAAAATCTAAATAATATTCCATTCTTTTGTCTTCATCATCTTCCCATAAATTTAATTGTTCATTATATTCTTTAGCTGCTTTAACTAAAGGGTCGTCTTCTAATAATTTTTCAATCATTTTAGAATATTTTTCTTCAATATCTGTGCATTTATTTCTTTCATAAATTTCTAATAATTCCATATTTTTATTCTCCTTTTTATTCTTATTCTTATTTTCTTTTTCAAACTCTTTTTTTATAAATATTGGTTCTCCGATAAATACAATTGTATTTTCAAAATTTTCTTTATATCCACAACAACTTTGTAAACTTATAATGTTTTCTCTTGGTATTTGTAAAAATTTAAAATCTTCCATAACTACCTCCTAAACATTATGTGCTGTTTTAGGAGATATTCTTTTTAATTTATGTTTCCCTTGATTTTTATTATACATATCTACATATTGTTGCAAACCATATTTATGTATTTGAAAATCTCTCCAAGCTTTATTTATTTTATTATTTTTTTGCCATTTTTTTAAAAAATTTCTTTGAATTTTACGCATTTTATTTTACCTCCCTAACTATGTATTCTTTTTCTACAACAAGTGTTGGAACGCAACCACTACTTATATTTGCTTTTAAATTAATTTCCCTAATTCCTTTATCCCAATCTTCCAGTATATCATTTGCTCTATCTATTATATTTTGAGCAATTGCTTCTAATTGCATTTTATAAAATTCTTTATTTATTTCAGTTGTAAAATTTTCTTCCATTACCAATTTCCTCCTTTGATTTGGTTTTTAATATAAGTTTTTATAAGTTTATTTAGTCGTATTATATTACAATCTTTTATTTCATCATAAAATTCAATTCTTGTTCCGATTTCTTGTCTTTCAATACTATAACCTATTTTATTAAATGTTATTTCATATTTATAGTATTTTCTATTTACTTCAAAAATTATATTAGAAATATATTTTTTATATTTAAAATATAAATATTTTGTTAATTTTTCTAACTTTTTTTCTACTTTTTCTTGTTTTTTTATGTTATCCATATTTCCTCCTATAATTCAGTAATTATCATTTCATTGTCATTTGTTGTACGTGTTGCAATATATTGTAAACCATTTTCTTTACATTTTGAATATAATTTTGCCCTATTATCATCTGAAAGCTTTTCTACTCCATCTAATAATATTAATTTTAGATTGTTTGGTTTGCTTAATACAATATCTACGCATAATTCTAATTTTTGACCTTCTGATAAATTTGATACAGGAAGACCATTTATAAGTGGAACTCCATTTTCAACTGTCAATCCTTTAATTGGAATAGTAGCAGTTTGTAATATTTCTCCTGGTAAAGTTCTTGCAAGTTCAATTTTTCTAGTATATTCTTCTGAAACTTCTTTTAATTTTTCTATTTCATCTTGATAATTTTTCATTCTGTTATATTCATTAAGGTATTTTTTCATTTCTTCTGCTAAATCACATTCATTAGTTAACTCTGAACAATCAATAATTTGCATATTAGCAAACTCTTGTGCTCTTCCCATACTTTCATTTAAAGCTGTAACTTTATTAGCAAATTCTAATTCTACTATTTTCTTTTTATCTTCTAAAGTTTTATCTAATCCTTTTAATTTATCTTCTGCTGCAATTATTTCTGCTTTCATTCTTTCTATTGAAGATTTTAAGCTTTCTCTTTCATTAGCAATGTTTTTCTCTTCTGCTGATATAGCAATTTCTTTATCTGCTTCATATCCTTTTAGTTTATTTTCATAAGTAGAAATATATTGTTTTGCTTCTTCAATTTTACTATTTTTTTGTCTTATTTCCATAAGTTCTTTTAATTTTGCTGTTAAATCAAATTCTTTCCATTTTTTTGCGTCATAATTACTAGGAATATCTTTTGCAATGTCTTCTATAAAAGCCATATTGTTTCTAATATCTCTATTAACATCTTGCCTAGCTTTAAAATAAGGACTGTTTTCTGATTGTATATCACTCAATATTTGTAATATATTTTGCTCATAATTTATGCCTGATGGAATTTCTCCAAATTTTTCTTTTATCCAATTTAAGTCCCACTTAAAATCTATCAAATCTAATATTGCTCTATTTTGTTCTTGTTTAGTCATATTACAAAATTGAATAGGGTCTAAAGTCATAGGAGTAAATATTTCTTTTAAAAAGCTTTCTGGAGATTGAATATCTTCTCCATTATTTTTTATAGATTTGTAGTCTGAACTTTGAGCTCTTTTTTTTCTATTAATTGATAAACCTGTATCAGTTTCAATTAATATTTCTCCTTCATTTTCTCCATTTTTATAATGTAATCTCTATCACTATTATTTTGTAAAGCATATCTAATACTATCTAATATTGAAGTTTTACCAACTCCATTTTTTCCAGACACTTCTATTGATTTACCATCTAATGATATTTCACTAATTCCAAATAAATTTTTAATTTTAATCTTTGAGATTTTCAATTTATTCTTCCACCTTTCTTATATAAACTCCATCTTTTAAGCTAAATATTTCCATTTGGTCTCCTTCGTTAAATTTTAATCTTTTTCTTATTTCTTTAGGTAAAACAACTCTACCTAAATCATCTAAACGTCTTATAATTCCCATTGTTTCTCCTACATTTGGTTTATTCATAAAATTTACCTCCTTATTTTTTTATTTATGATACCATTATATTAATATAATGTCAATAATTTTTTGTAATTTTTTCCAATTAAAGTACATCTTCTACAACTCTTTTTGTTGGTTGTATATCTTCAATTTCTTCTGATGTATAAACTCCATTCATTGCTTCTGGGCAATATAATCTAGCAAAGAAACTTTGACATCTATAAGCTAGCATTAAATCAGTTAAAGTTATCCATTTTTTATTTGAAGTCCAACCTTCTTCTTTTGCCATTTTCATAGTTACTTCTGGTCCTTTTATTATTTGATTATCAGATATTCTTGTTGCTGATAAATAACACCCATAACTATCTGTACCTTTTTGACCAATATAATTCAAGTTTAAGTCTTTAAATCTTTTTGTTTTTTCTATTAAAGTTTTACAAAAACTACCGCTCCAACTTGTTTTGCCTTTTATAATATTTAAATTTTGCATTACTGTAAATGGACTTAAATCTAATTGTTGTGATAAACCAAGTGCAATAATGACATTTTCTGGTTTATTTTTATAATTATCTGGAATAATAGTTGATTTTGCTAGTTGAGTTGCAATTCTCCAATTATCTCCAAAAAGTTGTAAATCAGTTTTTGGTTTTTCTTGAATGTTATGTATTTCTGGTAAGTCATCTGATTTATCCACAGGTTTTTCCACAACTTCCACATTTTTATTTTCCATATTTTTTATAATTTCAGTTGCAGAAAATGTTGTTGTTGGAATTACTTTATCTGCTTCTGCTTGAATTTCATTATTATTTATCATTTTCTTTATTTTCCTCCTTTTTTTCTATTCCCATACATTTTGCTTCAAAAAGAAGTTTAGCTAATATGGCTTCTTTAGGATACGTTTTTTGTAATTGCTTATATGTTTCTTCTAAAGTTGCAATTAATTTAGCAACATCTAAACTACTACATTTACAAAAAGAAGTATTTACTATTGGGTCATCAGTGCCTGTTTCGATTATTATTTCTGCTCTAACATATTTCCCTTTTTTTAATATTGATTTCTTTTTTTGTTCATTATATTTTTCCATATCAATTTTAATATCTTTATTCATAATTTTCTCTCTTTCTTTATATTTTTCCATAGCTTAATATAGTTAAATTTTTACTATATTTTGCTTTATTTAAAAATTTGTTATATAAATATTCACTATTAAATGTTTTTGTAAATTTGTCTCCATTATTGTTTAATAATATAATTTCATACATAATTATTCCTCCTCAATTGCTAATTGCCAATTAAACATAAAACCATTTTCTTTTATTTTTTGTTCTAAAAATTTTAATTTATTTTCTGCTTGCTTTTTAGTTTTAAACAATTTAATTTTATAAGCTTCTGGTCCATTTTCAGGAGAAAAAGCAATCCATGTTGCACTACTGTCTTCGCTTAAAAGTTTACAACGATAACAACCTACAAAATATCCTTCTTCTTTATTCCAATTTGTTAGTGGGGCAATTACTTTTATTTTATACATAATTATTTCTCCTTAATTTTTAGGTTTTCTAATTCTTTAATTTTATTTATTATTTCTTTCCATTTCATTTTATTTATTATTTCTTTCCATTTCATTTTATAAAATTCCTTTCTTTATATATTCTTTATATTCATTAACTCTATATGGTCTTATAGGCATAGATTTCATCAATCTAGGAAATACAAATCTGTAAGCAAATGGGTTTTCATTTTCTTTTATACAGAAATACAATTCTGTTTTTAATAATTGTTTTAGCCTATTATGATAAGGAAACATATTAAATTTCTCCTTTCTCTTTTAAAAAATTTTCTGCTATAGCTTGTATTCTAGGTGTTACTTTTCTTTCTTTTTCTAAACTAACTACAGTTTTAATTGAAATACCTATTTCTTTCCCTAAAGTTTCTTGATATAAGTTATTTTTTATTCTATAATTAATTAGTTTATTTGCTAATTCTTTTGGCGTCAACATATAACCATCTCCTTTCTATAAGCATATATTAACATAGTGTTAATGAAATGTCAATACTTTTTTGTAAAAATTTTTATTTTTTTATATTTTTTAATGTTAGTATAAATGTAAAAGGAATTGATATTATCCATGATATTGAAAAACATAACATAAATCTATTATCTGGAAACCACTCTAATTCTCCTAATGTTACTTTTAATCTTATTGGCGTTTTAGTAAAAATAAAATAAAAAAATAATGCAAATGAATAATAATGCAGTATAAATATAATCCCTAAAAATAATTCGTTCATATTTATTCCTTTCTTATTTCTATAAAATATAAATCATAATCTTTATATTTTACTATATTATTTAATTCTTTAAATTGTAGATATTCTATTTTAGAAAGCACAGCAGTTTTTTCTAATGTCAACCACTGCTGTGTTTTACAATCCCATAATTTACGTCCATAATTGTGCTTTAATTGGTCAAAATTAATCATTTATTCCCCCAAAACATATTTATATAAAAAATCTAATATACTTTCCCAATTTTCTAATTCTTTTGAAGATATTTGAGATATTTTTCTTTGTCCCATTTTATATGTAGCAACTGTTCTTATTGCACTATCTATTACTCCTGTTGTTCCAAATTTATTCATAATTTGATTTGCATATTTATTTCTTATCTTACTTGAAGTTATTCTCTTCTTGTTATAAAGAGTTTCGTTTTTTATTTGTTCGTTTAATATTTCTTCTTTTATTTCTTTTATTATTTGTTCTTTAAATTTTAAATAATCTTCTTCATTTTCAAAATCAAATTTTCTAAAATAATTTTCAGTATTCATATACTTCCTCCTTATATTTGCAATTTTTAAAATTACACTTTTTTTCTTTTATATCTCCTTTGTCTAAATAACATTTATGTAAACTACAATAAGCAACAGCTTTATCTACGTATCTTCTTCTTCCATAAAGGAATAATTCTCTTTTTCTCTTTGGCATAAAATCACTCCTTAAAAAAATAAATTTTTAAATATTTTTTCTAACACATTTACAACGATAGAATTTCCGTGCTTGTTTATATAATTGCGTGTTTGACGTAGGTATATTTTGTGCTTTTTCAAAATCTTCATCATCAAATCCCATAAGTCTCCAACATTCTTTAGGAGTTAATTTCCTTATTCTAACATTATAATTGTGCATAGGTATATGTCCTCCTCCTTGTCCCATTGCACTTGTTAATGTTGGTACAATACCATTTTTGCTTATTGTTGCATGTTTTTGAGTACTTCCAATTATTACATTTGTAGCTGTAACTGTTCCATGATTTTCTTTAACTGTAGGTGCTAAACCATTACTATCTACAACTCTACTAGCATTATGATTGCTTGGCATATAATTCCCAATTACACTAATCTCTTTAATTCCACCAGTATTGCAACTATCTACACAAAAAGCATAATCTCCTTCAATATTTTTTTGATTTCTATTTAAAAATTTAAGTGGAGTTCTTACTACCGTTTTTAATAAATGTGGAGTACTACCATGAGTTCCTGCTGGAATACATCTGCTTATACCTTCCTCATCTTGTATTAAATCTTGTTGATGTTTTGCAGCTAAATTATTCTCAATTATTTTAGGTTCTGTATTTCCTCCACCCATAGTAGTTAATGTAGGAGAAAGACCTTTTGGACTATAAACACGTTTCATTTGGTCGTGCCAACCTTTTATGTCTAATTGTGCTACTTGTATACATTTGGGGTCTTTCCAATCTCTTGCACATAATGTATCACAATAATCTTTTTCTTGTATTCTTCTTTTATTTTGAATATAATTAGATTTCTTTATGTTTTCTATTTGATAATCTTTTAAATAATATTTTTCATCAACTTCATTCTCTAAAATATCTTTAAGTCTTATTTTAAGTTCTTCTTTTTGTGGAAATTTAAAATTCCCATTATCTACATCTTTTCTAATTGATATTGTAAATATTCTTTGTCTGTTTTGAGGAACTCCATAATCTTTTGCATTTAAAACTTGGTAATATGAATTGTATCCTAGAATATTCATTGTTTCTATGTAATTATCAAAATTATGTTTATGTGCCTTACTTAATAAATTTTTCACATTTTCCCATACAACACATTTTGGTCTTAATTTACCAACTATTCTTATTGTTTCGTATAATAAACTACTTCTTGTTCCACTACCTAAATCTCCTCCTGCTTGTTTCCCTGCTACTGAAAAGTCTTGACAAGGAGAACCGTGCATTATAAAATCTATATCTTTAAAATTTTTATCCCACTTTGTTATATCTTGAACTTCAAAATTTGTATTGTGTATAGCATTAAAACTCTTTATTGCATATTTATCTATTTCAACAGCGTCAACTATTTCATGTTCTATATTTAATCTTTCTAATGCTTTGCTACAAGCTCCAATCCCTGCAAATAATTCTATAACTCTTAACATTTTAATTTCCTCCTCAATTATTATATGAATTATCATATATTTCTAATTCTTCTTTAGCTTCTGGAGTAAGAACTAATTTTGACATATACATAACTCCGTTGCTTTTTATTGCATGCTCATCATATTTTTTTTCTAAAATCTTATTTACTTCTTTTGAATTTAGTTTGCCTCTTCCATTGTTATTTTTTCTTATCCAACTATCATAAGCTTCCATAAATACTCTTTTTTTAGTTCTCAAACTTGGCATAATATCTTCTCGAACTTCACAACATTCTTTTATGAATGTTAATAATGTATTATTCTCTACTTCATAGTTTTGTCTAAATTCTTCCATTGATTTTGGCTCATCAAATTTATAATCATTATCAATTAATCTTTTAAGTGCAATTAAAACATTTTTTAATATTGAATTTTTTTCTTTCAATATTTTTTCAAATAAATAAGGGTCTTGCTCTTTTTTTGGTATTACATTATTACAATATACTGGCATAATTCTTTCATATACCCATTTCCCTGTATCTCCTCCAAATAAAGGTAATTTATTGCAGTTAAACCACAAAAAACCTTTAAAAAGGAAAGTAAAAGAACTTTTATTTTTAAATTCCATTCGTATTGTATCTCCACCAGTTAGTTGTTTAAATAAAGACATATCTTCTATTCTCTGATAACTCATGTCATTACAACCAGCTAATCTTTTTTGATACAAATCACTTGTGCCAAATCTTTCACTTAATTGTTTTAAATCTATACTTGAAATATTTTGCTTACCTAATAAATATTCAGCAATCTTTTTTAATTGAGACTTTCCTGTATTTCCTTCTCCAACTAAAAATAATGCTTTTTTTGTTCTATAAGCGTAAATATTAGATATAACAAGTCCTAAACATTCAAGTAATAATATGTAAATATCTGCGTCTTCATTACATAATTTCATCATATATTTTTCAAATTCTACTGCTGTTGGGTCTGCTTCTTCAATTTCTTTATACTTAGCTGGAATTTGTATTGTAGATAAATATTTAGGGTCGTGAGGTTCTAATTTCCATGTTTTCAAGTTTAAAATTCCATCTTCAAAATTTATAATGTCTTCATTAGCATTTAATTGTTCGTAATCAACAAATTTCATTTCTGTTGTTAAATCTATAAAGACTTCATTTATATCTTTTGATTTTCTTAATTGGTAAGGAATAAATGATTTTATAAAACCTTTAAATTCATTATCTGATATATATTTATAATATCCATCACTATATACATATATCATACTTCCTTCATTTGCTGCTCCTCTTACGAATATATAGTTAAGGTTTTGTTTTATCCAATTAGATAATTCCATAGGTTTAACTGTATATTCCCTTTTTACCATTCCATTTTCTCTAGTGTTTTTCTCGCTGACGGAAATCCAACTGTAATCTACATTAGAGTTTCGGCTTTTCTCTATTAAATTTAATTCTGAAATTTTCTCCGTCAAAGTTACCATTATTATTCCTCCTATTGTATTTTATCAAAATAATAATTTAAAAATTCCTCCATTTTATCATCATTTATTGATATTTTTTCTTTTATGCTTATAAAAGCTTTTGCAGTTAAAGTAGTACATTTATAACCCTTTAATATATTTCCTATATGAACTGTTGTTAATCCTATAATCTCGCTTAAATATACAAGAGTTCTGCCTTCTTTTAGCATTTCAACTTTATCTAGTTTAACTTTATACATTAATATTTTCCTCCAATCTCTATTGTTATATTTCCTTCTGCTGTATATAGTGTTTTTTGATATTCATTTGTATATTCGTCTTTTCCCCATTTAACGTATATTTCTTCTTCTGTATTATCGTCATAATATAAAATAATACTTGCAATATTATTTTCTTTTAATTTCTCTTCTAGCGTTTTTTGCCAACACTTTTGTTTCAGTCCTTTTTTATTTATCTCAATATAAAAATAATTGCACACGTAATTTTCTATTATTTCTCCATTTTCGTATTGATAACAATTTATATTTTTTCTTACTGATATATCAGATATAGTTAAATATTTAAACATATTTACTTCTAAAATACACGTTTCTAAATTTTCAAAGCATAATTTTATTTCTTTTACCATTTTATTGCACCTGCCTTAAACTATCTTCTAGGCAAAATCTATCGTAATTTTCTTCGTATATGTTTAATTTCTCTTCTAGGTTTTGTATATAATCTCTTTTATTAAAATAATTATCTAGTTGTAAATCTTTGTATACAAGCTTTCCTGCAATTATTATTATTACTGTTACTAATATAATTAAAATTACTAAAAATATTGGTAATATGTACTCGCATATAAAATCCCACATTTTATTTTCCCCTTTCTATTAATTCATCTAAAACTTTTAAATTTATATATTTTTCAAATGTTGTTTCTGTTGTACTATCAGGAAATTCTTTATCTCCTTCTAAAACTACTGTATATTCTTCATTTTCTAATATTCTATTTTTTAAGTCTTTTACTTCTTGAACTGGAATATCATTGCTAAATTTCCTCGTTAAACTCTCATTTTGTTGTAAATGATATTTATATTTTTCAAAATAATCTTGTTTTTCTACTGCTAACATCATACATTTTTTATTTTCTTCATTTAATTCTTTTTTTAATTTTTCATTCTCTTTTTTCAGCTCTTTCAGTTCTTTTCTAACATCTTTATATGTTTCTTGATATTCTTTTCGTTTTGTTTCTAATTCATCTTTTAATTTAAAATTATCTTTCAGTAAATCGTTGTATTCGCTTTGTATTCTGTCTGTTA
>CAKOVG010000005.1 GCA_934121875.1 uncultured Clostridia bacterium
CAATTAGATAATATGTGTAAACCATATGGAACAAATGCAAGAAGTATAAAAGTAGAAGATATAAATAGAGTAACAGGGTATGATCCAAACAAAACAGGAGACGGAAAAAAATATGGTCAAGGACAAATGTATGAATATGGAAACAAAGTAACATATACATCAAGAGGAAGTACAGGAACAAATGGCCAAACATATAACGGAGCTTTATCGGATAATAAATATGAACATCCAGATGGAAGAATAATAGGTCAAAATGGAGTAACATCAATAACAGTAACAAGTACTGCTTACTATTATTATGCAGATACATTAACAGTAAGTGATTCTGGAACAACATTAGGAATAGCAAAAACAACACCTGCATACAAGTTATTATTTGGATATACAGAAAATACATCAAACTTTTGTTACTGGCTTGCGTCTTCATACGTGAGCACAAACACTCGCGAGTCGTACTTTGGTTTGCGCTATGTGGACCATATTAGCCGTGTGTTCGTTGAACACTTGTGGGGCTCTTACGTCGGCACTTACAGCAACAGCAATGGGGTGCGCGCGGTAGTTTCTCTATAACCCAACCGCACCATACAAAAGACAAATTCAAATAAATTTTATAAAAATAGGAGGAAAAAGAGAATGAAAAAAATAGGGATATCAATAATAATGTTAATTAGCATAATAATAATAGGGAGTGGTAGTGTAAAAGCAGCACTACAAGCAAACCCAAATACACATATGAAAAAAACAGATACATTAACAAACTGGGTGCCAAATATAAGAAAAATGGAAGCAGCAGATGGAGCAATGGGGTTAAGTGAAACAATAAAAAGTGATTTAACATCAAACACATCAAATGGAATAGATGTACACCAAATGAGAACAACAGAATATGGAGCAATGGCAATATTGGCAGCATCAGGATATGGAAATCCAAGTAACGATAAAGTAATAGCATCAACAACAGGAAATAATACAGGAGTAATGCTTGCAACTAGTGACTATGAGTGGACAGCAGGAGTGGAATCTTCAGGTACTTTATCAGGAGTAAATTCTAGATATTATGATTCATATACAGAAGATATAAACTCGGCAAAACCAGGAGATGCGCTAGGAAGTAAAACAACTACAAATCCGGGGTGTATAGGCTGGCGTGGTAGTAGTTCTCGTTGGGGCAATTCTTCCAGCGCCTTCCTACGCGGTGGTAGCAATGGAATGTTTAGCTTCTACTACAGTGAGAGTGGCACCAACTTCGTGAGTCCAAAAAGTGTGAGTCACTATGGTCGCGCGGTTGTTGTGTGTGGAGATGGACTTTAACCCATATTCTGTATGAGGAGTGAATAAAAATGAAAAAAAATTTAGGAATAACCTTAATTGCACTAGTAATTACAATAGTGGTATTACTAATATTATCAGCAGTAAGCATAAGAATAATAATGAATGGAGGCTTAATAAATAAAGCAGGAGAAGCAGGATTTAAAGCCAAAATGGCAGAATACAGAGAAAAAACAGACCTATATGTATTAGGCCAAAAAATGCAAGGAGTAACTAATACAGATACTATAAATTCAGGAGAAATGCTTAAACAAGCAATATTAGATGGATTTATATTAGACCTAGAGGTGGAAAATGTTACAATAGATATAAGAGATATAATACCAAATATAAGTGTATCAGAAGAAGAATACATAGTAGTATATAAAGGTGTTATGCATTATGTATCAAATCCAAATGTAAAAAATAACAAAAGACAAGAGCAAATGTGTAGAGATTTAGATATACCAATATTAGAATATAGTCCACCAAAAGGAATAGTAATAGTAAATGGAAAATATGAATTTGTAGATGGAATATATGTATGTACACCAGACTTAACCAAAGGCTTTATAAAAGATAGGACAAGATATTTAGAAGTAGGAAGCAATGGAAGTTTAGTACCAGGAAATTGGGTAACACATAGGCCAACAGAAAACTGGTATAGCTATAAAGAAAAAAAGTGGGCTAATATATATATAGAAAATGCAGGACAAGAGTTATATTATACATGGATACCAAGATATTGCTTTAAATTAAACCAAGAAACAGAAAGAGCAGAAGTAGAATTTATAGATGTAGATAATAGCTATAAAGACCCAGAAGGAAATGTAACAACATGGGAACAAAGAATAGCACAAGATAATACATGGCAAGTACCAGAAGCATTTAAATTCAATGGAAAAGAGATACCAGGATATTGGGTAAGTAAATACACTGTAGGAGATGCAATAAGCCCAACAACAATAAATTATGATATGGCAGTAATAAAAGGAAAAGCAATAATAAAAAATATAACATTAAATACAAGTATAACAAATGTTAATAAAATAGCAAGTTATACAGTAGCATTAAATGGAAAAGTAATACAAAAAATAACAGATAGTAATAAAGTAAATAATATAGGAAGTCAAACAATAGAAATTGATAATTTAAGAAAAGGAAATAATACAATAAACCTAACAGCATTAAATAGTAAAGGTGAAGTAGTAGGAAGCATGACAAAAGAATACAATTCACCAGTAGTAAATGAACCAGACCTAAGTGGTTTTAATAAAGAAACAACATTTTATGTAACATATGATGCAAAAGGAAATGAACATTCAACAATACCAATAAGCAAACAAGCACCAGAAGGGTGGTATGATTATGGATCAAGTGAATGGGCAAACATAGTAACAAGAAATAATGATGGAGAGGTATACTATGTATGGATACCAAGATATCAGTTTAAATTAGACCAAGCAAATCAAAGAAGTACGGTAAGGTTTATACAAGGAACAGGTACAGCAGTAGAAACAGGCTACCAAATACCAGAAGCATTTAAATTTAATGGAAAAGAACTAACAGGATATTGGACAAGCAAATATACAACAGGAGATATAGGAGCGCCAACATTTGAGTCAGAAATAACAACAACAAATAATCAAATAAAAACAAAAGGAATAAAGGGAAGTGGAGTAACAGAAGGATTAATATATAATTATTATATAAATGGAGAGAAAAAGGGAAGCACAAAAAACGAAAACGAAAACTTTATATATAGTGGATTAAGTGCAAATACAACATATACAATACAAATAGAAGCAAGAAATAGTGCGACAGATGAATATAAAGGTTCTGTAACAAAACAAGTAAAAACTCAAATAGCAAATGTACCAGACTTAAGTGGATTTAAAGCAGAAGTAACACACTATGTGTTATATGATGAAAGTGGAAACGAAACAATAGGTGACAAAATAACAAATAACGGAAGCAATATGCCAAAAAACTGGTATGATTATAGTGAAAGAAAATGGGCTAATATAGTAGTAAAAAATGGAAATTCAACAACATATTATACATGGGTACCAAGATATGAATTTAAAATAACAGAAGGTCAATATGCCCAACCAGCAAAAGGAAGAACCGAAGTAAGCTTTATACAAGGAACATCTACAAATGTAACGCCAGGCTATCAAATACCAGAAGCATTTAAATTTAATGGAAAAGAACTAACAGGATATTGGGTAAGTAAATATACAGTTGGAAATTAATAAAATAAAAAATAAAAAACGACAGAGGTAAGAGCCTCTGTCGTTTATAAAAGGAATTGCAATTAATCTTTTTGCTGAGGCTTGAAAATATTATCAATATTATCAAGGCATTTGATAAATTCATTCTCATGCATAAGAAGAAATAATGGCTCAATTCCAGCTTTGCGCAAATCAGCAAAGCAAGCAAAAGTATCATCCAAAAGCTCATAGTTTTGGGTAAATTTTGTAATTAAGCTGATAGAAAAAGTGGAATTGAAATTGTTGGTAGCAACATTAGATTCTTTGCTGTTATAAATGCCAATTAGCTTGGATACCTGAGTAGTATTAGACTTTTCGTCAATTTCATTGTTGCTACTGGACACCGAAGTGGTAGGAAAACAATAATCCAACCAGTCTAATGCTTGAAGGTAACAGTTACCTTCAAGCAAATCTTTGGCAAGTAGACCAATAGAACCAACTTGCTGGATCAATTTGGGATCTTTTTTGGGATCGAGTTTAAGCTCATAAAGACCACCAACTTGATATCGCTCAAGATCGCTTGAGAGCAAATAAGTTAGCCGGCTTCGACTGTCAGCATCATGAGAACCAAAGTATTTGCAAAGATACTTGAAAATGCTGAAAGCATATTCAGTGGAAACTTTATTGCAGATCCGCATATATGCACCATTGCAAGTACCAAACAAATCATATTCAGAAAATACATGATTAACAGTGCTGTACTGAGAGCGAAGCTCATTCCAAAGAGATTGGACTAATTCAGGGTCACTAATTTCAGTATGCTCGAGATGGGTAAATGCTAAAAGGTCTGTGGCACTTGATGCTGTCTTCATCAAAACGTTAAAAGCATCATAAACAGAAAGTTTAATAAACTTTTCGCACTGATGAAGAACAGTTTCCTGAATAGTTAAATCAGGAAAATTTTTGATGAACTTGCTCCGAAGCCTAACAGTATTAGGAGTAAGCTCATCAACGCCATTTTGCAATTTGAAGCTAGCCATAGTTGAAAAATCCTCCTTTTATAGTATAAAATTGTAAATGTACGATATATTCATATTATACCACAAAATACCAGTTTATGTCAACTAAGAGAAAATAAAATAATTTTATTGAAAATATTATTAAACTGTAATATAATTCAAGCAATTAAAATAATAAAGAGGTAAAAATGAAAAAAATAGTTTTAATAGATGGAAATAGTATATTAAATAGAGCTTTTTATGGAATAATGGGAAATAAAATGCTAACGACACCAGATGGCAAATATACAAATGCTGTATATGGATTTTTAGCTATATTATTTAAAGTACTTGAAGATATTGAGCCAGAATATTTAATGGTAACATTTGATTTAAAAGCCCCAACAGCAAGACATAAATTGTATGAAGGATATAAAGCTACAAGAAAGGGAATGCCAAATGAACTTGCAGAGCAAATGCCAATATTAAAAGAAGTTTTAAAGTCTATGAATATTACAGTTATTGAAAAAGAAGGCTATGAAGCAGATGATGTATTAGGAACAATAGCTAAAATAGCAGAAAAGAAAAACTTTGATGTTACTATTGTTTCAGGTGATAGAGATACATTTCAGCTTACATCAAGTAATGTAAAAGTACGAATTCCACATACCAAAATGGGAAAAACAGAAACAGAAACCATTGGCAGAGAAGAAGTATTAAAAAAATATGGAGTAACTCCAAAGCAACTTATAGAGGTAAAAGGGTTACAAGGAGATACATCAGATAATATTCCAGGTGTACCAGGAGTTGGAGAAAAAACAGCATTAGAACTTGTAAAAAAATATAAAACTATTGATGAATTATATGAAGCAATAGAAAAAGGAGAAGACGATTTAAAACCAAAAACAAGAGAAAAACTATTGGAAAACAAAGAATTGGCTATGATGTCAAGAACTCTAGGAACTATAAACTTAGAAGTTCCAATAGAAAAAGACATAGAAGAATTTAAAATAAAAGAATGGAACAAAGAAGAGGTATTGGCAAAATTCAAAGAGTTGAATTTTAATAGATTTATTGACAGATTTAATTTAAAATCAGAAGAAACACAAAAGCAAAATCTAGCAGAACTTTTTGAAATAAAAACTCTAAATAAAGAAAACGAAATTAATGAACTATTAGGAAAAATACAAAATCAGTTAATATTCATGCTAGGTACAGAAAATGTAGAACAAGAAAAACTAATAATAAAAAAACAAATAAAATCAATATATATATATAATGAAAATATTATATATGAAATACAATTTAATACAAATGAAGAGTTTATTTCATATTTTAAAGAAGTATTTGAAAATGAAACTATACAAAAGTATAGTTATCAAATGAATGAAGCATATGTACTATTAATGCAAAATGGAATAATGCTAAAAGGAATAAAGTTTGATACAGAAATTGCAGCATATCTTTTAAATCCAAACAATGGAAAATACAAGTTAGAAGAATTGGCAAACCAATACCTAAGCATTGATATACAAAACTATTTAGAATCTATTGGAGTAAAACAGCAACAAGAAACACAAATGACTTTATTTTCACAAGATGAGCAAAATGAAGATTCTAAAAATTACCAAAATGCTATATACATGTATTCTATAGCAAAATTAGTGGGTGTAATGAATAAAAAGTTGAAAGAAATAAATTCACTAGAATTATTTGAAAATATTGAAATACCGCTAATAAAAGTTTTAGCAGAAATGCAATATGAAGGTATATTTGTAGATAAGCAAGAGCTTGTACTGCTTGGAAATAAACTAAAAGAAGAAATAGAAGTAATAAAACAAGAAATATATAAGCTAGCAGGTGAGGAATTTAATATAAATTCAACACAACAATTAGGAAATATATTATTTGAAAAACTAAAACTTCCAGTATACAAAAAAACTAAAAAGGGCTATTCAACAGATGTAGATATACTAGAAAAATTAAAATCAGAACATCCAATTATTGAAAAAATATTAGAGTATCGTGGTCTTATGAAAATAAACTCAACATATATAGAAGGCCTAATTGTATATATAAATGAATATACACACAAAATACATTCATATTTTCACCAAACAATTACTGCAACAGGTAGAATAAGCTCAACAGAGCCAAACCTACAAAATATTCCAGCAAGAGCAGAACAAGGTAAACAAATAAAAAAAGCATTTAAAGCTCAACAAGGAAATATTTTTATTGATGCAGATTATTCTCAAATAGAGTTAAGAATTTTAGCACATATTTCAAAAGATAAGAACATGCAAGAAGCATTTTTAAATAAAGAAGACATTCACAAGCAAGTTGCCTCAAAGGTTTTTAATATTCCAATAGAAGAAGTAACAAAAGAGCAAAGAACAGCTGCAAAAGCAGTAAACTTTGGAATTGTATATGGAATAAGTGGCTTTGGGTTGGCAGAACAACTAGGAATAAGCCGTAAAAAAGCAGAGCAATATATAGAACAATACTTAGAAAAATATAAAGGCGTAAAAATATTTATGGATGAAATAGTTGAAAAAGCCAAGCAACAAGGTTATGTAGAAACTTTATTTCATAGAAGAAGACATATACCAGAACTATCTTCTAATAATTACATGGTAAGACAATTTGGAGCTAGAGCTGCAATGAATACTCCAATACAAGGAACAGCAGCAGATATAATGAAAATTGCTATGATAGAAGTTAACAAAAAACTAGAAAAAGAAAAGTTAAATGCAAAGTTAATTTTGCAAATTCATGATGAATTACTAGTAGAGTGTAAAATAGATGAAAAAGAAAAAGTAAAGAAAATACTAAAAGAAAGTATGGAAAATGCGGTTGAATTAAGTGTTCCACTAGAAGTAGATGTATCAGAAGCAACAAATTGGTATGATATAAAATAAATTACAAAAGAATATAAAGGAGATAATTTTGACTAAGATTATAAAACCAATACTAATATTATTAATTATTTTAGTTATATACTTTTTATTAAATATGCCCAAATATTTGTATCCTAAAAAGTATGAAAACTATGTAATAAAATACTCAAATGAATATAATGTAGATGAATATTTAATATATTCAATAATAAAATGTGAAAGCAACTTTAATGAAAAAGCAAATTCACATGCAGAAGCAATAGGACTAATGCAACTCATGGAAAATACAGCAGTTGAAACATATGAAGATATTGAAGGTCAGCAAATAACAATACAAGAGTTGTATAACCCAGAAATAAACATCAAAATAGGAACATACTATTTTTCTACTTTATTAAAGAAATATAACAACATAGGATTAGCTTTAGCTGCATACAATGCAGGAATGGGAAGAGTTGATAATTGGATAAAAGAAGGAACAATAAAACAAGATGGTTCAGACTTGGAAAACATACCATTTAAAGAAACTAATCTGTATGTACGAAAAGTGCTAAATAACTATGAAAAATATAAAAAATAATTTAAGGCTAAATTGAAAATAATAGAGAATGTCAGTATAAAAAAGCTAATATTGACATATAAATTTGAGCTTGATATAATTTAAACACAAAAAAGAAAAAGGAATGAAAAATGGCTAAAGCAAAAACAGTATTTGTATGTAGCAGTTGTGGATATGAATCAACAAAATGGTTAGGAAAATGTCCACGGATGCAATGAATGGAATAGTTTTTATGAAGAAAAAATTTCAAAAGAAACAACTGCATCTGGAGAAAGAAAAAATAAAGTAGTTACTCCAAAAGCACTAAATGAAGTTATTGGGAAAGATGCAATTCGCACACACACAGGAATAGGAGAATTAGATAGAGTTCTGGGTGGAGGACTAGTAAAAGGCTCACTTGTACTATTAGGTGGAGAACCAGGAATTGGTAAATCTACTTTAATTCTGCAACTTTGTGACAAAATACAAGGAGAAGGTAAAGTTCTATATGTTTCAGGAGAAGAATCAGCAGAACAAATAAAACTAAGAGCAGACAGATTAGGAATACATAATGACGACATTTTATTTTTAGGAGAAACAGACATAGAACTTATAGAAAATTCTATATTAGAAATAAAACCAAAGCTTGTAATTATAGATTCAATACAAACAATGTATTCTGATGAAATATCTTCAGCAGCAGGAACTGTTAGCCAAGTGCGAGAAATTACAGCAAGAATTATGAGAATATGTAAAAGCAATGAAATTACAACAATAATAATAGGACATGTTACTAAAGAAGGGAATATAGCAGGTCCTAGAGTTCTAGAACATATGGTAGACACAGTGTTATACTTAGAAGGAGAAAGATATTTTTCATACAGAATTCTACGTGGAGTAAAAAATCGTTTTGGTTCTACAAATGAGGTTGGAATGTTTGAAATGCAAAGTGAAGGAATGGTAGAAATTACAAATCCTTCATCTATACTTATTTCAGAAAGAGAAGATAATCCTTCTGGATCAGTAATTGTAGCAAGTATGGAAGGAACCAGACCACTACTTATTGAATTACAAGCTTTAACAACTCCAACAGTATTTGGGCTTCCTAGAAGAACCGCAAATGGAATTGACTATAATAGACTAACTTTATTAGTGGCAGTTCTGGAAAAAAGAGCAGGTCTAGCACTAAGCTCACAAGATATTTACCTGAATGTAGTAAGTGGAATAAAAATAACTGAACCAGCAGTAGATTTAGGTACAATTTTGGTATGTGCATCAAGTTTTAAAAATATTAGCATAGATAAAAGAACAGTTATAATAGGAGAAGTTGGATTAACAGGAGAGGTAAGAGCAGTAAATTTGATTGATAAAAGGCTAAAGGAGGCAGAAAAATTAGGATTCAAAACTTGTATTATACCAGAAAATAATAAAAAACTATTGAAAGAAAACTATAAGTTGGATATAATAGGTGTTAGAAATGTTAATGATGCTATGAAGGCAGTAGGGTTAAAATGATAGGAGGAGGAAAATGGCTTTAAAGAAAGAGGAAGCAGTTATTACAGAAGTACTAAAAATGATTGCACCTGGTACACCAATTCGTGATGGATTAGAAAATATTTTAAAAGCAAAAACCGGTGCATTAATTGTAATTGGAGACACAAAAGAAGTTCTTGACATAGTAGATGGTGGATTTCAATTAAATGTTGAATATACCTCATCTAGGTTGTATGAATTGGCTAAAATGGATGGAGCAATTGTACTTAGTAGTGACTTAAAGAAAATACTTTACGCAAATACTCAAATAATTCCTTCACCTAGTATAGTAACCACAGAAACAGGTACAAGGCATCGTACAGCAGAGCGTACTGCAAAGCAAACTGGTGCACTTGTAATAAGCATTTCACAAAGAAGAAGTATAATAACAATATTTAAAGCAAATTATAGATATGTGTTAGAGGATACCGCAGAAGTAATTTCAAAGGCAAACCAAGCTTTGCAAACAGTAGAAAAATATAAAAAAGTATTTGATAATAAACTAAGTTTATTAAATGAATATGAATTTAACGATATTGTAACACTGGAAAATGTAATAAATGCAATTCAAAGAGCTGAAATGGTAATGAAAATAGTTGAAGAAGTTCAAAAGTCTATTTATGAACTAGGAGAAGAAGGAAGACTTTTGGAAATGCAATTAGAAGAATTAATAGGAGATTTAGATGAAGAAGAATTACTAATTGTAAAAGACTATATTGCACCAGGCAAGAAAAGGACTGCAGAAAAAGTATTAGAAGAAATTAAAAATTTAGAATATGATGATTTAATGATACAAGAAAAAATTGCAAGAATTTTAGGTTATGCAGACTTTGACTCATATGACGAAGTAGCCGTATATACAAGAGGATATAGAGTACTTAATAAAATACCTAGAATGCCAAGTAATATAGTAGAAAATTTAGTAAAATCTTTTAAATCATTCCAACACATACTTGATGCAGATTTACAAAAACTTGATGATGTTGATGGTATAGGAGAAATTAGAGCAAGAACAATAAAAAGCTCACTAAAACGCATGCAAGAACAATTTGTATTTGACAATTTAATATTATAATTATATAATTCGAAAAAACTAAAGGAGAATGAAAAATATGAAAAAATTTTTATTAATTATAGCAATTTTATTAGTAATTGCAGGTATAGCCTTTGTAGGTTATGGCTTTTACAAAAAAGCAACTGTTAATATTCCAAATCCAGTTGCAACAATAGAAATAGAAGATTATGGAACAATAAAAGTAGAACTTTACCCAGAACAAGCACCAAATACAGTGGCTAATTTTATTAGATTAGCAAATCGTGGATTTTATAATGGATTAACATTCCATAGAACAATACCAGATTTTATGATACAAGGTGGAGATAAAACGGGAACTGGTTCAGGCTCACCAAGTTTAAGCAACATAAAAGACGATGTATCAAATGATACAGTATATAATATTAAAGGCGAATTTATTGCAAATGGATACAACAACACTTTAAAACACAAAAAAGGTGTTATATCAATGGCGAGAAAAGACTATAGCAGTTATAGTAAGGTAAACCCAGCACTAACAACATATGGATATAATTCAGCAGGTTCTCAATTTTTTATTATGACAGCTGACAACACACAGCTAGATGGATATTATACAGCCTTTGGCGAAGTAAAAGAAGGAATGGATATAGTTGAAAAAATATCAAATGTTGAAGTATACTATAGAAGCTCTAATTTAAAAGAAGGAGAAAATGCACCTAAAGATAGTGATGGCAATGAAATTGCATCAGACAAGCCTAAAAAAGCACCTGTAATAAAAAGCATAACAGTAGAAACATATGGAGTAGACTATGGAATACCAGAAACAGTTGAAGAATTTGATATGAATGCATGGTATACAAACTACTTAAAGCAACAATATGGATATTCTCAACAATAAAATTAAAGAAGAGAAAAGTATAATATATCAAAAAGGAAAGACACTATTTTTAGCGTTTACTTCATTGAATAAATTATAAAAACTTT
Source organism: uncultured Clostridia bacterium (assembly GCA_934121875.1). Taxonomy (GTDB): domain Bacteria; phylum Bacillota; class Clostridia; order TANB77; family CAG-508; genus CAG-273. The sequence goes on from CAKOVG010000005.1 coordinate 11,511, forward strand.
TCTTTTTTTATTTTTAGCAAATACATTATAGAAAAATAAAAATATATTGTATAATTTTCCATTGAAATTATTATATATTTATGTTATAACTATAGGTAGTTACAAGTGAGGAGGATAAAAAAATGAATAAAAATGCAAAACATAAAAAAGATATAGGTAAAATAGCAACTAAAATAATGGGGTTAATATTAGTATTAATGATGCTTATGTCAGTTTCAGCAACTTTAATATATTATATAGCTTTTAATAAATAATAGAAGAGGTAAATATGTTTGAAAATTTAACATTGAGTTTCAGAGGAGTGTGGAATTCTTTTGCTAGCTATATGGTAGAACTTTCACAAAATCCTTTTAAAATGATAACATTAATTTTAGATGTAGCAATTGTTGCGTATATTATATATAAATTTGTGGTATATGCAAAAAAGTCAAGAACATGGCAATTACTTAAAGGAATATTATTATTCTTAATAATTACAGCAATTAGTGAATTACTACAACTTAAAATTTTAAATTTTATACTAACAGCATTTTTGCCATATGGTGTAATTGCACTTATAGTTATATTTGCACCAGAGTTACGCAGAATGCTAGAACAACTTGGAACCAACAAACTAACAAAGTATTTTGGCATAGACAAAGATTTAGAAATAAAAACTAAGGAAGATGTATATAAAATAGTAATTGCAGCAACAGAACTTGCTAAAACAAAAACTGGTGGACTAATAGTTATAGAAAGGGACATCAATATAAGTGACATTGCAGATAGTGGGGTAAAAATAGATTCAGAAGTATCTCCACAATTAATAGTGAATTTGTTTACACCAAATACACCTTTACATGATGGGGCAGTTATTATATCAAATAATAAAATAGCGTCAGCAGCATGTATATTGCCTTTAGCAGATGATAAAGATATTGCAAAAGAGTTAGGAACAAGACATCGTGCTGGATTAGGAATATCTAAAGAAACAGATGCTATTTCTATTATAGTGTCAGAAGAAACAGGAAAAATTTCTGTAGCGATAGATGGAAATTTAATTGCAGATGTAAAAGAAGAAGCATTAAGAAACATTTTGATAAAGCATGTTATAAATAAAAGATTTGCAACAGAAAGACAAAAAAGAATAAAGCAATTTAAAATAAAAAAGGACAAGCAGGAGCAAAATGAGAAACATCAAACTAACAATTGAATATGATGGAAAAGACTTTAATGGTTGGCAAAAACAGCCCAACAAATTAAATATTCAAGGCGAAATAGAAAAAGCTATTGAAAATATTACTGGTCAAAAAATAGATTTAATAGGATCTGGAAGAACAGACGCAGGGGTTAATGCATTTGGACAAGTGGCTAACTTTACAATTGATTCAAATTTTCCAATAGAGAAAATGGCTACTGCAATAAATTCACAGTTAAAAAAATCTATTAGAATAAAAAAAGCAGAAGAGGTTTCGATAGAATTTCATAGTAGATATAATTGTCATTGTAAAACATATACTTACTTTATTGACAATTCAGAACAAGGAACGGCAATATATAGAAATTTAACTTATCATATTTCACAAAAATTAAATGTAAAAAAAATGCAACAAGCTATATCATATTTTATTGGGGAACATGATTTTAGTAGCTTTAAATCTAGTGGTACAAGTAGCAAAAGCAGTGTAAGGAAAATATATAATGCAGAAATATTACAAGACGGAGAAAAAATATCTATTAAACTGACAGGTAACGGATTTTTGTATAATATGGTTAGAATTATTGCTGGAACCTTGGTTGAGGTAGGGCTTGGCAATATAGAACCACAAGAAATAAAAGCAATAATCGAAGCCAAAAACAGACAAAAAGCAGGGAAAACATTACCACCACAAGGACTATTTTTAACAAGTGTAGAATATAATTAATATTGTTGAGTTAAGAATTAAATTATAAATTCTTAACTCATTTTTTGTAACATTTTGTATATGAAAATCATAAAATATAGTAAAACAAACTAAGAGAGGAGAAAAAATATGAATACATTACTATTATTTTTTGCTCTTCCTGTTGCTACTATTATATTGGCTATTGTATTACAAAAAATATTAAATAATCCGTTATTGGTTACAGCAACATTTTTTGCAATTTACTTAGTTGTAACATTTGCTGCATTTGATTCCAGCTTTTTAGTATATGCAATTGCATACACTATACTTGCTTATATAACCGCTATTTTAACAAGAACAATTTGTAATTTATTAAAAATGTTAACAAATCAAAATAGCTGTACTTATAGAGTAACAGAAAGACCAATAACAATTAGTACAAATTTATCTAGTGATGGAACAGACTTAACAAGCAATACAACACTACTTACTGCTAATAATACGTCATTAAATAACTCAGGATGTACTAGATGTAATTGTAGAAGAAGATAAAGCTCCATAAAAGGCACATAAGTGTCTTTTTTTAATGCCTTTAGTAATTATATTACAAAAATATTACAATTGTATTAAATTTATATTACAACTCTACGGAGCAGTTGTTTTTAGGTGAAAAATGTTGTAAAATAAATGATAGTAAATATGATTTAAAAAAATAGGGAGGAATATAAAATGGCAATGAATCCAATACAAAAAAAGGCTCAAAACTCATTTCTTTTGGGAATATTAGTTACATTAATAATAACAGGAATTATTATAGGTGTGTTAGTTGTACAGTTAACTAAAATAACTAAACAACAACAAGAAGAAAAGGCCAAACTTAAACAGGTATATGTAGTATCTTCAGAAATAAATTCAGGTGATGAGATAACAACAGAAAAATTAACAGTAAAAACTGTAGATTCTAGTATTATTCCTTCAAATGCGCTAAATGCAGCAGAATTAGAGGCAAAATCAAATATAACTGATGAAGATGGAAAATTGGTAAAAAAAGTAAATATTATTTCAAAAATAAATTTAAAAACAGGTACAATTATTACAGCAGATATGGTAAAAATTGAGGGAGAATTAGCAAATGATGTAAGAAAAGTAGAATATAATGCAGTAGTACTTGCATCACAATTAAAAACAGGAAAATATGTAGATATTCGTTTAAGATTACCAAGCGGTAGTGATTATATAGTAACGTCACATAAAAAAATAGAAATACCTGAAATTGAAGGAGTGCCAGCTAAAGATACAATGTGGCTAAATCTTTCAGAGACAGAAATACTAACATTAAATTGTGCAATAGTAGAATCATACAAAATTAAAGGTTCATTATTATATGCAGTAGAATATATTGAGCCAGGTTTTCAAGAAAAAGCTACTATAAGCTATTCACCAAACAATGAAGTATATGAATTAATACAAAAAGATCCAAACTGTGTTAAAACAGCTGTTGATGAAATTGTAGCAAGAAATAGAGCTTTATCAAGAAACCCAATAAATCAAGAATTAAACAGTAACCAAGAAACCGCAAAAGATGATGTAATTCAAGGCATAGAAAAAGAAATTCAAAAAATTCAAGAGGAAAGACAAAAATACTTAGATTCATTAGGTGGTTAAAATTATAAAATGGAGGTACGCATGAAAACAATAGGTTTTATAGGAGCATATGACAAAACAGATTTGTTAATATATATAGCTAAAATGATTACAAGTGTAGGGAAAAAAGTTTTAATAATAGATACAACTATATTACAAAAAGCTAAATATATTGTACCAGTAGTATCTCCAGCCAAAGCCTATATAACTAGTTTTGAAGACATAGATATATCAGTAGGACTTTATGATTATCAGGCAATAAAAAGCTACTTAGGAATTACAGAAATTACAAAATTAGATTATGACTACATATTTATAGATATAGATTCAAGTGAGGAAGCAAAAGAATTTGATATAAAAAACTTTGACAAAAATTATTTTATAACTGGGTTTGATGCGTATTCACTAAAAAGGGGACTTGAAATTTTAAAAGAAATAGATCAAACTATAGAATTTAAAAAAGTGCTATTTTCTAAAGATCTTTCATATCAAGAAGAAGAATATTTTAACTATTTAGCTTTAGGTATGAAAGTAAAGTGGAATAGTGAAACTATATACTTTCCATTTGAACAAGGAGATGCAGGAACTATTATAGAAAACCAAATGACACAAAAAATAAAGTTAAAAAGACTTACAGAGTTATATAAAGACAGCTTAATATATATTGCAGATGAAATATTAGATAACAAACAAGATAGTGCTAACTTAAGAAAAAATATGAAACAATTGGACAAAGGAGTTTAAAATTTAATGGCAATTATAACTTTTTATAGTAACGAAATAAAGGAAACAGGTCAAAGCCTATCAGTAGCTGCAATAGCTAGTTATATGGCTATTCAGCACAATTATAAAATATTAGTTATATCTACAGACTTTGATGATTATACATTAGAAAATTGCTTTTGGGAATATGACAAAATAAGACCAACAAGTGTTGTAAAAGAAGAAGGAAAAGTTGGAATAGAATCTGGAGTTGAAGGGTTAGTTAAAGCATTAAGAAGTAATAGAACCTGTACAGAAATAGTAAAAAACTATTCAAGAATTGTTTTAAGAGACAGACTTGATATTTTAATTTCACCAGCTACAAAATTATATAAAGAATATGTGGAATTAGCAAGTGAATATGTAGATATAATTCAAACAGCTAAAAGATATTATGACCTAATATTTATAGATTTAAGTAAAAAAATGCCAAGAAAAGAAATAGCACCTATTTTGAGACTATCAGATATATTATTATTAAATATAACACAAAAACAAAAAAATCTTGATAATTTTATTGAACTAAGAGAAAACAATGATTTTTATAAAAGAAAAAATGTTATGCTTACAATTGGAAAATATGACAGGAATTCAAAATATAATGCCAAAAACATAACAAGATATTTAAAAGAAAAGAAAACAATAGCAACTGTTCCATACAATACTTTATTTTTTGAAGAATGTTCAGAAGGAAAAATTATAGACTATATAGTTAAGTCAAGAACAATTAAAGATGAAACAGATTTAAATTATTTATTTATAAAAGAACTAGAAGCACTAAACGATAGTATATTACTTAAACTACAAGAATTGCAAATGAAACTATAGACCAAAAGAAAGGAGCCAAAAATGATTAGAATACTTCTAATACTAATTGTATTTATAATAGCTGTATTCTTAGTACTTCAATTTTTAAAGAAAAGAAAAAATGCAGAAAAAGAAGTAGAAATAGAGGTTGATGACAAAACATATACACTAGAAATGATGACTGCATTTGTAAAGAAAAGATTAGACGAAATTACAAAAATCAACTTATATGATATTGGTCTTTCAGAAGAAGAATTAAAAAGAAGAAAGCAAAAAAAATACGAATTAAAAAAGGCTTTAAAAGGTTGTACATATGGTGACGTAAATGATAAAAAATATATCAAAGAATTAATATATGATTTATTAGCTAGAGAATATGGAACAAATGAAACCAATATATCTAAAGCAATACCATTTGATATACCTTCATTATTAACACCACAAGACAAATTTGATATTATACTATATATGTATAAAAATGAATTTGGATATGAGGCACTACCAGAAATTATAAAAAAATATAGCTTGGATGACTTAAAATATGTAGAAGGTGAGGCAAAACCTTGTTATGTTATTACAGCCCAAGAGATAAATAAAATATTTGAAGATGAAAATTTTATACTCACATTTCCAGATAAACTTAATGTAGTAGTACAAAGAATTTATCAACATTACAAAGGATACAGTGCTATAGATGAAATAAGAGATATGAATATAGATGGTATTTCAGGTGGTGTATCTGGTTTACCAGAGTCTTTCTTGAGTCAAGTTGCTCAAACAGATGGAGATTATTTAAATCAAATTGCAGATCATAAAGTTCCAAGAGCTTGTGACAGTATTTGGATAATGTTCCATGGTAAATCAATAAGATTAGCATTTTTATCATTTGGAACAGAAGCAGAATTAAAAAGAGTTTGCCAAAACATATACAAATATAATAATCCTGGGCAATTATCAGATACAAATGGATTTAAAATCAACGAAATGAAAGATGGATCTCGTGTAGTTGTAGTAAGACCAAGTATGTCTGAAACATGGGCATTCTTTGTAAGAAAGTTCGACGTAAAGCGTGCATCACTTGAACAAATCATTCAATTTCCGGGAAAAGAAGAAGCAATAGATTTACTAAAGTATTTAGTTAAAGGAGCAAGAATTATATCACTAACAGGTGAACAAGGATGTCGGAAAAACAACAATGCTTATGGCTATGATTGAAAACATATACGAAACAATGAACCTTCGTATTACAGAAACAGCATTTGAGCTTCACTTAAGAAAAATATATCCAACAAGAAACATATTATCAATGAGAGAAACAGAAACTGTTTCTGGACAAGACTGTTTGGACGTTCAGAAAAAAACTGATGGTTCTGTTAATATCATCGGTGAGGTTGCAACAGACCCTGTTGCTTCATGGATGATACAATCAGCACAAGTTGCTTCTAAGTTTACATTGTTTACTCACCATGCTAAAACTTTTCCAGACTTAGTAACAGCACTTCGTAACTCAATGTTAAGAGCTGGTGTTTTCAAAGACGAAAAAACAGCAGAAGAACAAGTTGTACAAGTACTTAACTTTGACATTCACCTAGTAAAAGACTTTAGAGGAAGAAGATATATAGAAAGAGTAACAGAATGTATTCCAGTAGAAGAAAAGAATGAATATACATTTGATTATAGAAAAGAAAAAACTATAGAGGGTAAGCTTGACAAGTTTATGGACAATGCAACAGTGTTCTTTACAAAAACAACTAACAGAGAATTATTTAAACACAGAAATATATTAGAATACCATGATGGTACATATGTACTTACAAACCCAATATCAGAAGCCAATATTAAAGCTATGAGAACAAACATGGATGATAATGATTTGGCTGGATTTGACGATTTTTTACAAAGAAATTGGGGAATAAAACCACCAAAAGAAATTGACTATGAAGAAAAAATAGAAAGTAATAAAGAGCAAGTAGAACCTAAAAAAAGGGGAAGAAAACCAAAAACAAAAGTATAATAAGAAATGAGAGGTGATTTTAAGATATGAACAACGATATGATTTTATATATGATGATGGGAGCAGCTGCACTATTTGTTGTAATAGTAATAGCATTTCTTGTTATAAAAAATAAAAAGCAAAATTCAGAAATAGCTCAAATTAGAAAATTACAACAAGGAACTAAAGAAAAAAGCTTTACATCAGAAATATTATATCAAAAATTATATGTAATATATCTTAAAACACCTTTTTTGAAAAGATATTTATTAAAGCTAAGAAGAAGATTAGCTATTATAAATGTTGATGACGAATATTTAACTAGAAGGCAAGCTGCTAAAATTTTAACCAATACATTATTAATTGTAATACCATTAGCAATAGCTATTATTGTAATTACTAAAAGTAATACCTTATTAATGTCAATGTTATTAATATTTGAATTATTTATGGTAGATACTTTTATTGATGGTATGGTTGATAAATTAGATAATAAATTACTAAAAGAACAAATAGAATTTTTCTCAGAAATAAGACATGCATATCATGAGTTTAACATGGTAGAAGAGGCAATTTATCAAGTAGCACAAGATGATGATAAACCAGAAATGTCTCGACAAGCAGAAAAAATATATGAAGTGCTTATATCAGATGATCCTGAATCAGAACTCGAAAAATATTATGATATAGCACCAAACAGCTATCTGAAAGAATTTGCAGGAGTTTCATACTTAACCAAAGAATTTGGAGACCGTAAAATTGATAAATCATCATTATACTTAAAAAATCTAAATAATATTACACAAGAAATGCAATTAGAAATATTAAAAAGAGATAAATTAGATTATACATTTCAGAGTTTAGCGGTTATAGCAATTGTTCCAATACTTGCGATTGAACCAATTAAAAACTGGGCAGTTTCGCAATTTAGCTTTACAGAGTCATTTTATAACGGAAAAAATGGAATGTTAGTACAAATACTAATCGTAATAGCAACATTTGTATGTTATATATTAACCAGAAAGTTAAAAGATAATGGTTCAACAGCAGCAAACACAAAAAACACACAAAATCCATGGCAAGAAAAATTATATCAAAATCCTTTTATTAAAAAAATTATAGATTTATTCATACCAAACAAAGGAACAAAAGAATATAGAACATTAAGCAAAAAAATGAAAGATGCTGCTTCAAAAGACAAAATGGAATGGCTATATATAAATAGAATAATTTTGTGTATTTCAGTATTTATAGCATCAGTATTTTTAATAGGAAAATTACATCAAATAACAATAAATAGGGTTTATACAGACCCAACAGTAACATTTAATATTTTAGGACAGATGAATGAAAAAGACGAAAAGAAAGCTATGGAATTAACGGAATCTGATAACAAATATATAAATCACTTTAAAGGAAATACAAAAGTAACTCAGGCAGATATTGAAAAGGCAATGAGAGGTGGAAGAATTAATAAAGATTACCTAAATAGCAAAGACGAAGAAATTGCAAAAGCAGCTGAAAGAATTTTAGGAAAAATTAAAATTATAAATACTGAAAAAATGCAATGGTTTGAGTTTTTAATTGCTATGGTATTAGCAGTTATAGCATACAATGGACCAATTTGGTTACTTAAATTTCAAGCTAAAATGAGAGAAATGGAAATGGAAGACGAAGTAATGCAGTTTAATACCATTATCTTAATGTTAATGAAAATTGAGAGAGTAAATGTTGAAATAATACTAGAATGGCTAGAAAGATATGCAAATATATTTAAAGAACCAATAAGTAAATGTGTAAACAACTATGAAAGTGGTGCATGGGAAGCACTTGAACAATTAAAAGAAGATGTTACATATCAACCATTTATTAGAATTGTAGAAAGTCTTCAAGCAGCAGTAGAAAAAATTCCAATTCCAGATGCATTTGATGAACTAGATACAGAAAGAGAATACTATCAAGAAAAGAGAAAAGAATCGAATGAAAGACTAATATCTAGAAAAGGAAAAATAGGTAAAATGATAGGTTTTGCACCAATGGTTATATTATTTGTAGGATTTTTAATTATTCCATTAGTATTTATTGGTTTAACAAGCATGAAAGAATCTTTTGATAGTATGACTTCTATGCAAAAATAAACCTAAGAAAGGAAAAAATAAATGGAAAATGCATCAAAAGCTTTAATTATAGCTGGATCAGTTTTACTTTCACTACTAATTATTAGTGCTTTGGTACTTATGTTTAATAAAATTGGTCAACTTAAAAGGAATGAAGCAGATATAGAAGGTATACAAAAAATAGAAGAATACAATAAACAAATAGAAAACTTTTATAGAACAGGGCTTTATGGAAGTGAAATATTATCACTTGCTAACCTGGTGGAAGACTATAATAAAAGATTACATGAATTAGAAGAATACGAAGAAATTAAGTTAACTGTTGAATTTAAAACAGTTGATTATAAAAATTTTGCTAAAAGTCCAGCAACAAGTAAGGAATTGATACAAGGATTTCAAAAGTTAGAAAATGAGGCTCAAAAGGTAGGAAATAAAACCTATTATGGAAAAACAGTAAAGACATTAGACAGTATGAAAGACTCTCAAATAAAGGATTTACTAATAGCAAATGGAGAACAAGTACAAGATTTATCTATAATAAATATTAGAGACTATTTAAGTAATTCAGCAAAAAAAGACATAGAACAATATTCAGAATTAAACCTTGAAGTTAGAAATTTTAAAAATAGAAAGTTTCAAAAACCATTAATAATATATAACAATTATGGAAGAATAACAAATATAACGGTTAAAGAAATTGGTATATAGGAAAGGAGCCAAATATGGAAAATGCATCAAAAGCTCTAATAATGGCATCAGGCATTTTACTGGGTATAATGATATTAACAATTGGAGTTTATATATTTTCAATATTTGGACAATATAGTGAAGATGCATACAAAAAAATGGAAGAGGCACAAATAGAACAATTTAACAATCAATTTTTAAAATATTATGGAAATATAAGCAGAACTTATATAAATGAGGAAACTCAAAAACAAGAAACTGTAGAAGGACCTATTGAAGTATCAGCACATGAAATTATTAGTATAGCTAATTTAGCAGGACAAAACAATATATCATATGGATTAAGTGAAATGAATACATACAATGAAAATAGTTTTTATATTCAAGTTGATATTTATGACAAAACAAACAGACCTAAAAATAACGATAATTTAGAAAAATGGGATGAATTAAAAAAAATTACATTTATAAGGGAACATTCAAATGATAAATATAAATGTACTGATGCAGTTATAAGTAAAAATACCAAGAAAATTTGTTATATGAGATTTGAAAAAATTTATAAATAGTAAGGAAAATAAATGAAAAAATCAATAGTTATTTTACTAGCAATATTGACATTAATAACTTCTATAGTGTATTTATATATAAATAATTTAACTAAAATTCAAAAAAATGCTAAAAAAAATAATAAGGAATATGAACAATATTATGAACAAGAAATACTAGGAGTTACACTAATTAGTATAATAAATCAAGCAATAGACTATAATGAAAAAAATAATGTACAAAAACAAGATAAAGAATATTTAAATGATAATAAAAATTCTATTCATATTTATGTAAAATTTTTAGAAAGCGAAAAAATCATAAAAATGGAAAGTATTGCAGAAAAACAAACAGAAAATTTTGTAAAATATTATGCAACAGCTACATTTAAATGTACAAAGATTGAATATCATAGCAAAACACATTATATAAAAAATATGTACTTTGAACAAATAAAAAAATAAAAAATACCAAAAAATTCTACAAGAAAAGTATTTACATATTTTGATGTTTAGTGTTATAATTAATACATATTATAACGATTTAAAGATTTTATTATTAGATCAAATTCTAATTTAAATATACAAATGTAAAAAGGAGGAAATTTTTTTATGGAAAACGCATCAAAAGCTCTAATAATTGCAGGAGCAATTTTACTATCTATTTTAATTATTGGGTTGGGTATGTTTATATATCAACAAGCTGCAGGTGTAATGGGTGGAGTTAACATGGACTCACAAGAAGTACAAGCATATAATTCACAATTTTTAAATTATGAAGGTCAAAGAAATGGTACTCAAGTAAGAGCATTATGTGATTTAGTAAGAAGTCATAATAATTCTAAAATGGATGATTCTTCATTGCAAGTTGCAGTATTTTATGCAAATGGAACATCTGGAAAACAGGGTAAAGAAAAAACAGAAGCAAATATTGCAGATGAAGTAACTTATCAAGAGGTAACTGATGTAAAAAATCAAATTAAAGCAGGAAAAATGTACAATGTTAGTTTTACACCAGCTAAATCTGGAAAAATTATTAGTGTTAAAATAGAAGATAAAACAGATAAAACAAATTAAAAGATAGGAAATGAGAAAGTATGGATAATGCAACAGATGCCTTAAAAATAGCTTTTGCAGTGTTAGTATTTACAATAGCACTAACAATTAGTATTTCAATGTTTTCTCAACTAAATCGAGTATCTGGTATAGTTATATCAAGTGCAGATAATACAAAATATTATGAGTACAAAATAACTACAGATGAACAAAAATCAAGGATTGTAGGGTTGGAAAATATTATTCCTACCCTTTATAAATATTATAAAGAAAATTATACAGTATTGTTTCTTAGAGAAAATGGGGAGCCATTAAATTTATATGAAAGTCAAATGAATAGAAAGCTATGGACTGATGTTAATAGTGACCTTAAAGTTATTGGCAAATACTACAAAAATAATAGCAATAATAATCCAGTATGCGCATTTGATGTTGACGAAGAAACAATTAGACATGAACCATGGGTAGGTACACCATCTGATTATAAAGAAAACCTTGATGCATTTTTATATGGAGGAAGTTTTAAATATAAAAGTGGTGGTGTAGATGCAAATGGAAAAGATGGTTACACATATACAAAAGGATTTATAGAAAGATTTTCAGACAAAAAGTTCAAGGAAACATTAGGAGAATATTACTACAGTCTTTCTACAGATGTAGAGGGAAATACAAATGAACTATTAAAAAATAGGAAAAAAAGAGTTATTATATATCAATTACAAAATAAGGAGAATTAATTATGGGTGATAGTTTAATTACAATTATAGCAATATTTTTAGCCGCAATTTTAATGTTTATTTTTCCACTTATGTCTTTATCAGAAAGAACAGATGATATTTCACAATTGGCAGTATCAACAACTACAAACGAGTTTGTAGATAAAATTAGAACAACAGGTAAAATTACTTTAGATGAGTATGAAAAATATATACAAACTATTTCTGCAACAGGAAATTCATTTGAAGTAGAAATGAAAATTCAACAACTAGATGAAAATCCAGGAGTAAAAGTAACACAGGCAGAAGTAACTAAAATAGGTGAAAATGTTTACTATAATAAGTATACTAGCCAAATAGAAGAAGAATTAAACAAAAATGGAAAAATAAAATTAAAAGAAGGAGATATAGTTTCAGTAACAGTAAAAAATACAAACCAAACTATAGCACAAATATTAAGAAACTTCTTTTATCAAATTACAGGTAATGAATCTTCACAAATTGCTGCAAAGCATGGTGGAGTAGTAACTGTAAATGGAAGCAATTAATTATTAATAAATTTGGGATTTAAAAGGTCCCTACTAATGGGGAGTGGATATTTAGGCTACTTCCTTATTTTTAAATTTTAGGAGAAATATATATGAAAATTCAGTATATTGCCGTAATTTTTGTTATTATAATTTTGCCAATAGCTATTGTAATGTCATCATATATTGGCTCACAAATTGATACAATAACATTACAAACTAAATATGATACAAAGTTAACAAATGCTACTTATGATGCAATTTCGGCCTTACAAATAAATACAGTAAATAATAGATATTCAAGTGTTAGTGACTCTAAAATTAGAGATATAGAAGCATCAATAAACACTTTTTACAATTCTATGTTAAATAATGAACAACTATTAAAAGAAGAAATGCAAGTATATACACCAGCCTTAGTGTATACTTTATATGATGGATATTATATATATACTAAATATGATAATATGTATCCAAAAAACGATGGAACAGTTTATACAAATAATTTACAGACAAAAACTAATTATGGACTTAGACCATATATATACTATGCTTGTAGATATAAAGATGGTTCAAGAGAGTTTGTGGTAAATTATACATTAGACAATGCAATAACTATTTACGGAAATTTTATAATTAATGGGAAAAAAACATATAAAACTTTATCAGGATATTTAGTAAACCCAGAAAGTGTAAAAATATTAAATGCAAATAAAACAGAACCGCTTAAATGGAAGTTAACATATGATATTCATGGAAAACATAATGATAATGATACAGTTACAATTGGACCAGAATTATTAACAGAAAAAATATTATTTGCAGATAAATCAAGCGAAACATATAATTATATTACTTATAACGGACAGAAAATATATTATGATAATAATAATAATAAATATTTTATATATGAAAATTATTCAAAATTATATTTAACAAATTCTACATCAAATGAAAAAATATATAAATATTTACAAGCTAGAACGCAAAATAATAATTTATATAGTACAAGTGCATTTGAGTATTATTACAATGCTAAAAATTTTAGCGAACAGGTAGTAAAACTAACAAAAGGAATAACACAAAAACATGCGGTTGATGAAAATGGAAATGCAGTTACTTTTGAAACAAGTACAGGAGATTTAGAAATATTTGTAACAAGTCAAGAAAATGATCCATTGATAACATATTCTACATTTGACGAAAACCGTAGAAATGTAATAAGAAAATCAATAGAATCAAACTTAATATCAGCAGTAGCACAATATAATTTATATACAAGCGAAAGCTATGAGTATCGTTTACCAGTATTAAAGGAAACTGATTGGGAAAAAATAACTAATAATGTTTCAGTAATTTCACTTTTACAAGGAATTCCAATTGGATATAAATATTATAATAATTATTGTGTATTAACAAACAATAATAATGAAGAAAATATTAAAAGAGAAAATATTTATATTATAACTGAAAATAACCAAACTAAAGCAAGAGAATATCATTTTGCAGGTTGCAAACATTTAATAGAAAACTCAAATGATAAAATTATTAAAGCATACTCAAATCTTAACTTCTTGAGACAAAAAGTTAGAATATCAGAAAACAATTATATATATTTTTACCCTCAAAATATTAATAATACAATAACATCATGTTATTATTGTATGGTAAATGCTTCAGATTTGTATACAATAAACCAAATAATTAAGGGAAAAATAATGGAAAAAGATATAGTAAATGATACTAATAAGGTAAAATACGATGTGAGTTTAGAGGGAGAAAAAAACAATAGATTTAAACAAATTAGAGAAGAATATATTAAAGCACTGGCAAGAGAAACTTATGATTTGTATCAAGTTGAATTAGATTCAATGAACTAAAAAAGTTTAAAAAATAAAAATATGGTTATCCTAATAAAAAAGGAGTGACCATATGAACTTATTTAAAAAAATTACAATAATTATATTTTTATTACTTATTTTTATATATGTTTGTAATATTACATCAATCCCCAGTAACTATATAATATTGCAAGGGGAACAATTAAATATATGTACACTTTTAGGCTTAATATTAACTCAGAAAGAAGACAATAAAAGTATTCAAACAGCAAGCAACATAAACAAAAATAAAATACAAGAATCAGGTAAAATAGATTGTACTTTAAAGTTATTTAATTTGTTTCCATTAAAAGAAATAAGTGTAAATATTATTCCAAAAACAAAGGTAGTACCTATGGGAAATGCAATTGGAATGAAACTATATACAGATGGAGTATTGGTAGTTGGAATGTCAGAAATAGAAGGGAAAAAGCCATATGAAAAATCAGGAATAAAAGAAGGAGACAGAATAATACAAATAAACCAAAACCAAATAGATACTACAGATGACTTAATGAATGAAGTAAGTAAATGCAATGGAAATGATATATCTATAAAATATATAAGAGATGAAAAAACTACCACAACAAGTATTACACCAGTAAAAAACAATTCTAATCAGTATAAAATAGGATTGTGGGTTAGAGATGCAGCAGCTGGAGTTGGAACTTTAACATTTTACGAACCAGCTTCTGGAATGTTTGCCACATTAGGACATGGAATATTAGACATAGATACAACCGAACTTATAAAAATTGCAAACGGGGAACTTGTAACAACCAACATTTTAAGTGTTACAAAAGGCAAAAAAGGAGCTCCAGGAGAAATTAGAGGAACTATAGAAGATGGACATACTATAGGTAAAATATCTAAAAATACGAGTTTTGGGGTTTTCGGAACTTGGACTAAAACACCATATTTAAATATTAATGAAAAATCTGCTATTGATGTTACATTACGAGAAGAAGTAAAAATAGGCAAAGCGCAAATAATTTGTGAACTAGAAAATAAACAAAAAGAATATTATGATATAGAAATTCAAAAAAAATTTATAAATAATAATAAAGACAATAAAAGCATGCTTATAAAAATTACAGATCAAAGGTTAATAGAAAAAACAGGTGGTATAATACAAGGAATGAGTGGAGCACCAATTATACAAAACGGAAAATTTGTTGGAGCTATTACACATGTGTTAGTAAATGACCCAACAATAGGATATGGAGTATTTGCAGACATTATGTTAAAACAAATGAAGGAAATAAATTAAGAGAGGTAAATATGAAAAAAAGAGCATTAATTATAACTATTATAGTAAGTATAATTTTAATAATTTTATTAGGAATAACAATAATATATCAATTAATAGAAGGAAAAACTAATAATACAAATGGAAATATACAAAGTGGTGAATTAGAAAATCAACAAAACGAAAATTTGACTGAAAATATTGAGAATATTGAAAATATAAATAATTCAGTACAAAACAATGAAATTCCGGTATTAAATGAAATAAAAGAAGAACCTGTTAATCAAGAACCTACAGAAACATCAACTATAGCTGCAAGGTATTTTTATAATCAATTAGATCAATACGGAAAAATAATATATAACAAATTAAGGCAAAATAAAGAAAAACTAAAAACAGGCACATATGTATTTGACTATGGAACAGAATTTAATACACTGTTACATTCAGAAAAAGGCGAAGAAAGCTTGAACACAGCATTTCAATCTGCATGGAATGCATTCTTATATGACGAAAATGATTTGTTTTATATAGATATGAAAAAAATGAATTTGTCTAAAGAAAGTCATTCATTAGGAGAAATAAACACATATTATGTTTCAATAGGACCAGGAAATAACAAAAACTATTTGAAAGAAAATTTTCAAACACAAGAACAAATACAAAGTGCACAAAAATATATTGACAATATATTAAAACAAATAAAAGAACAAACAAAAAAAGATACCAATGCACAAAAAGCAAAAAAAGTACATGATTGGTTAATAAGTGTTATAGAATATGATACAACAGAACAAAATATAAACAAATATGATATATATGGCGCACTACATGACAAAAAAGCAGTATGTGAAGGATATGCAAGGAGTTTTAAATATATAATGGAACAAATAGGAGTTCCTTGTGTAATGGTAGCAGGAACAGCTAGAAATTCACAAGATACTACAGAGGTACATGCATGGAACTATGTACAAGTGGATGAAAAGTGGTATGCAGTTGATGTTACTTGGGATGACCCTGTTATAGTAGGAGAAGGAATATTAACAGAAGAACAAAAACATAAATATTTTTTAAAAGGTTCAGCAGAATTTTTAGAAAACCATACAGAAGGGGGAATACTTTCAGATGGTAGTATGAAATTTACATTTCCAACTTTATCTGAAACAAACTATAATATAAATCCAGCTCAATAAAGAGCTGGATTTTAATTTATTAACATAGGACCAATATCTGTTACTGTTCCAGCTCCAAGAGTTAAAACAATATCGTTTTTTATTGTATGGTCTTTTAAATACTTTACAATATCTTTAAAATTAGAAATATATAAAGCCTTTTTATTATATGTATTTTTTAGTTTATCAACTAAATCTTGTGAAGATATTCCATAAACATTATCTTCTCTAGCAGCATATATATCAGTAATAATTACATTGTCAAAATCAAGTAAAGCCTTAGCAAAATCATCAAGTAAATTCTTGGTTCTACTATATGTGTGTGGTTGAAACACTACCCATGATTGTCTGTGAGCTTTTTGACTAAGAGCATGTGAAGTTGCCATAATTTCAGTAGGATGGTGGCCATAATCATCATAAACACTAACTCCTTGATTAAAGCTTCCAACATATTCAAATCTTCTATGAGCACCAGTATATTTTACTAATGCATTTTTTATATCTTCTTTTGATAAACCATACTCATGACATACAGCAATACAAGCCAAAGCATTTAAAACATTATGCATACCAGGAACAGATAATTTAATGGTTTTATAAAATCCATTATTGTAATATACATCAAAAGAAGAAAAACCATCTTTGTCAAATTTAATATTTCTAGCTACAAAATTAGCATTTTCGCTTTCTAAAGCATAAGTTACTATTTTTGCCTTTGCATCTTTTGCAATTTTTCTACAATTAGGATCATCACTATTAATTACTAATAGTCCATCTTCAGGAAGTAATTTCACATATGTATCAAAAGATTTAACAATGTTATCTAAAGTTCCAAAATAATCTAAATGATCATTATCAATATTTAAAATAACCTCAGTTCTAGGAAATAGCTTTAAATAACTCTCAACATATTCACAAGCTTCAACAATAAAATATTCGCTATTTCCAACTCTGTAATTACCACTAAGTTGCTTTAAATAAGCACCAACTTGAATTGAAGGGTCTTTGTGAGCCTCTAAAAAACATACAGAAATCATTGAAGTAGTAGTTGTTTTACCATGTGTTCCAGAAACACAAATGCTATTATTAAAAGCTTTAGTAATTTTACCTAAAAAAGTACCTCTTTCAATTGTTGGAATATTCAACTCATGTGCTTTTAAAAGTTCAACATCATCTTTTCTAATAGCTGCACTATAAACTACAACATCAGCTTTAGCTAAATTTTCTAAGTCGTGTCCTATTGTTACAGAAATTCCATTTTTAATTAATTTTTCAGTAGTTTCAGAAGGAGTAGAGTCAGAACCAGTTACATGAAATCCCCAAAACTTTAAAATTTCAGCAATTCCACTCATACTAATTCCGCCAATACCTATCATATGTACATTTTTATATTTTCTCAATTCATCTATATTTGCCAAAAAAATACACTCCTTTAATGTTTAATAATCTTCTATAATAAGAAGCATCTAAAAATATCAACAGTATTATATACTTTATATCGTATTTTTTCAATATTTTTTGTAAATAATATGAGTTATACTATAATATTCATAAAAAATAAAATAGTTAACTGAAAAAAATAAATAAAATTTGTAAAATAAAGAAGGAAAAAATAAAAAAGTGGCGAATAATATAAATGTACATAAGAAATGTATAAAAAAACTTGAAAGGTGGTACTTAAAATGCAAATTACAGATGTACGTTTAAGAAAAGTAAATTCAGAAAACAGAATGAAAGCTGTTGCTTCTGTAACATTCGATAACGAATTCGTTATTCATGATATTAAAGTTATCGAAAGTCAAAATGGATTATTCATTGCTATGCCAAGCAGAAAAACTCCAAACGGAGAATTCAAGGATATAGCTCATCCAATCAATGCTGAAACAAGAGAGAAAATTCAAAAAGCTATATTAGAAGCTTATGAAGCTCCAGAAACTGAAGAATCAGCAGAATAATAAAAGTAAAAAGAGTGTTCAATTAAGAACACTCTTTTTGTGTGTTACTTGCTAGGGTTCACATCCCTCAGACGAGTAGATACTTCCTGCAAAAGCTTATAGGTTTCGAGTCTGTCAGTAAAAAACTGAATTTTGAGTACATCCTCATAAAGGTTGAGGATAATAACACAGTCACGAAGTGAAGCCGCAAGGTTGTAAGTTTGCAAAGTAGGTATAAAATCCTGAATGGATTCAATGTTGAAAGAAACCTGCTTTTTCATGTGTGGAATTGCAAACTTTACCCGATCTGGGTTACCAATAAGCTGAGTAAAACAGCTTCCAGTAGCAACAGAAGGGAGAAGAATGTTTACCTCTGAAAAGAAATTAATAACATTGCTAGTGATACTATCAGAGACAAGTTTGATGTCATGACTAAAAGAGTACTGCATATAACACACCTCATATTAAAATTCTGGAAAACTTACCAGTTATCAATATTATACCACATATTTTAAATTATGTAAAATATTATTTTTAAAATAAAAGAGAAAATACAAAATAATAATATTAAAAAAAAGAAAAAATCTCCAATAATAGTTGACATTATAAGCAATACATTGTATAATAATAAAGCATGTATTTAGCGATGAAGTAAGATGTGGCTACAAATGTTATAGTAATATGCATTTGGAGGGAACTCTTATGGAGTATGTTATGGCTTAGACCAGGCGGTAAGTTAAGAACAAATAAGCACTTATCCCAAGATTTTATCATGCAAGCTTGGGTTTTTATATGTTCAATAAAAGAAACACTAGGGTGCGTTATAACTTCCGACCAAAAAAGGATGAAAAAAGTCCTAAAAATTTAGAAGGAGGGAAATTTAAATGGCAACAAAGAAGGAAAATGCAGTAACAAGTGAAAAAATCAGAATAAGATTAAAAGCTTATGATCATGTCGTTTTAGAACAGTCTGCTGAAAAAATAGTAGATACTGCTAAAAAAACAGGAGCTAAAGTTTCAGGTCCTATTCCACTACCAACAGAAAAGGAGATTGTTACAATCTTACGTTCTCCACACAAACACAAAGATTCAAGAGAACAATTTGAAATGAGAACACATAAAAGAGTAATTGACATTCTTTACCCAACACAAAAAACAGTTGATAGCTTAATGAAAATTGATTTACCAGCTGGTGTTGATATAGAAATCAAATTATAATTACAAATTAAAAAACTATGCTGGTATAACGTTATAATTTAACGAAATACAAAATATCAGCCAATGGAAGGAACTTAAAATGAAAAAAGGATTAATAGGAAAAAAATTAGGAATGACTCAAATATTTGATGAACATGGAAAAGTTATTCCTGTTACAGTTATTGAAGCAGGTCCATGTGTAGTAGCACAAGTTAAAACAGCAGAAACTGATGGATACAATGCTATACAATTAGGATTTGGAGATGTAAAAGAAAGTAAAGTGAATAAACCAGAAAAAGGACACTTTGCAAAATCAAAATTACCACTAAAAAAACATTTAAGAGAATTTAGATTAGATTCTATAGAAAATATAAAAGTTGGTGATGAATTAAAAGTTGACACATTTACAGCAGGAGAACAATTAGATATACAAGGAACATCAAAAGGAAAAGGATTCCAAGGTGTTATTAAACGTCATGGCCAATCAAGAGGACCAATGGGACATGGTTCAATGTATCATAGAAGACCAGGTTCAATGGGACCAACATCTACACCAGGTAGAGTATTTAAAGGCAAAAAGTTGCCAGGTCATATGGGAAGCCAAACTATTACAATTCAAAATTTAGAAATTGTAAGAGTAGATTTAGATAAAAATGTTATTTTAGTAAAAGGTAGTGTACCAGGAGCTAAAGGTGCAATATTAAAACTAAAAACAAGTGTAAAAAGTAAATAAGGAGGGAAATACAAATGCCTAAGATAGACGTATATGATATAGAAGGTAAAAAAGTTAAGACAATAGAGCTTAAAGAAGAAGTATTTGGTATTGAACCAAATGAAGCAGTAGTACATAGTGTTCTAGTTAATTACCTAGCTAATCAAAGACAAGGTACACAAAGTACTAAAACAAGAGCAGAAGTATCTGGTGGTGGTAGAAAACCATGGAGACAAAAAGGTACAGGTAGAGCAAGACAAGGAAGCATTCGTGCACCACATTGGGTAGGTGGAGGAGTTGCTTTAGGTCCAAAACCACGTTCTTACAATTATACAGTAAATAAAAAAGAAAAGAGATTAGCAATTAAATCAATGTTAAGCTCAAAAGTATTAGAAAATGAATTAGTAGTTGTTGAAAACTTACCATTAAAAGAAATCAAAACTAAAGAAATGGCAAGAATTTTAAATAACTTAAAAGTAGAAGGTAAAGCAGTAATTCTTTTACCAGAAAAAGACGAAGTAGTTCAAAAATCAGCTAGAAACATTGAAGGAGTTAAAACATTACAAGTTGGAACAATCAATGTATATGATTTATTAAAACACAAAAATCTTGTTGTAACAGAAGATACTGTTAAAAAATTAGAGGAGGTGTATGCATAATGAGACCAGAAGATATTATCATAGCACCAGTAATCACAGAAAAAAGTAATGATGAACTACAAGCAGGAAAATACACATTTAGAGTAAATAAAAAAGCTACTAAAATAGATATTCGTAATGCAGTAGAAAAACTTTTTGAAGTAAAAGTATTAAATGTTAACACAATGAGTGTTAAAGGAAAAGAAGTTAGAAGAGGAAAAACAACAGGAAAAACTTCTGACTGGAAAAAAGCAATAGTAACTATTGATACAAACCCAGGAGATATTAAATATCTAGATAAAGGTGGAAAAGAAGTTAAAGTTTCTAAGAAATATAAAGACTCTATTGAACATTTCATGGGTGCTTAGTTAAGTTCGAAAAATAATTGCCATTCTGCGTCGTTAGAATTCATTTGAAACGCGGTTACATACAAACGTATGCGCCCTTGCCTTTCAAATAAATTCTGCCTAGCATAATAACAATTCTTTTTCAAACTAGAAAATTAAAAATTAATTAGAAACTTAAAAAATTATCGAGAGAGAACTCGGAAAATAAATAAAAAGGAGAGAATAGGAAAATGGGAATTAAAAGATTCAGACCATATACTCCATCAAGAAGAAACATGACAGTTTCAACATTTGATGAAATCACAAAAAAAGAACCAGAAAAAACTCTATTAGCTACTAAAAAGAAAAATGCTGGTAGAAACTCATATGGTAGAATTACAGTAAGACATCAAGGTGGAGGAAATAGACAAAAATATAGAATTATAGATTTTAAAAGAAATAAAGTTGATATGCCAGCAACAGTAATTGGTATAGAATATGATCCAAACAGAAGTGCAAACATAGCTTTAATTCAATATGAAGATGGAGAAAAAGCATATATATTAGCACCAGTTGGATTAAAAGATGGAGACAAAGTTGTATCAGGAGAAAGAGCAGATATTAAACCAGGTAACTGCATGAAAATTGAAAACATTCCAGTAGGTACAATGATTCATAACATTGAGTTAAACCCAGGTCAAGGAGGAAAACTTGTAAGAGCTGCTGGTCAAGAAGCTCAATTAATGGCTAAAGAAGGAAAATACGCACATGTAAGATTACCTTCTGGCGAAATGAGATTAGTAATGTCTGTATGTAAAGCTACAATAGGAACAGTAGGAAACACAGATCATGAAAATATTAAAATTGGTAAAGCTGGTAGAACAAGACATATGGGAATCAGACCAACTGTTAGAGGTTCTGTAATGAACCCAGTAGATCACCCTCATGGTGGTGGTGAAGGTAAAGCTCCAGTTGGACACGCAGGACCAATGACTCCTTGGGGTAAACCAGCATTAGGATACAAGACTAGAAAGAAAAACAAAAAGAGTGATAAACTAATCACTAAACGTAGAAAGTAGGAGGTAATATAAATGTCAAGATCAAGTAAAAAAGTTCCATTTATTGCACCTGAATTATTAAAAAGAGTTAATGCAATGAATGAAAGTGGAAATAAAGAAGTAATAAAAACATGGTCAAGAGCTTCTACTATATACCCACAAATGGTTGGACACACAATAGCTGTTCATGATGGTAGAAAACACGTACCTGTATATATTACAGAGGAAATGATTGGACATAAATTAGGTGAATTTGCACCAACAAGAACATTTAAAGGTCACGCAGGAGACAAAACAACAACTAAGAAATAATGAAAGGAGATAATAAAATGGAAGAAAACAACATTCCAACAGCAGAAGCAACTCTAAGATATGCTAGAATTTCAGCTAGAAAAGTTAAAATAGTAGCAGATTTAATTAGAGGAAAAGATATTGATGAAGCTTTAGCTATTGCAAAATATGCTCCAAAAGCATCAAGCGAAATTATCGAAAAATTATTAAAATCAGCTATCGCAAATGCTGAAAATAATCATCATATGGCACATGAAAAATTATATGTTGCTGAAATTTACGCAAACCAAGGTCCAACTCTAAAAAGAATTAGACCAGCTGCAAAAGGTAGTGCAGTAAGAATCAGAAAAAGAACAAGCCATATTACAATCGTGTTAAAGGAAAGAGATTAAGAAAGGAGGACTTAACAAAATGGGACAAAAAATGGATCCTAACGGATTAAGAGTAGGTGTTATTAGGGACTGGAACTCAAAATGGTATGCAGACAAAAAGAACTTTAGTGAATACCTAGTAGAAGATCATAAAATCCGTGAATATGTTAAGAAAAAATTATATGTTGCAGGAATTTCTAAAATTGAAATTGAAAGAACTGCAAAATTCGTTAAAGTAAACGTTTATACAGCAAAACCAGGTTTAGTAATTGGTAAAGGTGGAAACCTTGCTGAAGAATTAAAAGCTGAACTTGAAAAAATGATAGGTAAAACAGTTAACTTAAATATTGTTGAAGTTAAAAACATTGATGTTGATGCACAATTAGTTGCAGAAAATATTGCAGGACAACTAGAAAGAAGAATTTCATTCAGAAGAGCTATGAAACAATGTATGCAAAAAACTATGAAAGCAGGTGCATTAGGAATTAAAACTGCTGTATCTGGAAGATTAGGTGGAGCAGACATGGCTAGAACAGAGTTCTACAAAGAAGGTACAATTCCACTTCAAACTTTAAGAGCTGATATTGATTATGGATTTGCAGAAGCAGATACTACATATGGAAAAATCGGTGTTAAAGTTTGGATATATAAAGGCGAAGTTCTTCCAGCTAAGAAAAAACAAGCAGAAGGGAGAGATGAGTAATGCCATTAATGCCAAAAAGAACAAAATATAGAAAACAACAAAAAGGTAGAATTAGAGGTAAAGCAACAAGAGGAAATAAAGTAACAGACGGAGAGTTTGGTTTACAATCACAAGAAATCGGACTAATTACTTCAAATCAAATTGAAGCAGCCCGTGTTGCTATGACTCGTTATATAAAAAGAGGTGGAAAGGTTTGGATTAAAATCTTCCCTGACAAACCAATAACATCAAAACCTATTGGTACTCGTATGGGTAAAGGTAAAGGTGCTGTTGAATACTGGGTAGCAGCTGTAAAACCAGGAAGAGTTATGTTTGAAATAGCAGGAGTTCCAGAGGAAACTGCAAAAGAAGCTCTAAGATTAGCAGCTAATAAACTATCAGTAAAATGTAAGTTTGTCAAAAGAGAAACTGAAGTAGGTGGTGATAGCGATGAAGATTAATAAAATAAAAGAAATGTCTTCACCAGAATTAGAGAAAGAATTAGTAGAACTAAAAAATGAATTATTTAAATTAAGATTTAGTTTAGCTACAAATGGATTAGATAATCCTATGAAAATTAAAGAAGTGAAAAAAGACATTGCAAGAATTAAAACAGTTTTAAGAGAAAGAGAACTAAAGGAGGGTGTAAACTAATATGGAAGAAAGAAACCTTCGTAAAGAAATGATTGGTACAGTTGTTTCTGACAAAATGGATAAAACAGTTGTAGTAGCTGTTCAAACTAATGTTATGAACAAAGTGTACGGAAAAATCCAAAAAAGAACATACAAATTAAAAGCTCATGACGAAAACAATCAATGCCAAGCAGGAGATAAAGTTAGAGTAATGGAAACTAGACCACTTTCTAAAGATAAGAGATGGAGAGTAGTTGAAGTTGTAGAAAAAGCAGTTATTAAATAAACAAAAAACTTCGTCTGGCGTTGTTGTCCATCACATAAAAAATCCTCGATGTGCAAAAAGCACACCTACGGTTTTTTAGTTCGGACGCCTAGCCATACTCGTTTTTAGTTTATTTAGAAAAATAGTGTATATATATTTAAGAAGGAGGATACCAAAATGGTACAACAACAAAGTATATTAAAAGTTGCTGACAACACTGGTGCAAAAGAAATTATGTGTATCAGATGTTTGGGTGGTTCATATAGAAAATACGCTGGTGTAGGCGATATTATTGTTGCATCTGTAAAAACAGCTATACCTGGTGGTGGAGTTGTTAAAAAAGGTGATGTAGTAAAAGCTGTTGTTGTAAGAACTAAAAAGCCAATTAGAAGAGCAGATGGTTCTTATGTAAGATTTGACGAAAATGCAGCTGTTATTATAAAAGATGATAAAACACCAAAAGGAACTCGTATATTTGGGCCAGTAGCTAGAGAATTAAGAGATGGAGAGTATATGAAGATTCTTTCATTAGCTCCAGAAGTTCTTTAAAAACAATTGAAAAGCTTCGTCTTGCGTTGTCAAGCGTCGCATAAAAATCTTTCGATATACATCAGTATAATCTCAAGATTTTTAGCTAACTTTCCTAGCAATACTCGCTTTTGAATTGTTTTGGAAATGTAGCACTAAAAAATTGTTTGAAAGGTATAAAATAAAAAAATAACAGAGAACCTTATAAATTTAAAAAGAAGAGGTGAAAAGTAAAGATGAAAATTAAAAAAGGTGATACAGTTAAAGTTTTATCTGGAAATGATAAAGGAAAAACTGGAGAAGTTTTAGAAGTAATTCCAAAAACACAAAAAGTAATTGTTAAAGGTGTTAATATTCGTAAAAAACATGTTAAACCTAGAAAACAAGGAGAAGAAGGCGGAATTATTCCAGTAGAATGTAGCATACATAGTAGCAAAGTAAATGTAGTATGTCCAAAATGTAACAAAGCAACGAGAGTTGGTTACTTAGTAGAAGGAGATACAAAAGTACGTGTTTGCAAAAAATGTGGAAACAAATTAAAATAGGAAGGAGGTCTATTAAAGACTTATGGAAATATTAAAAGAACAATATCAAAAAGAAGTTGTACCTGCATTGATGAAAAAATTTAACTATAAATCAGTAATGGAAGTTCCAAAACTAGAAAAAATAGTTATCAATGTTGGATTAGGAGATATGAAAGATAATCCAAAAGCACTAGACAACACAATAAATGATTTAAAAATAATTACAGGTCAAACTCCAATAGTAACAAAAGCAAAGAAAGCTATTGCTGCTTTCAAAATTAGAGAAGGTGTTAATATTGGATGCAAAGTTACATTAAGAAGTGGAAAAATGTATGATTTTGCATACAAACTATTTAATGTGTCATTACCAAGAGTAAGAGATTTTAGAGGAGTATCTAATAACTCATTTGATGGTAGAGGAAATTACTCAATGGGAATTAAAGAACAATTAATTTTCCCTGAAATCGAATATGATAAAATTGATAAAATTAGAGGTATGGATATAATATTCGTTACTACTGCTAAGACAGATGAAGAAGCAAAAGAATTGCTTTCATTATTAGGAATGCCATTCCAAAATTAATTATAAACTGCGTCTTGCGCTGTCAAGAGGCGAGTGTAAGAAAGGAGAAATAAATGGCTAAGAAGTCTTTAAAAGTTAAACAACAAAGAGAACAAAAATATAAAACAAGAGAATATAATCGTTGTAAAATTTGTGGAAGACCACATGCATATATAAGAAAATATGGAATTTGCCGTGTTTGCTTTAGAGAGTTAGCTCATAAGGGAGAGATTCCAGGAGTTAAGAAGGCTAGCTGGTAATTCTTTCAAATTTAAATCAGCATCTTGCTTTGTCAAGCTACGTGTAAAAATTTTGCTATGCATACTGATGCTGTAACAGGCAGAGCCTTAACAGCTTCAGAATCAATGTACAAAAGTACAATTTCAAAATTTTTCACTTGCTTTCCTTGCAATATACTAATTTAAATTCGAAATAACAGCTTGAAACATAAAGTGAATTTGAGTAAATTTAAAAAGGAGGGAATAATTTTGAATACAACAGATCCAATTGCAGATATGTTAACAAGAATTAGAAATGCAAATAGTAAAAAGCATAAAACAGTTGATGTTCCAGCTTCAAATATGAAAAAAGCTATTGCTAACATTCTATTTAAAGAAGGATACATTGCAGCATATGAAGAGTTAAACGATAACACTCAAGGTGTAATTCGTATTACTTTAAAATATGATGAAAATGGTGCAAGAGTAATTGATGGTTTAAGAAGAATAAGTAAACCAGGACTAAGAGTTTATGCATCTAAAGAAGAATTACCACAAGTTCTAAATGGCTTAGGAATTGCTTTAATTTCTACTTCAAAAGGAATTAAAACAGATAGAGAAGCAAGAGCAGAAGGACTTGGAGGAGAAGTATTAGCATATATTTGGTAGAAAGGAGGAACTAAAAATGTCAAGAATAGGAAATAAACCTATAATTGTACCAGAAGGTGTTGAAGTTACATTAAATGACAATCATATTATAGTAAAAGGACCAAAAGGTACATTAGAAAAGGACCTACATAAAAATATGACTGTTACTGTAGAAGGAAATACTATCACAGTAACAAGACCAAACGATGAAGCTGAAAATAGAAGCTTACATGGTTTAACAAGAACTTTAATTAGCAACATGGTTGAAGGTGTTGTAAATGAATTTAAAAGAAATTTAGAAATAAATGGTGTTGGATATAGAGCACAAAAAAAAGGCAATGACTTAGTAATTAGTTTAGGTTATTCTCATCCAGTTGAAATAGTAGCACCAGAAGGTATTAGTTTTGATTTAGCAGATGCTAACCACATTACAGTAAGAGGAATAGATAAAGAATTAGTTGGTCAAACAGCTGCAGTTATTAGAACAAAAAGACCACCAGAAGTATATAGAGGTAAAGGTATTAAGTATGCTGAAGAGCATATTAGACGTAAGGAAGGTAAAGCTGGCAAGAAATAGAATTTAAATGAAAAACTTCGTCTTGCGTTGTCAGGCGTCGCATAAAAATCTTTCAATATACACCAGTATAATTTCAAGATTTTTAGCTAGCCTTCCTAGCAATACTCGTTTTTGATTTAAATTCGAATTAAGATAATAATTAGTTCTTAATATTATTAACGCTGTTACGTTAATAGAAAGGAGAAAAAAATGATTAAGAAAATAAATAGAAAAGCTGAAAGAGAAAGAAGACATGCAAGAGTACGTAATAAAATTTCTGGAACAGCAGATCGTCCAAGATTATGTGTATTTAGAAGCAATAATAATCTTTTTGTACAAGTAATTGATGATGTTGCAGGAAATACTTTAGCTCAAGCTTCTACTCTAGATAAAGAAGTAAAAGTAAAACATTCAAATAAAGAAGCTGCTAAAGAAGTTGGAGCTTTAATTGCAAAAAGAGCTTTAGAGAAAAATATCAAAGAAGTTGTTTTTGATAGAGGCGGTTACATTTATCATGGTGTTGTAAAAGAATTAGCAGAAGCAGCCAGAGAAGGCGGATTAACATTTTAAAAAGGAGGGAAATTAAAGTGCAATCAGAAAATACATCAGAATTAAAAGAAAAAGTAGTTGCAATCAACAGAGTAGCAAAAGTTGTTAAAGGTGGTAGAACTTTTAGATTTAGTGCTGTAGTTGTTGTTGGAGATGAAAACGGTCATATTGGTGTAGGAAATGGAAAAGCTGCTGAAGTTCCAGATGCTATAAAAAAAGCAATTGAAGAAGCTAAAAAGAACTTAGTTGAAGTTCCAGTTGTAGGAACAACAATTCCTCATGAATATGTAGGTAAATTTGGAAGTGCTAGTGTTATATTAAAACCAGCTGCAGAAGGTACTGGAGTTATCGCTGGAGGTAGTGTAAGACCAGTATTAGAGCTTGCAGGTTACAAAGATATTAGAACTAAAGTTGTTGGAACAAACAACCCAAGAAATGTTGTTTATGCTACAATCGAAGGATTAAAAAGCATGAAAACAGCAGAACAAATTGCTAAAAAAAGAGGAAAAACAGTAGCAGAAATATTATAATTTTAAAAATAGGAGGTGTAATCGCAAAATGAAATTAGACGAATTAAAACCAGCACAAAAAACAAAGAAAAAGACAGTTGTAGGTCGTGGAGTTGGTTCAGGTCTTGGAAAAACTTCTGGAAGAGGACATAAAGGTCAAAAAGCAAGAAGTGGCGGTGGAGTTAGAAGAGGCTTTGAAGGTGGTCAAACTCCTTTATATAGAAGATTACCAAAAAGAGGATTCAACAATAGCGTTCATGCTAACGATTATGTAGAAGTAACACTTACAATGCTTAACAAATCAAGCAAAGAAGATGTTACAGCAGAAAGCTTAATCGAAGATGGAATTATTCGTAAAGCAAAAGACGGAATTGTTATTCTTGCAACAGGAAAATTAGAGAAAAAAGTAAACGTTAAAGCTGTAAAATTCACTAAAGCTGCACAAGAAAAAATAGAAGCTTTAGGTGGAAAGGCTGAGGTGATTTAATGTTTAAAACTATTAAAAATGCATTAAAAACGCCAGACGTTAGAAAAAGAATATTATATACATTACTTTTAATCGTATTATTTAGATTAGGATGTTTTATTACAGTACCTGGTGTAAATACAGTTACATTAAATGAAGCAATGAATAGTGCAAGTAATGGCATAGCAGGTCTAATAGACTTAATTTCAGGTGGAGCTTTTTCAAGATTTTCTATCTTTGCTATGACTATTACACCATATATTACAGCTTCAATTGTAATTCAATTATTAGGAATGGTAATACCTTCATTAGAAAGATTAATGAAGGAAGGTGGAGAAGAAGGAAGAAATAAAATAAATAGATATACTAAACTTTTGACAGTAGTGCTTGCACTAATCGAAGGTATAGGATTATATTTAACTTATAAAGCTTCTGGAATTTTCGTAAAAACAGACTTCTTAACAGGAGCATTGGTAGTTATTTCATTAATGGCAGGAACATCACTTTTAATGTGGTTAGGAGATCAAATTACAAATAAAGGTATAGGAAATGGTATCTCTATGATTATATTTGTAGGTATTATTTCTGGTTTGCCAAGTGCAGTAACTATGATATGGAACCTAATATTTGGAACAGGAGCATTTAGTACAGCTGGATTGTTAAGCTCTTTAGCTATTATTGTTGGAGCAGTAATTTTAATAGCTGGAGTTGTATTTGTACAACAAGCCGAAAGAAGAATACCTGTACAATATGCTAAAAAAGTAGTAGGAAGAAAAATGGTAGGAGCACAAAATACACATATTCCACTTAAGCTAGCAATGGCTGGTGTTATGCCAATAATTTTTGCTTCATCATTTATGACATTTCCAGCTATGATTATTCAAATGTTTGCACCAAATATTGCAAATCAAACAGGATTTTGGAATGTAATATATAATTTTTCAATTGCAACTTCAACATCAGCTGTACCAGTAGGCTACACTATTGCAAATGCAATTGTATATTTATTATTAATTGTTGGATTTACATTCTTCTACACTTATGTAACATTTAATCCAGCAGAGGTATCAAACAACATTAAGAAAAATGGTGGATTTATACCAGGAATTAGAGCAGGAAAACCAACAACAGATTATTTATCATCAGTATTATCTAAACTATTATGGTTTGGAGGACTATTCTTAGCAGTTATAGCAATATTACCTATGCTTGTAAGGTTTATACCAAATATAAACTTAGCATTTGGTGGCACATCAATCCTAATCGTTGTAGGTGTTGCACTTGAAATGGTACAACAATTAGAGTCTTTATTGGTTATGAGACATTACAAAGGCTTTTTAGACTAATTTCGAATTAAATACTCATCTTGCATTGTCATGCATCATTTTAAATGAAATCAATGTGCAAAAAGCACACCTCATTCATTTAAAATTCGCATTCCTAGCAATCTAAGCATTTAATTCAAAATTATAATCTTTCAAATATAGAAAAGAATAATAAATAAGATATATCTTAAAAATTAGGGCAGAAGGGGCGGATAGGTGTAAAAACTGGTTCCGTCCGTAATGCGTGAAAGGAGAACTAAATATGTATATTATTATGTTAGGAGCTCCAGGAAGTGGAAAAGGAACAACTGCTAAAGTATTAGCTAAAAAAACTAATTTACCACATATTTCAACAGGAGATATGTTTAGAGAACAAATAAAAAAGGGAACAGAACTTGGAGAACTAGCTAATAGTTATATTTCACAAGGGAATTTAGTACCAGATGAAATAACAATAAATATTGTAAAAGATAGACTAAATTGGGAAGATACTAAAAATGGTGCTATTTTAGACGGCTTTCCAAGAACTATTGAACAAGCAAAAGCTTTAGATAAAATATTAAGTGAAAAAGGAAAAGAAATAGACATAGTACCCGAATTAGTTGTACCTGACCAAGTAATTATAGAAAGAATTTTAAACAGAGCAACATGTTCAAATAAGGAATGTGGAGCAATATATAATACAAAATTTAAACCTTCAAAAATAGAAGGAATATGTGACATCTGTGGTTCAAAGCTTGTTACAAGAACAGATGACACAGAAGAAACAATTAAAACTAGATTAGAAGTATATAGAGAAAACTCTAAAGAATTAATCGAATATTACAAACAAAAAGGAGTTTTAGTTACTATTACTCCAGAAAATCCAACTGCAGAAAATTCAACAGAACAAGCAGTTGATATAATATTAAAAAAAGTAAATTTTTAAAGAAGGTAAAAAAATTGGTAACAATAAAATCACAAAAAGAAATTGAAAAAATGCGAGAAGCATGTAGACTTACAGCATTAGTATATGATGAAATAGAAAAATACATAAAACCAGGAATAACAACCATGGACTTAGATAATTTTGCAGAAAAAATTATTAGAGAACATGGAGGAATACCAGCACAAAAAGGTTATCCAAGTGGTGAAAAGGGAGTGCCAGCATTTCCAGGAACTTTGTGTATTTCAATAAATGATGAAATTATACATGGAATTCCATCTAAAAAAACAATTATAAAAGATGGAGATGTTGTAAGTATAGATTTAGTAGTATATAAAAATGGATTTAATGGTGATGCCGCAAGAACATTTATTGTTGGAAAAACCTCACCAGAAAAACAAAAACTAGTAGATATTACAAAACAAGCATTTTTTGAAGGAATTAAATATGCTGTAAAAGGAAACAGAGTTGGAGATATTTCTCATGCAATAGGAGAATTTGTAGAAAAAAATGGATACAATGTTGTAAGAGAATTTCAAGGACATGGAATTGGAGAAGAAATGCATGAGGATCCAGGAATTCCAAATTACGGAAAAGCAGGAAGAGGAGTAAGACTTGAACCTGGCATGACTCTAGCAATAGAACCAATGGTAATGATGGGAAAGCCAAATATTTGTATATTAGATGATGGATGGACAATTGTTACTGAAGATGGATCTTTAGCAGCACATTATGAAAATACAATTTTAATTACAGAAAAAGAGCCAGAAGTATTGACATTATTGAAAAAATAAAGTATACTATATAAGATATTGTACTTATGTGCAAATGGGAAATTTATCTAATTATACTTAGAAATATTTTTCAAGAAAATAATGGAGGAAAATATGTCAAAAGAGGATGTTATAGAAGTTGAAGGTACTGTTGTAGAAGCATTACCAAACACTAATTTTAAAGTTGAACTAGAAAATGGACATCAAATCTTAGCTCATATTTCTGGAAAATTAAGAATGAATTATATTAAAATTCTTCCAGGAGATAAAGTAAAAGTTGAACTATCGCCTTATGATCTTAGTAAGGGTCGTATTACATGGCGTGCCAAATAAATTTTGAAAACAATCAGCATCTTGCTTTGTTAAAGATTACTCAAAACGCGGTTACATACAAACGTATGCACCTTTGCCTTTTTAACAATCTTTGCCTAGCAATATACTAATTCTTTTTAAAATTCAATAAAAACTAATCTAAGAAAGGAATGAACTAAAATGAAAGTAAGACCATCAGTAAAACCTATATGTGAAAAATGCAAAGTTATTAAAAGAAAAGGTGTTATCAGAGTAATCTGTGAAAACCCAAAACACAAACAAAGACAAGGTTAATTTATTATAATTATTGAATATAACACAAATTTTAGATAGCGGCTGAAAGGAAAATTTATTTTCCTTTTAATTCTGATTTGTGTTTATATATATGTCCAAAAGTATTATTGATTAGTATAAAGATACTAATGCATTTCACCAATAATAACTTAAGACAAACTAAAAAACAAAATTTAAGAATAGCAAAATAAAAACTATGGAGGTGCAAAAAAATGGCTCGTATAGCAGGAGTTGATTTACCTAGAGAAAAAAGAGTAGAAATTGGTCTAACATATATTTATGGTATAGGACTAACAAGTGCTCAAAAAATTCTAGCAGAGGCAAAGGTTAATCCAGATATTAGAGTTAAAGACTTAACAGATGACCAAGTACAAGCAATCAGAAAAGCAATGGACGGTTATAAAGTTGAAGGTGACTTACGTAGAGAAGTTGCATTAAATATCAAAAGACTAACTGAAATTGGATGTTATAGAGGTTTAAGACATAGAAGAGGTCTTCCAGTTAGAGGACAAAGAACAAAAACTAATGCCCGTACAAGAAAAGGCCCTAGAAAATTAGTTAGCAAAAGCAAAAAATAATTAGCAAAAGTAACAAAGCCTAAATAAGGAGGGAAAAATTAAAAATGGCAACAAAAAATGTAACTAAAAAAACAGTAACTAGAAGAAGAGACAGAAAAAACATTGAAAAAGGTATGGCTCATATTCATTCTAGTTTTAACAATACAATCGTTACAATTACAGATGTTCAAGGAAATGCAATTTCTTGGGCAAGTGCTGGTGAACTAGGTTTTAAAGGTTCAAGAAAAAGCACACCATTTGCAGCAGGAGAAGCAGCTGAAACAGCAGCTAAAGCAGCAATGGAACACGGATTAAAATCAGTAGAAGTATTTGTAAAAGGACCAGGTTCTGGTCGTGAAGCAGCAATTAGGTCATTACAATCAGCAGGATTAGAGATTAGCTCAATTAAAGATGTTACTCCAATTCCTCACAATGGTTGTAGACCACCAAAAAGACGTAGAGTATAAGGAAGGTGAAAAAATAAAATGGCAAGATATAAAGATGAACAATGCCGTATTTGTCGTAGAGAAGGACAAAAATTGTTCTTAAAAGGAGCAAGATGCTATTCAGACAAATGCAGTATTTCAAGAAGAAATTATGCGCCAGGTCAAAACGGACAAAAAAAGAAAAAATTATCTGAATATGGTACTCAATTAAGAGAAAAACAAAAAACAAAATCATTCTATGGTGTAAGTGAAAAACAATTTAGAAAATATTTTGATATGGCAGCATCTACAAAAGGAATTACTGGTGAAGTATTACTACAAATCTTAGAAACAAGACTAGACAATATAGTATACCGTTTAGGATATGGTAGCTCAAGAGCACAAGCTAGAATGTTAGTAACACATGGAGCATTTGAAGTAAATGGACAAAAAGTTGATATACCATCTTACTTAGTAAAAGTAGGAGATGTTATTTCTGTAAGAGAAATTAGAAAAGACAATGGTGTTATTAAAGCAAATGTTGAAGCAAATGCAGCAAGACCAGTACCAGAATGGCTACAAAAAGATGAGAAAAATTTAAGTGGTAAAGTTGTAAGACTACCATCAAGAGAAGATGTAGATCTTCCAGTTGAAGAACATTTAATAGTAGAGCTTTACTCTAAATAATAATTTGATTATTAAAATAAAAATGTTTTTTTGTTATCTATTAGGAGGTAAAAATGATAGAATTTGAAAAGCCAAATATTAAATGCTTAGAGGTAGACGAGGAAAATCACTATGCAAAATTTGTATGTGAACCACTAGAAAGAGGATATGGAATCACAATTGGTAACTCTTTAAGAAGAATTTTGTTATCATCTCTTCCAGGTACTGCTATTATAAGTGTAAAAATTGACGGAGTATTACATGAATTCTCTACAATTCCAAATGTTGTAGAAGATGTTCCAGAACTTATAGTCAACTTAAAAAGTGTTTGCTTAAAACAAGAAAAAAACGAAGAAAAAACTTTGAGAATTGATTTTAAAGGACCAGGAGAAGTTAAAGCAGGAGATATAATTACAGATGGAACAGTAGAAGTATTAAACCCAAATTTACATATTGCAACAGTTGCAGAAGGTGGACATTTAGTAATGGAAATGACTGCTAATATGGGAAGAGGCTATAATAATGCTGAAAAGAACAAAAAACCAGACCAAGCATTGGGAGTACTTCCAATAGACTCTATATATACACCTGTAAAAAAAGTAAACTATGCAGTAGAAAATACTAGAGTTGGACAAATGATAGATTATGACAAACTAACAATTGAAGTTTGGACAAATGGAGGCTTAACTCCAGACGAAGCGCTAAGCTTAGCTGCAAAAGTTATGACAGGTCACTTAGAACTATTTATAGATTTATCAGAAACTACTAAAAATACACAAGTAATGGTAGAAAAAGAAGAATCTAAAAAAGAAAAAGTTCTTGAAATGTCAATTGAAGATTTAGAATTATCAGTTAGATCATTCAATTGCCTAAAAAGAGCTGGAATTTCTACAGTAGAAGATTTAATAAATAAATCAGAAGCTGAAATGATGAAAGTAAGAAATCTTGGTAAAAAATCTTTAGATGAGGTAACTAATAAGTTACATGCATTAGAATTAGATTTTGCCAAAGATGAAGAATAAGGGCAGAAGGAGGAAAAAAAATTGGCTACAAATAGAAAATTAGGTAGAACAACAGATATTAGATTAGCAATGTTAAAAACTTTAACAACTGATTTAATGCTACATGAAAAAATAGAAACTACTGAAGCTAGAGCAAAAGAAGTAAAAGCAATTGCAGATAGCTTAATTTCATTGGCTGTAAAAGAAAAAGATAATTTTGAAATGGTAGACGTAAAAGTTTCTAAAGCAAAATTAGATAGCAAGGGAAACAAAGTAACAGAACTTGTAAAAAGCAAAAATGGTAAAGAATATCTAAGAGTAGTAAAAGAAACAACAACTGAAAAAAGACAAAAAGATATGCCATCAAGATTAAATGCTAGAAGAAAAATGATGAAAAACATCAATAAAGTTAAAGATAGTGAAGGAAATAACATTGATTTAACTGCAAAATTATTTAATGAAATTGCTCCTAAATATGAAGGAAGAGTTGGTGGATACACAACTATGCTTAAATTAGGACCAAGAAAAGGTGATAATGCAGAAATGGTTATTTTAAAACTAGTTTAATAATTGTTTCAAAGAAGCAAATATAGGAGAGTGTGAAATATGGAAATACTAAAATATATCATATTAGTTATTTATATTATTGTATGTATTGCTTTGATTATTTTGGCTACTATACAAAATAGTGAAAAGCAAGGAGCTTCAGGAACAATTACCGGTTCTTCAACTAATAACTTTTATGAACAAAATAAAGGAAGAACAAAGCAAGGTAGGCTAAAAAAATGGACTATAATTCTTGGAATTACGTTTGTTGTATTAGCAATTGCCTTAGGAATCCTATATCTAGTATAGAAATTTAAATGTGGCAGAATCTTATTCTGCCACATTTTGCTGTATATAAAATTAAAGTTATGAGATAATAAAAGTAAAGGAAAAGTATGAAAGAAGAGTTAAAGAAAGAAAATCAAGAATTTGAAAAAGATAAATATGTGGGAGTTTTTCAAAAAAGTAAAAACTTCGGTTTTGTTGTGCTTGATGACAAAAAAATAAAAGCAGACATATACATATCTAAAAAGAACAGTAAAAAAGCTAAAAATAATCAAAAAGTAGTAGTGCAAATATTAAAATTACCTGAAAAAAATAGAAAAGCAGAAGGTAAAATAATTGAAATATTAGGTAATATAAATCAAGCAGGAGTGGACATGCTTTCATTAGTTAAAGACTACGACCTACCATATGAATTTCCAGAAACAGTTATAAATGAAGCAAAAGCAATAAAACAAGAAGTAGCAAAAAAAGACATTCCAAATAGATTAGATTTAAGAAATAAAATAATATTTACTATTGATGGAGAAGATGCAAAAGACTTAGATGACGCAGTATCAGTAGAAAAATTAAAAAATGGAAATTATCTTTTAAATGTGTCTATTGCAGATGTTAGCTATTATGTTCAGGAAAAATCTATACTTGATAAAGAAGCAATAATCAGAGGTACTAGCATATATATGCTAGATAGAGTAATACCAATGCTTCCAAAAGAACTGTCAAATGGAATATGTAGTTTAAATCAAAAAGAAGATAGATTTGCAATAACTGTTTTAATGGAAATAAACAAAAAAGGTGAAGTAGTATCTTCAGACATACAAAAAAGCGTAATAAAAGTAACTAGAAGAATGAGTTACAAAGAAGTACAAACTATACTAGACAAAATAGAAGGTGTAGAGGATAAAGGCATATTTAAACCAAAAGAAAAACAAAAATTATTAAAAGAATGTGAACCATACTTTGAACACTTTAAAAGAATGGCAGAACTTGCAAATATACTAAAACAAAGAAGAACAAAAGCAGGAAGCCTAAATTTAGATATTCCAGAAAGCAAAATAACATTAAATGAACAAGGAGTAGCAATAAATGTAGACAAATATGAAATGTATTTTGCAAATGAAATTATAGAGCAATTTATGCTAACTGCCAATGAAACAGTAGCAGAAAAATTTTATTGGTTAGAGGCTCCATTTATATATCGTGTACATGAGGTACCAGACGAAGAAAAAATAGCAGAACTAAATAAATTCTTATGGAATTTAGGATACAAAATAAAAGGAAACAAAGACAATATTCACCCAAAAGCATTTGCAGAAGTTTTAGAAAAAGTTAAAGGAAAACCAGAAGAAAGAATAGTATCAAACCTTATATTAAGAACTCTAAAAGTAGCAAGATATGATGCGGAAAACAAAGGGCACTTTGGAATTGCAAGTAAATACTATTGCCACTTCACATCACCAATAAGAAGATACCCAGACTTATTCATACACAGAATAATATCAAAATATATAGAAGAAAATTATCAACTAAAAGAAAATGAAATAGAAAAATATAGTAGTCAAGCTGTAAAATATGCAGAACGTTCATCTGAAAGAGAAAAAATTGCACAAAAAGTAGAGCGAGATGCAGACGCTATTAAAAAAGCTGAATATATGCAAAGCAAAATAGGCGAAGAATATGAAGGAATTATTTCGAGTATAACATCATTTGGAATGTTTGTAGAACTTCCAAACACAGTAGAAGGACTAATACGTTTTAATATATAAAATACATTGTAATAGCAAATGCAAATCCTATAATAGTAAGAAAGATTGAAATTAAGCCTCCGAGCTTATTCTTGTTTACTACAAATTCATAAAAACCATAACTAATACTTTCAACCAAAGCGAGTAATGCAAATAAAAACACTAAAAAATCTACAACCATAAAAATCTCCTTTTAAATTCCTGTTAGCAAAAATCCTGAATCAACTGCAACTTCAGGCTCAACCTTAAAAAATGAATCTTGATAATGTTGTAACCAGTTATAATTCTCTAATTCTTGCATAGTTTTAAAATTTTTTAAAGCATAATTACCAAAACCACTACAATCAGACTTCAATTCTTTTGAAGTTTTATATAAATAATGTAAAAGTAATTTCTCTAAATAATTATTAGCATATTCCTGAGTTAGTTTTATTTGCTGTTCAGTATTAGTATTAGACAATTGCTTAATAGAAGAAATAGTTGCATTTGCCTTAACCTTTATTTTTATATAAGGTGTTCCATTTAAAAGCGAAACATTAATTTTAGGGCTTGTAGTAAAATCAAAATATAAATCAATTAAATTTTCCTTGTTTTCAGGGTCTGACATTGAGATATTACAGCTTTTAACTTTACCAGTGACAATCAAATGAGCAACAGTTTCTAAAGGAGTTAAAGTACCAACAAGCTTGTCATGCCTAAATACTGCAGTACCAACATTTTCAACACCATTTTTGGCTTCTAAAATTTCACTACCAGAATCATCAGCACTTTTA
Source organism: uncultured Clostridia bacterium (assembly GCA_934121875.1). Lineage (GTDB taxonomy): Bacteria > Bacillota > Clostridia > TANB77 > CAG-508 > CAG-273. The sequence goes on from CAKOVG010000005.1 coordinate 50,824, forward strand.
TTATTAGAGGATTGATTAGAATCAGCTTTAGAAATTACATTGCCGTAAAAGTGCAACAGGTTGAGAAGCAAGAGATGTTATTTTATTCATAAATTGTCCAAGATTAGCATCTACAATATATCCAGTATATTCACTAGAATTAGGAAATGTAGCATAAAATTTCGTTATTAAATTTTCCAAAGTAGGTTTTACACTTGCAATATAGTCTCTAGCAGATGAAGTGGTTATAAGAATATTTGTATCAGGCCTAATTTGAACTTTATTAGCTAAGGAAAATATTTCTTCTTTAATTCCAGACATTGCAATTTCTTCAGAAAATATTATAAGCTTGCAATGAGATAAGTTTATTTCTTTACTAGAATAAGTATTCATTAAATTAAGAGCAGCATCAATAGAAGGAGCCTCTATTGTATCCATAATTATAGAAGAATTTTCATTTGAAGAATCTTCACCAGAAGCAGCACTTGGCTTAGTAAATTGAAATGTAACTTTTAATTTTTCTGTATCTCCAACATCAATACCTAAAGCAACAATATAAGTTAAATCATCTATACTTTGAATACGGTGGCTACTTGTAAATGCAAAAGAAAATAACATTGCTACCAATATAATTAAAATATATTTATATGCGTTTTTCATTAATAATTCCTTTCAATTTTTTACTTTTTAAATACTTAATATTAGCTAAAATTAAAACAATAAAACTTAAGAAAAATACTAAAATTAAAATAATATATCGATACACAGTATTTTCTAAAAAGTTTATTTCTTGCATATTTTTAGGAATTAAAGCAGTTCCAAATATAAATAAAGCAAACAAAGCAGATATCCATTTTGAATATTTTAAATTGATTACTTTTTTAAATATGCTAGTAGAAAGATAAAGAACAATTGCCAAATAACATATAATAGAAAGTAACCAAATAAGTAAAAATAATGCATCTAACCTTTGAAAAAATCTACTAAAGTCTATAAAACGAGAAGCCAAATAAATAGGGAATATTTGTTGTTCTATAATAGTAGGTGGAAAAATAAACAATAAAGTTGCTGCACTGATTAGTAAAAAAAATGCAGAAAGTCCAACAGACGTATAAGCTACTTTTTTAAAGTCTTTTTGATTTTTTAAATAAGGTGGAATAAGGTATATACAAGTAATTCCACCAAAGGCAAATAAATCACTTAATCCACTAAAAAATGTTGTATAAGCACCATTCCCTAGAATAGGAAAAATCTTCTGGAATGTGAGATTTTTCCAATTACCTATAAATATAAGAATTATATTAATGGCAACTAATATTGTAAAAAATAAATTAGCACGAGCTATAGAAACAATATTAAGCTTATTCATAAATACAATAGCAATTAAAAATAAAATCATAATTATAGGTAATGAAGTTCTAGGAAAAAATACAAGCTTTAGACCTTCAGAAAAACTTCTAAGCAATATTCCAGTAATAAAAGTAATATAGAGTAAAAATAAAATTGAAACTCCTATTTTTAAAATTTTACCGCCTAAAAATTCAGAAATATCTATAATATCTAAATTAGGAAAATTCTCTGATAATTTACAAATTAAGAATATTAAAATTAGAGCAATACTACTAATATATATAACATTAAGAATAGAAGCGGATGCATGTTCAGATACAATACTTCTTGGTAAGCCTAAAATTATGTGATTTACAATAATAGCAACAATTAAAATAATTGCTTCCCATTTTCCTAATTTTTGTTCTGTCATAAAATTGCTCCTTTCTATTAATATTTCCAAGTTCTACTTATGTGAGACTGTGAGTTTTGCCTTTGAGTATTTAAATAATCAGGTCTTTTTTCACGTTTCCACATTGGATCTAAAAAAAATCCACTTCCATTTATATTTGTAATAGGGCTATATGGAGCCATAAATGGAACTCCAAAAGATTTGATACTACATAAAATGGTAACATATACACAAAGACCAATAGCAATTCCAAAAAATCCTGCAATATACCCTAAAAGAGTAAAACCAAACCTTAGTATTCTCAAGTGATAACCAAAGTAAAAATCAGGGATAGCAAAAGATGCAATACCAGTAATTGCAACAACAATAATTAAAATAGGACTTACAATATTAGCACTAACAGCCGCTTGTCCTAAAACCAAAGCACCAACAATACCAGTGGTTGGACCTATAGGTGAAGGAACCCTTAAACCTGCTTCACGAATAAGTTCAAAAGAAATTTCCATAAGCAAAATTTCAAAAATAATAGGAAATGGAACATTTTCCCTTGAAGCTATTACAGAAAACAATAATTCAGTAGGGAGCAATTCTTGGTGAAAGTCTGAAATTGCAACATATAAACCAGGAAGAAGTAATGTTATAAAAATTGAAATTAAACGCAAAAATTTTGAAAAATTTGCAAACTGAAACTTCAAATTACTATCTTCAGGTGATGCAATAAAATCAGTAAAATTAGCTGGCATAATAAGAACATAAGGATTTCCATTAACTATAACCACTACTTTACCGCTATATAAATGCTTAGCAGCTTTATCAGGTCTTTCTGTTGAAATTATTTGAGGAATTGTATAGCTATTTTTATCTTCAATCAATTGCTGAAGTTCACCACTCGAAAGCAAAGCATCAATTTTTAAATTACTAACTCTGAATTTTACTTCTGCAACCAAATCAGCATTTGCAATATCTTGAATGTAGCAAATACAACATTTTGTTTTGCTTAAATTACCAACTTCAATCCCTTCAATTATTAAATTTTCATTGTTAATAATTCGACGAAGTAGAGAGGTGTTAGTACGAATATTTTCAACAAATCCTTCTTGAGGTCCTTTAATAATAACTTCATTATTAGGTGGTTCGACACCTCTTTGTTTAAAGCCTTTTACATCTATATCATAAGCAATTCCAAGAGTATCAACAAAAAGCAAACAATTACCCATATTAACACCATTAAAAGCATCTTTAAAAGAGCTAACTTTTTTAACACTATTTTGAGGAAGCAAACAGTCAGATATATATGCTTCTAAATCAAACTTTTTAACTTTTCTGACAGTAATATTATTTGTTTTAGCCTCATTTATAACTTGATTTTGTTCACCGTCAAAAATGTTAGCTCTATTGCGCATCATAAGAGCCTCTAAGACATTATTATTTACAAGCTGAGAATTTACCATACCATCAATAAAAAGAAGAAAAGCTTGATACTGCCTGTTTCTGGCTGTCAAAGTGAACTCTCTAACAATAATATCACTATTTATTAAAAGATTATATTTAACCTTAATATATTCAAGATTAACAGAAAGACTAGGAAAAATGCTCTTTGCTTCAAAGATTTCCTTATTTTTATCAAGCACCTCAGAAGTTATATTAACATTGTTACCATCATTTTCATAAGGGCCAGATAAGGAAAAATTATATTCATTTTGGTCGGGTGAATCAAACACACACTTAACTATATTTGCAAGCTTATCTTTAAAACTCATAATAACTCCAAAACATAAAAATTCTACATTTATTATTTTCAAAAAAATAAAAAATATTCAAAAAAACGTATTGAACTCAATTCAATACGTTTCAAAAATTTTAAAGAATTATGCAAATTAGTCCACCACTGCCTTCATTAACAATACGTTCTAAAGTCTCTTGAAGCTTAGCTTGAGCATCATCTGGCATTCTAGCTAATTTATTTTGCAATCCTTCATTAACAAGTTCATGTAAGTTTTTACCGAAAATGTTAGACTCCCAAATTTTCTTAGGGTCTGATTCAAATTCAGAAAGTAGGTAATTTACCAAATCTTCAGATTGTTTTTCACTACCAACAATAGGAGACACTTCAGTTTCAATATCTGCTCTTATCATATGTATACTTGGAGCTTTAGCTTTTAGTTTTACTCCAAAACGTGTACCTTGTTTTACCATTTCAGGTTCTTCTAAAATCAATTCGTCAATAGAAGGAGTGACAATTCCATAACCAGTAGCTTTTACCTCTTCTAAAGCATATGCTATTTTATCATATTGTTTTTTAGTCCTTGCAAATTCTGTCATCGTACTAAATAGTGCACCTTCATTATCAATTTCAACACCGGAAATTTCTGTTAAAACTTTATAGAATAACTCATCAACTAATTCAATAGAAACTCTTACACTGCCTTCACCGAGTCTAATTTCAGTTAAGGAGGTCCTAGTAATAACCTTAGTATTTTGAAGTTGACCTATGCCACTATCCACTTGCTTTAATATACGAATATTATCAAAAGCTTTTTCAATTTCGTCATATAACTCAACTTTTAACCAGTGATCATCAGGCAAGCCATCAACCCAACGGGGAAAATCAATATTAATTGTTTCAATAGGAAACTCATATAAAATCTTACTAAAAATGTCGTCAATATCTTCAATATCTAATCTAGCACAGTCAGTAGGTAAGACAGATACACCATATTTTTCTTCTAGTTTTTTAGCTAAAGCCTTAGTATAATCAGAAAACGGATCATTACTATTTAAAACAATAACAAAAGGTTTGTTAAGCTCCTTTAATTCTTTTACAACACGTTCCTCAGCATTAATATAATCTTCTCTCGGAATATCTGTAATACTTCCATCAGTAGTTACTAAAATACCAATAGTAGAGTGTTCAGCTATTACTTTTCTAGTGCC